>NZ_JBFRHD010000028.1:0-78346 GCF_052115685.1 Cupriavidus sp. 2KB_3
GATTATGAAGAACTATCTGCGTTTCGTCAACAGGTCAGCGAAGTTTTTTTCGCTGCGGTCAGCGCTGCGAAACTGCTCAGCCCGACCACCCATCAACCCCGCAACCCTTGTCGCTGCTGCGTTTGCAGCGCGGTTTGTGTTGCGAGGGGGCGAATATTAAGGGAGCCAGCGCAGGCTGGCAAGGGGTTTGTCATCAAAACTTCAGATTTTTCTGGAAATGACGATCACGGCACCTGCTCGGCGCGATGTCAGGCCCCCTGTATATAGAATCACCAGTCCGGGACCGGTTCCCGCCCAACCCATCTCCTGAGGACAATCACCCATGACGATCGAAGCAACCTGGCTGGCCGCCTCGGGCGCAAGCGCCTGCGACCTGCGCAATGAGACCGCCACCTGGCGCGCGGATCTGGACGCCCCCGCAGGCGACCCGTCGCTGCCGAACCCCCACGATCTGCTCGACTCCGCGCTGGCAGCCTGCACCACGCTCACGCTCCAGATCTACGCCAAGCGCAAGGGCTATGACCTGCGCGAGGTGCACGTCTCGGTGCGGCACGAGGAGGCACCAGGCGCCTACAAGATGATCCGCACCGTCAGGATCGACGGCGAGCTACCGCCGAACGTGCGCGAAGATCTGCTGCGCGTGGCGAACAAGTGCCCGGTGCACAAAGCGCTGTCCGCCCAGATTTCGATCGAGACCACGCTCACCGCTTGAAGGCGACGCCGTATTCATTGACGCGATAAATGATAATGGTTATCATTTGAGCTCTCGGGTTTCTGACACGACCTGAGTCAGCAAATGGGTTACCGGACACGTTTCGTGTCCGGCCTTTTTTGCGGGCGGCCCCAGCGGCCGATCCGATCCCGCCCGCGCCCGTCATCATCCTGACCCAACCGTCGCGCAACGTTGTCCTACAGCGCGATCCACATCCCAAGAGCGAAACGCATCCCTCATACGTAGGGCTACCTTCTCTCATTGGTTCGCTCGCCAACCAAGCCTGTGTTGTAACGCGATCCGGACGCCACTTGGGCGCTTTCGTGGCCATGTACTGCGGCTTAACATGAAGCCAAAACAAGACATGGCAGCAAGCAGCAGGGAAGCATTGGAGCGGGGACATCTTGGCGAACTACATCGAAGAGTATTGCGTGCGCATCCGGCGTGGCGGCGCGCGAGCCATTGCGGACAAACCCGTGATGGTGGATCAGGACGGGACGTACACCATGGCTTACGTGCCGTTCGAGCATCGGAACGCCGATGCGCGCCTGGTGCTGGTGAGCACCACGCCGGGCCACACCCATGTGCGGCTCGCCGCGTCGGTCACGGAGGAACTGCTGCTCGCGCATACGCCCGGGCGAATCATCCAGCGCGAGAACAAGCGGCGCGTGGAACTGGGCGGCCGGCTGGTGCGGCCCAACCTGATCCGCATGCTCGACCACTTCCGCGTGCCCGAGCTGATCGGGCAACCGCATGCGGCCGCCTTGTGGAACGATGGCTTCGACGCCATCCAGCCGCTCGCCCTCCTGCCCCACGCCACCACGCGGCGCGGCCTCGCGTTCGACGGCCCGCTCGACGAACTGCTCGATGTGCCCATGCTCCGCACCGTCTTCGAGTCACTCTTCCTCGCGCGGCTCGGGCAGTGCCATCGCCATGCACTCTATATAGGACTCGGGCGTACGGCGTGGGCGGGGCTGCGGCATGCCGCCGGGCTGGGTCTGATCGACCGGGGCCAGATGCTGGGCATGATGCCGGTGCCCGCGCGCGCCGGCAGCATGGTCCGGTATTTCCTGCGCGAGATTTCCGCCCACGACCTCTCGCCCAACGACCCCGTGCGCCACCGCATCGCGTGGCTGGACGCCGCGCACGCGGAGATGGAAGCCGGCGTGCGGCGCGTGCGGGCCGCAACGGGGCCGGCCAACCATCCGGATCGGCTCATCGCCTGACAGAGGCGGGCAGTGTGATGCTGGCCCCACCTAAGTAGGGATCAGCGTCGCACCCAAGTGCCGATAACACTTCTTGAGGATTCTGACCTCCTCGCATTCCCGATTTGCGGCCCCCCATGTTGGTGGAGGGCCGCTATTTTTTTTGGGATAGCCCGTAGCCTATGCGTGACAAAAAATGTGACGCGAACATGATCTGGATCTAGTGCGGCCCAATTGGGGAAATTTCACACAGCGATTGCGGAAACTTCCCACAAACGGAGCGGCGTTATCTCCATATACTGCCCAGTCAGTGATGACCCCTGGCCCGCCCACGTGGCGCGGCCGCAAGGCAGTAACGCATGACCACCATCCTGATCGTCGACGATCACCCCGCGCTGCGGCTTGCCATGCGCGCCCATCTCTCGCAGCTGCTGGGCGTGAATGTGCTGCTGGAAGCTGACAACGGCCAGAGCGCCATCGAGGCAGTGCGTCGACACAAACCCGACCTCGTTGTGCTGGATCTCGACATCCCCCGCATGAGCGGGCTAGATGCCACGCCGCGCATGCGCGCGCTCCACCCGGGCGTGCGCATCCTGATCCTGACCGCCCAGAACCCCACGCCGTTCGCCGCACGCGCCTACCAGGCGGGCGCGCAGGGCTTCATCAGCAAGACGCAGGACATGGACGCCATCGTCCGCTGCGTGGAAAGCGTGCTCGGCGGCTTCACCGTGTTCCCGAACGGCGCGAGCGCCAATCCCGCCACGGCCATCTCGTTCAGCGACACCTCGCGCGAGTCCCGCATGGTCAGCGACGACGAGGGCCTGCGCAAGTTGTCGGACAAGGAAGTGGTCATCCTGCGCATGCTCGCGCGCGGCATGAGCAACAAGATCATCGGCAACGCGCTGTTCATCAGCAACAAGACCGTCAGCAGCTACAAGGCGCGCATCATGGCCAAGCTGCGCGCCGAATCCTTGGTCGATCTGGTCGACTTCGCCCGCCGTTGCCACCTGACACCTTGACCCGCGCCATAACCCGCGCCGGGGCCCGCCGGGTACTGCCCCGCGCCGAACGCGAGGCCATGGGCACGGCGGTGGCCAACGCGGCGCGGGACGACCCCGCGCTCTACCGGATGCTGCTCGCGCGGCTGATCGAGACCAACGAGGCAGACATGGCCAACCTGCAGAGGACGGTGGCGACGGGCGACTGGACCGGCGTGCAACGCACCGTGCACCGCACCAAAGGGAGCGCCGCGCTGGCCCGCTGCCCGACGCTCGTGGCGGCGGGCAAGTCGCTGGAGTCCGCCGCGCGCCAGGGCAAACGCGCCGTGATCGACGCGCTACTGCCGCGCTATGTCGCCATCGTGACCGAATTCAACCACGCGCTGATCGCCCTGCAAGCGGCCGCACCCGGCGCCCCCACCCGCGCCAGCGGCCCGGATCCGGGCGATGGCACGTCGCCGTCCAGCCACAATCCAGTAATTTGATGACCCTGTCCGCATCATGGCAGTGCACGCCGCCGGTGGCGCTGGCACACTGTGGGTCCATCCGGCCGCCCCCCTTGTTATCGCGCCGGACCCCTTTTCTGGCGGGAGACATGTCGTGGGTGATTTGCAGGCCTTGCTGGACAGCCATGGGCTGTCCCTGGTATTCCTGAGCGTGCTGGCCGAGCAGGCCGGCCTGCCGGTGCCGGCCTATCCGATGATGTTCGTGGCGGGTGCGCTGTCGATGCAGGAGTCCGGTCCGTCGATTGGCGCCGTGCTGTTCGCGGTGATCTCCGCCTGCCTGATTGCCGATACGGCGTGGTACTTCGCCGGCAAGCGGCTGGGCCAGCCGATGCTGCGCACGATCTGCCGCGTCTCCCTCTCCCCCGACACCTGCATCCGGCAGACCCAGTCGCTCTACCTGCGGGTGGGGCCCCGCTCGCTGGTCTTCGCCAAGCTGCTGCCCGGCGCCGGGGCGCTCTCCACGGCCATGGCCGGCATGACCTCCACGCCGTTCATGACCTTCCTGTTCTACGACGCCCTCGGCGCGCTGGTCTGGGCCGGCGGCGCGCTGCTGGCAGGCGTGGTATTCAGTGATTTCGTCGATACGATCCTGGCCGCGTTCAGCACCTATGGCCATATCGCCGTGCTGGTCGCCGGCGGCGCGTTCGCGCTGTTCATTGCCTGGCGCTTCTGGCTGCGCTGGCGCCTGCTGCGCCGCACCGGCCGGATTCCGCGGATGACGGTGATGGAGCTGGAGTCGCGCCGCTCGGCGGGCGCGGCGCCACTGGTGGTGGACGTGCGCGCGCACGGCGTGGCCCCCATCGAGCGCATTCCCGGCGCGCTGGTCATGGAGCTGCACGCGCCGCTGGAAACCCTGGGCGAACATTCGCCCGAACATGACATCGTGGTCTATTGCGCCTGCCCCCATGAGATGTCCGCCGCCGTGCTGGCGGAGCGGCTGCGCGTGGCGGGATACCGCCGCACCTGGGCGCTGGCGGGCGGGTTCGACGAATGGAAGCGCCTGCAGGGTGCCTTGTCGACCCAGTCCGACGAGGCCAGCAACGACCCCACCAAGCAAGCCGCCGCGCACTAATCCACCCGCAGTCCCCCGGGATCAACCGCCGCTTCCTATACTTGGCCCAGGCCATTGTGCAGGGAGGGCGGCATGCCAGGCGAAGACCCAGGTTGGGACGATGAAGCCGCGCGCGTGGCGCACCGCCGGCGCATGCTCGAGATTCCCCGGCACAACGCCGGCCAGACCTACGCGCTCGCCCTCTCCGGCGGCGGCATCCGCAGCGCCACGTTCTGCCTCGGCGTCATGCAGGCGCTGGCCGAAGCGCCGAATCCTGCCCAGACTCCCGCCCGAACACCCCTCGACACCCCGCCCTCCCCCACCGTCGTCGGCACCCAATCGCTGCTGGCCCAGTTCGACTACCTCTCCACCGTCAGCGGCGGCGGCTACGTTGGCGCGTTCTTCGTCAGCCTGTTCGTGCCCGGCCGGCTGCGGCGCGGCACCGGCGCCGTGCAGGCCGCACAGGACGCCTACCGGACGATGCAATACGAACCGCCGGGCCGCATCCACACCTCGGTCTCCTATGCCGAGACACCGGGCCGGGCCGCCGTGGCGTGGCTGCGCGAGAACGGCCGCTACCTCACCCCCACCGGTGCTGGCGACAACCTCTACGCCGCCGCCGTGGTGGTGCGCAACTGGCTGGCCATGCAATATGTGATTGGCAGCGCACTACTGGTGTTGCTGGCCGCGCTGGCGCTGGGCCTGCATCTGGCCACGGGCGCGTGGCACGGACTGGCCCGCAACGAGATGGACCTGCTCCACGCCGCGCGCCTGGCGTTCTACGACGAGCGGCTGGCCATCTGGTGGAGTCCCCTGCTGTGGCTGCCGGTGGCGTCGGCGCTGCTGTTCGCCGTGCCGCCCGGCATCGCGTTCTGGCTGGTCTACCCGCGTTCGGACGACCCGCGCCAGCCTGTGCGGGTGCTGAACAATGCCGTGCTGCTCGCGGCGCTGATCGGCGCGGCCTTCCTGGCCACCGCGTGGTGGTTCCAGCGCCTGCAGCCGGCGCCCCGGCTGGCCTACGCCTGCTTCGCCATCGGCATCCTGGCCTGGCTGGGCGTGGCGTCCTGCCTGGTCATGGTGATGCCGGCCCCGCGCTCTGTGACCATGTTCCGCGTGCGCGCCACGCGGGCGCTGCGCACGGCGATGGGCGTCACCGGCGCGCTGGCCGCGCTGGGCCTTGCCGATACCGCCGCGCGCACCGGCTATCTCTATAGCTATCTGGCCGAGCACCCGTGGGGCGCGCTCGGCCCGGCCGGCTCGCTGGGCGTGCTGGTCTGGCTGGTCCGCTATGGCGCCAATCTGCTCGACAACGGCCACAAGGGCGCCGGCGATTCGTCCTGGCGCGCGATCCTGGGCCGCCTGCCCGTCTCGCTGCTGGCCGGGGCGCTGGCGGCGGTGATGGCGCTGCTCGTCTTCGTGCTCTGGTCGTGGATCGTGCTCTGGGTGCGGTGGGACGGCGGCGAGCCGGTCGACTGGCTCGTCTTCGGCAAGGCCTGGACCACGCCCGCACTGGCCGTGCTGACGGGGCTCGCGCTGGTCATGGCGATGGTGGTGGGGCGCTTCGCGGGCTTCCTGAACCTGTCCACGCTCCAGTCGTTCTACGCCTCCCGGCTCACGCGCGCGTACCTGGGTGCCTCCAACGGCAACCGCTTCACCGCCGCGGCGGACAGCCGGGAGGCGCGCCAGCGCTTCAGCGTGGCTGAGCCCGCGCCGGACGACGCCCTGAGCCTCAACGACTATTACGATCCCCGCGTGCTGGCGCCGTTGCACCTGATCAACGTCACGCTGAACTTGACCGTCGATCCGGCCGAGCAGCTCGTCCAGCGCGACCGCAAGGGCAAGCCGCTCTGCGTCTCGCCGGGCCCGGCGCTGGCCCAGCCGGGCGCCCCGCAGCACCTGCCCGCCGATACGTACGTGCGATTCAGCGTCGATGGGCGGCCTTGCTGCGCGATGTCGCAGGAACACACCTTCCGCCGCCATCCCGGCGAGATGGCCCATGCGCGCACCGTGGGCGACTGGGTGGCGATCTCGGGCGCCGCCATCTCCACCGGCCTCGGCCGCGCCTCCACGCTGGGCACCTCGCTGCTGATGGGGTTCGCCAACCTGCGGCTCGGCGTCTGGTGGCCATCGCGGCTGGATAGCGGCGGCGCGCACGCCCCGATGCGCCGGCGCGGCACGGCGGGGCGCGCGCGGCCCACGCTCGGCGTGCTGACCGGCCTGTTCCGCACGCAGTACTACCTGGGGTGCGAACTCGCCGCGCGCTTCCACGGCACGCGCCGGGGCTGGCAGTACCTGTCCGATGGCGGCCACTTCGAGAACACCGCCGTCTATGAGCTACTGCGCCCGGAGCGGCGCGTGGCGCTGATCGTGCTGTGCGACTGCGGCTGCGACGCCGACTACCGCTTCAAGGATCTTGCCAACCTGATCCGGCTGGCCCGCATCGACTTCGGGCTCGAGATCGTCGTGGATACCGCCGCCGCGACCGATCCGGTGCTCAAGACCGTGTTCGGCACCCTGGACGACTTTGCCGCCGACGCCAGCCCGGAAAGCCGGACGAAGGTCGGGCTGCTGCTCAATGCCTATGTGGCCGGCCAGGGTGGCGCGCCGGACGCCCCGCCGGTCACCCGCATCGTCCTGCTCAAGCCGCGCCTCACGCCCACCGCGCCGGCCGATGTGCGCCAGTACGGCGCGGTCCATCGCGACTTCCCGCAGCAGGGCACCGCCGACCAGTTCTTCGACGAAGCGCAGTGGGAAAGCTACCGCGCGCTCGGGTTCGACATCGGCCGGCGCATTGCACAGGGGCCCATAGCGCAGCGCCTGTTCACCTAGCGCAGCGCCTGTTCGGGTAGCGCCGCGGGGGTTCGCCTAGCCCCCACGGTTAGCAGGGCTACTTGGCGGGCGCCAGCACGATTCGGCGCGCGTGACTACCATAGCCCCGTTTCCGTCTCCACATGGCGCACCGGTCCACCCCGGCCGCGTCCCGCATCCATGATTCCGTATTCCCTGCTCGACCTTTCACCGATCGTGGAAGGCAGCGATGCCGGCCAGGCCATGCGCAACACGCTGGACCTGGCGCAGCACGCCGAACGCCTTGGCTATCGCCGCTTCTGGCTGGCCGAGCATCACAACATGCCCGGCATTGCCAGCGCGGCTACGTCCGTGCTGATCGGCTACGTGGCGAATGGCACGTCCACCATCCGCGTCGGCTCGGGCGGCGTGATGCTGCCGAACCACTCGCCGCTGGTGATTGCCGAGCAGTTCGGCACGCTGGCCGCGCTGTATCCGGGCCGCATCGACCTCGGGCTGGGCCGCGCGCCCGGCTCCGACCAGGCCACGGCGCGCGCGCTGCGCCGCCAGCTGAGCCACGACAGCGCCGACACCTTCCCGCAGGATGTAGAAGAGCTGCAGGCCTATTTCGACGATGTGCGCCCGGGCCAGCGCCTGCGCGCGGTGCCAGGCGCGGGCCTGAAGGTGCCGCTGTGGCTACTCGGATCGAGCCTGTTCAGCGCGCAACTGTCCGCCGCGATGGGGCTGCCGTTCGCGTTCGCGTCGCACTTTGCGCCCGGCTTCATGCGCCAGGCCGTGGACCTGTACCGGCGCACCTTCCGCCCGTCCGAACAGCTGGACCGCCCGCACGTGATGCTCGGCGTCAACGTGTTCGCCGCCGATACCGGCGACGAGGCGCGCCGGCTGTTCTCGTCGCTCCAGCAGCAGTTCCTGGCGCTGGTGCGCGGCACGCCGGGCCAGCTCAAGCCGCCGGTGGACAACATGGACCTGCTCTGGGACGCCAGCGAGGCCGACCACATCCGCCGCTCGCTGGCGGTCTCGGTGGTGGGCGACCCCGCTGCCGTGCGCGAGGGCCTGCAACGCTTCGTGGACGACCTGCGCCCGGACGAACTGATGCTGACCGGCCAGATCTACGACCACGCGGCGCGGCTCAAGTCGTTCGAGATTGCCGCGAAGGCGGCGCGCGCCCTCTCGCTCTCGCCGACGCAGCTGGCCTGAACCGCCAGCGCCACAAAGCAAAAACCGCGGCTGAGGCCGCGGTTTTTGCTTCAGTACGCGCCGGATCGATCAGGCCGTCGCCAGCCGGAACGCCGACACCGCGCGCATCATCGACTGGGCCTGCTCGGCCAGCGAATGGGCGGCGGCGGCCGCTTCCTCCACCAGTGCCGCGTTCTGCTGCGTCACCGAATCCATCTGCGTCACGGCCTGGCCCACCTGCTCGATGCCGGTGCTCTGCTCGGCGGAAGCCGCGCTGATCTCGCCCATGATGTCGGTCACGCGGCGCACCGCGCCCACCACCTCGTGCATGGTCTCGCCGGCCTTGGCTACCAGCACCGAGCCGTTGTCTACCTGCGCCACCGAGTTGTCGATCAGCGTCTTGATCTCCTTCGCGGCGTTGGCGCTGCGCTGGGCCAGGCTGCGCACCTCGCCCGCCACCACGGCAAACCCCCGGCCCTGCTCGCCGGCCCGGGCCGCTTCCACAGCGGCGTTCAGGGCCAGGATATTGGTCTGGAAGGCGATGCCTTCGATCACGCCGATGATGTCGACGATCTGGCGCGAGGCGTTGTTGATCTCGCCCATCGTCGCCACCACCTCGCTGACCACGTCGCCGCCCCGGTTGGCGATATCCGAGGCGTTCACGGCCAGCGCGCTGGCCTGCCGCGCGTTGTCCGCGTTCTGGCGCACGATGCCGGTCAGCTCTTCCATGCTCGACGCGGTCTGCTCAAGTGCCGAAGCCTGCTCTTCGGTGCGCTGGGAGAGATCGGTATTGCCCGCCGAGATCTGGTCCGTGGCCGTGGCGATGGAGCCCGCCGCGCCGCGAATCTCGCCCAGCGTGCCCGCCAGGCGGGTCTGCATGCGCTGCATGGCGGCCAGCACGCTGTGCTCGTCACCGGCGCGCACAACCACCGGCACGGTCAGGTCGCCGCCGGCAATGCGCGTAACCGCTTCCACCGCGTAGGCTGGCTCGCCGCCAAGGCTGTGCTTGACGGTGCGCATCAGCCAGAGCATCACCACCGCGATCAGCGCACCAATCAGCAGCGTGCTGACGAGGGCGTTGATCAGGTTGGCGCGGAACGCGTCTTCCACATCGACCAGGAACACGCCGGTGGCCACGAACCAGTCCCAGTCCGCCACGTGGCGGCCGTAGGTCAGCTTGCGCTGCGGGTTCTCGGTGCCGGGCAGGCGGCCACGGTAGGTCGAGAAACCGGCCTCGGGGCCGGTGGTGCGGCGCGCGCCTTCCAGGATGGCGCGGTAAACGTAGACGCCATCCGGGTCCTTGAACTCGCCGACCATGTTGCCCTCGGTCTGCGGCAGGCCCGGGTTCAGGATCACCTGCGGCTTGGAATCGATGATGAACAGGTAGCCGTTCTGGCCGAAGCGCATCGCGCGCAGCGCGTCCTTGGCGGCAGTCTGGGCGTCTTCCTTCGACATCTGGCCCTTGGCCGCACGTGCCGCGTACATCTTGACAATGCCTTCGCCGGTGGCGACCAGCGACTGCAGGCTCTCGCGCCGCTCGCCCATCATCACGGACTTGGCGTGGAAGGCGTTCCAGGTACCGAGCGCGAGCAGCAGCAGCCACATGACGGCAAGCGCCGCCCAGAGTTTGGTGTTCAGTGTGAGACGGTTCATGGTCGGGAGTCTGTTGGGAATTCCCTGGGATTAACGACGCCGCAGCCCCATTCCCTTAGCTTCCGTTAGCAACGGGTGGCCAATATGCGCGATGATCGGGAAAATTGCGCAGCACTGTCCACCTGGAGCCCCTGCCATGACCGCTCAGCCGTCCGCCTTCTCCTTCATCGATCCAGACCCGGCCGAGGCCGATCCGCTGCAGGGCGAACTGGCGCTGCTGGACCACGCCGCCCTGCGCGGCCCGGTGGCGCAGTTGTGGGAGGCGCCGCTGTCGCTGGTGATTCCGCGCAGCTACCTGCGCCAGCCCGGCATCGAGGCCGCCCGCGCGGCGTTTGCCGCCCAGGGCTGCCCGGTCTGGTTGCGCATGTCTGGGGGCGGGCTGGTGCCGCAGGGGCCGGGCATCCTGAACGTGAGCCTGGCCTATGCGGTGCCGAAGGGCGCGGCCACGTGGATGGAGCCGGTTTATATCCACCTGTGCGAGGTGCTGGGCCACGGGCTACGCCAGCTGGGCGTGGAGACCCACTGGCAGGCGGTGGAGGGGTCGTTCTGCGACGGGCGTTACAACCTGGCCTGGGCGCCGGACGGGGGGACGAGCGTTCTCGCGCGCAAGATCGCCGGCACCGCGCAGTACTGGCGCCGCGCGCCGGCCGCGGCGCAGTCGGCCGACGGCCAGCGCCACCTGGTGCTGGCGCACGCCATCCTGCTGGTGAGCGCGGACCCGGTCGAGATCAATGCCCGCGCCAATGCGTTCGAGGCGGCCATCGGGAGCGGCCGGCACTACGACCCGGCCAAGGTGGTCAGCGTGCGCGAGGCCGCCGGCATCGAGGATGATCCGCAGTTGGCCCCGCAACTGACCTTGCGCGTGGCGGAGGCGATCCGCGCCGCCATCGCCCGCACCCCGCCGCCCGGCATCTAGCGCGCGGTAAAGCGGATGTCGCCGTACCAGGCGCGCGCGTTGGCACCGGTGTTGTCGGTATCGGTCATCAGGCCATAACCCAGCAGCTTTCCGGGTGTCTCGCTAAAAACCTTCTGGAAGTCCGCACTCACATTGCGGCGCAGCTTCTGCCATTTGCCGGCATCGGCCGCCCCGCCCACCACAATCATCTGCACCCGGTTGGTATGCGGATTGGCGATGACCGTGCCGACCGGGGCGCTGTTGGTCCAGATATACATCAGCGTGGCGTAGGGCAGCTTGTCGCCGACCGCGCCCGAGATGGCCATGCCGGCGCGCTCGCCTATCGACAGGTTGCTGCTTTCGCCGTCGAAGAAGAACACCAGCCGCGCGGGGGCGTCCTCGCGCTTGGCCTCGCGGTTGTCGGCATTCGGGATCGGGCCGGCCACCTTCCAGCGCCATTGCACCACCGGCGTGGCGGCGAGGTCGAAGTCGCCCGCGTGGATCAGGCCGGAGGCGGCGCCGGTGGCGTCGGCCTCGAGCACCGTCGTACCTTGCTCGGCCACCAGCGTGTAGCGCGTGAGGGTTTTGCCGCTGACCACGGGCTTGTTCTGCCAGCCCTCCGGCAGCGCGCCGCCGGGCCGGCTGGCGGAGAAGGCAACGCCGGGGCCGTCGGCACGAGCCGCCGTGGCTAGGGTCATGGCCGTGGACGCGACCATGGCGGCCAGCATCAGCCATGTCGGACGAGTAAGAGGAAGGGCTGGGGCGCGCAGCATCGTGACCGCCTTTTTGTCGTTGTAACGGGTGAAATTCAGACTAATCGCATGGACTGCTCAGTTCATTGTAGAAAGCGCCGCCGGCCCGCACCGTGCGGCGTCCGCCGAAATCGGCTTCGGACGGACGCTGACAAGGCGGGGCACAGGGAAACGGGGAGGCGCGGATGGCCGCTTGGTCCGCCATCGCCATAAGTACTGCATTCACCACTTCACATACCTGCTTACAAAGTGGGCCACGGCGGGGCCGCAGGCCGGTGGTATCGTGCTGCCTCGCGCGGTGCGGGTCTGACTGCGCGCTGTCGTCTCCGCTCCCCTGATTTCCGCATGCGTGCTGCTGTCGTTCGATTCTTGTTGTCCGCCGCCCTGTTTCTGGGCGCGCCCGTGTCCGGGTTTGCCGATGGGACTTTCCCCGTGACCGAGGCCCCGGAGCCGCCCGCTAGCGCCACGCCGGTGGCGTTCGCCAAGCCGGCCGCCAAGCTGCCGCCGCTGCGCTTCCTGCTGACGTTCGACGATGGCCCCGACGCCGGCCCGGACGGCAGCACGCCGCTGATCCTGCGCCAGCTGGCCGACAACCCGATCACGCCCGGCATCAAGGCCATCTTCTTCGTCCAGACCGCGCATCCGCGCCGGGGTGGCGGCCCGGCCGGGCGCGCCCAGATGCGCGAGACCTGCGCCGCCGGCCACCTGCTCGCCGTGCATAGCGGCCTGGTGGAGGGTCATGTCTCCCATACCAAGCTGGCGCCGACCGAGCTGGCGGCGTCGCTGCGCGCGGGCGAGGCGGACATCGCCGCCCAGTGCCGCCACGTGGCGCAACTGGTACGGCCGCCCAACTGGGCCTATAACGATGAGACGCGGGGCGTCTACCAGGGACTGGGCCTGGGCATGCTCATGGCCGACGCCAACGCGCGCGACGGCAAGATCTACGGCTGGCACATCAGCCTGCGGCGGCGCTCCCACATGGTGAGCGAGCTGGAGCAGGTGCGCGCGGCCATCGGCGCGCGGCGGCTCCAGCCGGTGAACGGCGTGGTGCCGGTGGTGGTGAGCTTTCATGACACCAACGACTACACGGCGTCGCACATGACCGAGTACCTCCAGATCCTCGTCGACGCCGCGCGCGAGAACGGCCTGCCGCTGGCCGATCCGCCGTTCTATACCGATGCGCGCGCCGCAGAACGCGCCGCTTTGGTGCGTGCCAGGGACGGCGACTACGCGCGGCAAAGCTGGCCCTGACCGGCGCCTGATCCGGCCGGGCCCGGTCGGCCATGCGGCACTGCACGAGGAATTCGTAGAAGTGCTACGCTAACGGCCCGTGGTGCCCTAACCGGAGAATCACCGTGCCCCGCAAGACCCCCATCGAACGCTATCGCAACATCGGCATCAGCGCGCATATCGACGCCGGCAAGACGACGACGACCGAGCGCATCCTGTTCTACACCGGCGTGAACCACAAGCTGGGCGAGGTGCACGACGGGGCCGCCACCATGGATTGGATGGAGCAGGAGCAGGAGCGCGGCATCACCATCACGTCGGCCGCCACCACGGCCTTCTGGAAGGGGATGGCCGGGAATTATCCCGAGCATCGCATCAACATCATCGACACCCCCGGCCACGTGGACTTCACCATCGAGGTGGAACGCTCCATGCGCGTGCTCGACGGCGCCTGCATGGTCTATGACGCCGTGGGCGGCGTGCAGCCGCAGTCGGAAACCGTCTGGCGCCAGGCCAACAAGTACAAGGTGCCGCGCATCGCGTTCGTCAACAAGATGGACCGCGTGGGCGCCGACTTCTTCCGCGTGCAGTCCCAGATCGCCGACCGCCTGAAGGGCAACGCCGTGCTGATCCAGATTCCGGTTGGCGCCGAGGATCATTTCCAGGGCGTGGTCGATCTCGTGAAAATGCGAGCCATCGTCTGGGACGATGCGAGCCAGGGCGTGCGCTTCGAGTACACCGAGATCCCGGCCGCGCTGCAGGCCACCGCGCAGACATGGCGCGAGAAGATGGTCGAGGCCGCCGCCGAAGCCAGCGAGGACCTGCTGGAGCGCTACCTGAGCGGCGAGCCGCTGACCGAGGAAGAGATCAAGGCCGGGCTGCGCAAGCGCACCATCGCCGGTGAAATCGTACCGATGCTATGCGGCAGCGCGTTCAAGAACAAGGGCGTGCAGGCGATGCTGGACGCCGTGATCGACTACCTGCCGTCGCCGGCGGACGTGCCCGCCATCCTCGGCCACACCGAGGACGACAAGGAGGCCGAGCGCCACCCGAACGACGAGGAGCCGTTCTCTGCGCTCGCCTTCAAGATCATGACCGACCCGTTCGTCGGCCAGCTGATCTTCTTCCGCGTGTATTCGGGCGTGGTGAATTCGGGCGACACGGTCTACAACCCGGTCAAGTCCAAGCGCGAGCGGCTGGGGCGCATCCTGCAGATGCACGCCAACGTCCGCAACGAGATCAAGGAAGTGCGCGCCGGCGATATCGCCGCGGCCGTGGGCCTCAAGGAGGCCACCACGGGCGACACCCTGTGCGACCCCGACAAGGTCATCATCCTCGAACGCATGACCTTCCCGGAACCGGTGATCTCGCAGGCCGTGGAGCCGAAGACCAAGGCCGACCAGGAGAAGATGGGCATCGCCCTGAACCGGCTGGCCCAGGAAGACCCGTCGTTCCGCGTGGCGACCGACGAGGAGTCCGGCCAGACCATCATCTCGGGCATGGGCGAGCTGCACCTGGAAATCCTGGTGGACCGGATGAAGCGCGAGTTTGGCGTGGAAGCCTCGGTCGGCAAGCCGCAGGTGGCCTACCGCGAGACCATCAAGGGCTCGGCCAAGGATGTGGAAGGCAAGTTCATCAAACAGTCGGGCGGGCGCGGCCAGTACGGCCACGTGGTGCTGAACCTCGAGCCGATGCCGCAGGGCGGCGGCTATGCTTTCGTCGACGCCATCAAGGGCGGCGTGGTGCCGCGCGAGTTCATCCCGGCGGTGGACAAGGGCATCAAGGAGACGCTGGAGGCTGGCGTGCTGGCCGGCTACCCGGTGGTGGACGTCAAGGCGACGCTGGTGTTCGGTTCGTACCACGATGTGGATTCGAACGAAAACGCGTTCCGCATGGCGGGCTCCATGGCGTTCAAGGAAGGCATGCGCCGCGCCAAGCCGGTGCTGCTGGAGCCGATGATGTCCGTGGAGGTGGAAACGCCCGAGGAATTCACCGGCAACGTGATGGGCGACCTCTCCTCGCGGCGCGGCATGGTGCACGGCATGGAAGATATCGCGGGCGGCGGCGGCAAGATCGTGCGCGCCGAGGTGCCGCTGGCGACGATGTTCGGCTACTCCACCTCGCTGCGCTCTCTCACCCAGGGCCGCGCCACCTTCACGATGGAGTTCAAGCACTACGCCGAAGCCCCGGCCAACGTGGCCGAGGCGGTGATCAGCTCGCGCAAGCACTGAGCACGGCGAGTTCTCCCCTCCCCCTCGCCCCTCGCCCCTCGCCCCTCGCCCTTCTCCCTTCTCCCTTCTCCCTTCCCCGCAAGGGCGAGGGGAGAACACCATCCGCCACCCGCCATCGATTCATGGCATGATGCTCCGGCGGCCACCCGCCGCTTCATCCACTGCTACGGGAGCGCACCATGATGGCATTCCTCGGTACTGTGCTGGTTGGACTTGTCGTAGGGCTCATCGCCCGCGCCATCAAGCCTGGCGACGACAAGATGGGCTGGATCATGACCATCCTGCTCGGCGTGCTTGGCGCGCTGGCGGCTGGCTACCTCGGCCGGTCGATGGGGTACTACCAGCCGGGCGAGGCCGCCGGATGGATCGCCTCGGTCATCGGTGCCATCGTGCTACTGGTGATATACGACCTGGTTCGCCGTAAGAACTGAACCCTCCTCCTTGCCGCAACGCTGCAGCGCGGTGGTGCTGCCCGGAGCGGCCATCGCCGCGACCTGCGGCGCCACCGAGCGCAGCACGCGCACGGCCAGCGCGCTCGTGAACGCGTAGCGCGCCGCGTACGGTTCGCGCACGTGGATCGTCACCGTGCCGAAATAGCGGTCTCCCAGCAGGAACACGAAGGTGGCCGACCGATTGACCGAGCGCGACGAAATCACCCGCCCGCCCGGGCCATAGGTCTGGAAGCGCTGGTCGCCCGTGCCGGTCTTGCCGCCAATCATCAGCGGCGCGCCGGGCTGCCCCGGCCGGCTGACCGGCGTGAAGGCCCCCCGGATCGACTTGGCCGTGCCACTCTCCACCACATCGAACATCGAGCGCCGCACCAGCGCAGCAATCTCCGGCGCAATCAGCACCTTGCCCGGCCCGGGGTGCAGGGCGTACGTGGTGGCGTAGGGGGTGTCGGCGGCAAAGGCGAACGTGCGGATCGTCGATGGCTGGGCATCCACGCCATTGCCAAGGATGATGCCGGCCAGCTCCGCCAGCGCCGCCGGGCGGTCGCCCGAGGCGCCGATGGCCGTGGCGTACGACGGCGTCAGCGAATCGAACGGATAGCCGAGCCGCTGCCAGCGCTTGGCCACCTTGTCGAACGCCTCTTTCTCCAGCAGCGTGCGGATGCGGGCGTCCTGCCCCAGCTTGCTGCGGGTCTTGAACAGCCACTTGTAGACGTATTGCCGCTCGTCCGCGCTGGCCTTGAGCACCTCGCTCAGCGTGGCGTCGGGGTGGTCGCCCAGGTATTCCACCATCCACAGTTCCAGCGGATGGATGCGCGACAGGTAGCCCCGGTCGTTCAGGTCGAACTTGTCCTTCCCATACTTTTCGTAGAGCTTGCGCAGGTCCTCCTCGGACGGCTGCTTCTGCTTGGGCAGCCGCGCGCGCACCAGGGCGGCGTAGGTGTCGAAGTCGGTGGCCGGCCGGGCACTCAGCAGCGTCACCGAGAGGCGCACCGCCCCCACGTAGGACGTCGGCTGCTTCACGCGGCCTAGCAGGATGTTCAATCGCTCATCCGAGGTCTTGCCGCGATAGCGCTGCCAGAACGCCGTCATATAGGAACTGCCTTCCTCGTCGGCAAAGCGCTCCAGGTACGGGCGGCGGCCCGGGTCGTTGCGGTCTTCCATCAGCGCGGTGGCTTCCGGGTGGGCCTGGTGGACTTCGTACTTCACGATGTCGCGCATCATGCGGATGAAGACGAGATTCACCGAATGCTGGAAGGCCATGCGCACCGTCATCTGGCGCTCGCCCTCCCATTTCTCGAAGTTCGTGAAGCTCTGCATGCCGCCGCCGGTGTAGAACGCCTCGCCGGCATTGCCCGAGTACTTGCGCTCCATCGCGGCTTCGAGGATGGCCCCGCGCGACCGCTCGGCCGGCGTCCTGGCCTTGATCAGGGTGTCGATCACCCAGCGGGTCAGCGCGTCCTGGCGCGGCACCTGGATCGCGGCCAGCTCGGTCCGGCCCAGGCTGGCGTGGCGGTCGTAGATCTCGTTGATGACTTCCAGATAGGTGACCAGCGTGCGCAGCTTGGCGGTGGAGCCCAGGTTCAGCCGCGCCCCGGCGTTGATATCGAACGGCTGGTCGACGTTGTCCGCCTGCACCCGCACCAGGCTGGCGTTGCCCACGCGTTCGAACAGCGTGAAACTGGCCACCAGCCGCGACGGGTCGTCGCCCTCGCGCAGCAGGTTCTTGCCGTACAGGCCCATCTCGCGGGCATCGGCCTTGTTGCGGATGCGCAGCAGCGTATCCGTGACCATGCGTTGCACTTCGCGGTTGATGGTGCTGTCCACGGTCAGGTCGAGGCGGTCCAGCGCGTAGCGGCTGTCCACGCCGAGCAGGTGCGACACATCGTTGCGCACCTGGTTGACCGCCTTGCGCGTCACCCAGGGCGGGGGATCGGGCCGCTGCGGCGGGGCTGCCTTGTCCAGCGACTGCGCCAGCGCCGCGTCGCGCAACTCCGGCGTGATGGTGTTGGCCGCCGCCAGCAGCCGCAGGTAGCTGCCGGTCAGTGCGTCCAGGTTGGTATCGTCGCGCCGCAGGTGATACGACGGCCGCCGCTGCGAGACGATCAGCGACAGCGCGCGCTTGTATGCCTGGGCCTCGCGCGGCGTGGGACGGCGCGGGTCCATGCTGCGGATCAGCGCATTGACCTCGCCGAAGTCCTCGCCGTACCAGACGTACAGACCGTCGCCGATGCCGTTGATCTCGCCATGCCCCACGCGCGCGGAGAGCGGCACCGTGTTCAGGTAGTCGAGCACGATGTTTTCGCGGGCGCGCTGGGTATCGGGGCCATTGACGTAGGCGCGCAGCGAGGCCGAGGTCATCTGGCGGAACTTGTCCGGAATCGACTGGGTCCGCCCCTCGGGCGAATGACGGAATTTCTCGATCTGGGTGGCCAGCGTACTGCCGCCGGCGGAGTCGTGGCGACGGTCGGCCAGCTTCACGGCCTGGTCGAGCACCGCGCGCGAGAACCGGCGCCAATCCACGGCCGGATTCATCATCGGATACTCGGGATTGAGCAGGTTCTGGTTTTCGACGTAGAGCAGCGACGCCACCAGCACCTTCGGCACCCCGTCGAAACTATCGTACTGGCGTTGGGGATAGCGTTCGAAGGCCAGCGTCAGCGCATTGCAGTCGCGCACGATCAGGCCCGCCTGGTTCTTCTCGCGGTAGGGCGGGAAGATGCCCTCGTCCATCAGCCGCACCAGCTCGGGCGACATGCGTACCTGCGCGGTGGTGGCAAACCCGTGCCGCAGCAGGCGCTCGCCGAACTCGGGCAGGCGCTCGTAGCCCAGGCGCTCGTCGTACGGACCGGAATGGGGATAACGGATGCTGTCGCTCGCGCCGGGCTGGAGTTCGTAGGTCAACGACTTGCCCAGCCGGCTCATGTACCGAGCCTGCCATTGCGACGTGCGAACCTCGTGCGTGACGAGGGTCACAACCAAGTAGGCGCCGCCACATGCGGCAACCGCCAAGCCAGCGAGAATCCAGCGACGACGTGACACGTTTCGGCATCCGGTTGCGCTTGCGCCCACCCGTTCCGGGGCGCCACCAGCTTATACATTCCAGGCTGCCGCGCCAGCATCGGACAGCAGCAGTCTGTATTGATATTACTAGCAACCAGCGTGGTGTGGCATGCCGAAGTGGGCTGGCGCACGCTTTCAAACGCGGTATTTCTTGTGGTGCCGTGCCCGGCGCGCAACACGTGGCGCACCAGCGTGCCACAACGGCGCCGCGAGCCGCCCGCGCGTCACACGCGGGCGGTGCGGGCTTGTACTTCTTGCGCTGACCGCTTATGCGGATGCCACCGGACGGCCGCCGAACGGATAGTTCGGATCGGTATAGCCATGCGTGGAGGCATGGCCGCGCGGCACGAGCCCATCGACCAGTGCCTCTTCCTGCGCCGAGATCGCAACGTTCACCGCGCCGAAGTAGTCCTCGAACTGCGCCAGTGTGCGCGGCCCGGCAATCACGCTGCTGATGATCGGGTTGGCCAGCACCCAGGCCGTGGCGAACTGGCCCGGCGTGAGCCCCCGCCCTTCGGCATGCGCCTTGAGCTGCTGGGCGATGACCAGCGACGCCTCGCGGAACTCGGTTTCCATCATGCGGCGGTCGGCCCGGCCGGCGCGGCTGTCCGCATCCGGCTTCTGGCCCGGCAGGTACTTGCCGGTCAGCACGCCGCGCGCGATCGGGCTGTAGGGCACCACGCCCAGGCCGAAATGCTCGCAGGCGGGCAGGATTTCCACTTCCGGCATCCGGTTCAGCAGGTTGTAGTACGGCTGGCAGGCCACCGGGCGCGGCACGCCCAGGCGGTCGCACAGGCTGGCGATCTCGGCGATGCGCCAGCCACGGAAATTCGACACGGCCCAGTAGCGGATCTTGCCGGCGCGGATCAGGTCGCCCATGGCGCGCACCGGTTCCTCAAGGTTGGCACCGGTGAAGTCGCGGTGCAGGTAGAGGATGTCCACATAGTCGGTGGCCAGCCGGCGCAGGCTGTCTTCCACCTCGCGCAGGATCCACGTGCGCGAATAGTTCGACTGGTTCGGACCGCTGCCCATCGGGTTGCCGAGCTTGGTGGCGAGCACCCAGTCGTGGCGGTCGGCAATCAGCAGGCGGCCCACCATCTGCTCGGAGCCGCCCTTGCTGTAGACATCGGCAGTGTCGATGAAATTGACGCCGTGGTCACGGGCGCTGGCCACGATGCGGGCGGCCTCGGCCTCATCGGTCTGGTCCGCGAACATCATGGTGCCCAGGCATAGGGCGGAAACGTTCAGGTTGCTGGCGCCGAGGCGGCGGTACTGCATGGTGAAATCTGGCATGGCGAATTCCCAGGGTAGTCGAGGCCGAAGCAAGGGGTCTGGCGGCGCCTGCGCGACCGCCAGCGCGCATTGTGCGCCGATGTGGCGCGGCTTGCAGGCGACGCGGCGCTTGCGGCGCTTACGGGTACTTCGGGTGACTTCGGGTGACTTCGCCGTCGAGTCAGGCTTCCACGGGGTGGAATCCAGGCAAGGCCGGCACGCGCTCGGCCAGGAAGGCCAGCAGCGCCCGTGTGCGCGCCGGCTGGTGGCGGCGCGACGGATAGACCAGGTAGGCGTCCTGCGCCGGGCCCTGCCAGCCGGGCAGCACCGGGGTCAGCGCGCCGGTGTCGAGCAGGTCCTGCACAAGCCAGGCCGGCGTCAGGCCAAACCCGGCGCCGCAGAGGAAGCTCTCGCGCATGGCCAGCGAATTGTTGGCGCGATAGCGGCACGGCGCGTCCACGCTCGCGACGTTGCCGTGGGCATCGGTCAGCACGATTTCATCCCCGGCGGCGAGCCAGGTGAAACGGAGCAGGTCGAGGCCGGCAAGGTCGGCCGGCTGCCGCACCGGGGCATGGCGCGCGAGGTAGTCCGGGGCGGCCACGAGCCCGCGCGGCGACACCGCAATGCGCCGCGCCACCACATTGGGCGGCAGCGACGCACCGAGCCGCAACGCCACGTCCACGCCCGCCTCCACCAGATCGACAAAACGGTCGTCGAAGACCAGTTCGACATCCACCTCCGGATACCGGGCAAGGAAATCGAGGATCAGCGCATTGAGCCGCAGCACGCCAAAGCTGACCGGCGCGCTGATGCGCACCTTGCCCACGGGTCGGTCCGTCCGGCCGCGCGCATCGGCGGCGGCTTCGGCATAGGCATCGAGCACGGTCAGCGCATGGGCGTAGAAGCGACGGCCGGCCTCGGTCGGTTGCAGGTGGGTGGTACTGCGCTCGAGCAGCCGCACGCCAAGGTCCGCCTCCAGCGCCGCCACGGTCTTGCTGATGGTCGGCTGGGTGCTTTCCAGCTCACGCGCCACGGCGGAGAGGCTGCCCAGCTCTACCGCGCGGGTGAAGACGCGCATCGCCTTGAGGGTGTCCATATCATTCTTTAATGGAATGAGTGATAGGCGATTTTGCCGCATTCCCACGCAAAGAGGAATGGGCGACAGTCAGGCCCTTCCGACGTTGATGAGAGATTTCTGATGTCTGCCTACTCGCTGCTTCGCATGATTGCCCTGGCGGGCTGGATCGCCGCCGCCCCCGCCGTGGCCGCCCCGCAATGGGTGCCGACCTGGGTGGTCAGCCAGCAACCGGTCTGGCGACCCGACGAACTGCCTTTGCCTACCGGCCTGCCAGCCCGGCTCGAAGACCGCACCGTGCGGCAGGTTGCTCGCGTCAGCATCGGCGGAAGTCGGGTGCGCGTGGTGCTGTCCAACCAGTACGGCCGGGTGCCGCTGACTGTGGGGGCCGTCCAGCTCGCCCGCCATGCCGGCGGCGGCAGGATCGATCCCGCCTCCAACCATGCGGTGACCTTCGCCGGGCAACCCGCCGTCAGCATCCCGCCCGGCGCCACGGCAACCAGCGACCCGGTGCCGCTGTCGTCACCGTTGCCGGCGCTGGCCGAGGTGGCGATCAGCCTCCACCTGCCCGGGCCGACGCGGATCGACACCTTTCACTGGGATGGCCGGCAGACGGCCTATATCGTCGATGGAAACCACGTGGCGGATACCGCCCTGCCCCGGCCCGAGACCTTCCAGACCAGGCTGCTGTTGTCCGCCATCGAGGTGGAAGCCCGCCAGCCGGCGCCGGTGGTTGTGGCACTCGGCGATTCGATCACCGAAGGCAATGGCGCCACGCCCGACGCCAACCGGCGCTGGCCCGATGTGCTCGCCGCCCGGCTGGCCGGGGACGGCATCGCAGTGCTCAACGCGGGGATCTCGGGCGGGCAACTGCTGCGCGCCGGCATGGGCGAGGCGGGCCGGGCGCGCTTCGAGCGCGACGTGCTCGATGTGCCCGGCGTGCAGACGGTGATCGTGGCGCTGGGCATCAACGACATCGGCTGGCCCGGCTCGACCTTCCTGCCGACGACCCGCCTGCCCGCCGCCGCCGACCTGATCGCCGGCTACCAGTCCCTGATCGACCGTGCGCACCGGCGCGGTGTGCGCGTGATCGGCGCCACGATCACGCCGTTCGCGGGCGCGCTGGCCGTGGAGGGATCGCCGATCCACGGCTACGCCAGCCCGGAGAAGGATGCGCTGCGCCAGCAGGTGAACCACTGGGTCCGCACCAGCGGCGCCTTCGATGCCGTGGCGGACTTCGACACCGCCCTGCGCGACCCCGCCCACCCGGACGCCCTGCACCCCGCCTTTGACAGCGGCGACCACCTCCACCCGGGCAACCGCGGCTACGCGGCGATGGCCGGTGCCATCGACCCCGCCACGCTGCTACCTGCGCGCCAGCCATGAAAAAAGCCGGCAAGGTTGCCCTTGCCGGCTCTTCAGGCGATGCCTGCCCGCGCTCAGTCTTCGAGCTTCGGCAGCGCGGCGCTGGTCTTGGTCGACAGCAGGCCGCTCTTCGCGTACGTCTGGAGCTTCTCGCGGGTGTCCACGATGTCCAGCGTGCGCATCGTCAGCTGGCCGATGCGGTCCAGCGGCGTGAACATCGATTCGCCCTTTTCCATCGTCAGCCGTTCCGGCTTGTAGGTCAGGTTCGGCGACGTGGTGTTCAGGATCGAGTAATCGTTGCCACGGCGCAGTTCGATGGTCACCTCGCCGGTCACGGCGCCCGCCACCCAGCGCTGGGCCGTTTCGCGCAGCATGATGGCCTGCGGGTCGAACCAGCGGCCCTGGTACAGCAGGCGGCCCAGGCGGCGGCCATTGTCACGGTACTGCTCGATGGTGTCTTCGTTGTGGATGCCGGTGATCAGGCGCTCGTAGGCGATGAACAGCAGCGCGAGGCCCGGGGCTTCGTAGATGCCGCGGCTCTTGGCCTCGATGATCCGGTTCTCGATCTGGTCGCTCATGCCCAGGCCGTGGCGGCCGCCGATGGCATTGGCTTCCATGAACAGGTCCACGCTGTTGGCAAAGGTCTTGCCGTTCAGCGCCACGGGCTGGCCTTCCTCGAAGCGCACGGTCACTTCCTCGCGCTTCACTTCCACTTCATCGCGCCAGAACTGCACGCCCATGATCGGCTGGACGATGCGAATGCCCGAGTCCAGGTGCTCGAGATCCTTGGCCTCGTGCGTGGCGCCAAGCATGTTCGAGTCCGTCGAATACGCCTTCTCGGCCGACATCTTGTAGTCATGGCCGCTCTGGCGCATGAACTCGGACATTTCGGCACGCCCGCCCAGTTCGTCGATGAACTGCTGGTCCAGCCACGGCTTGTAGATCTGCAGGCCCGGGTTGGTCAGCAGGCCGTAGCGGTAGAAACGCTCGATGTCGTTGCCCTTGAACGTGCTGCCATCGCCCCAGATATTGACGCCATCGTCCTTCATCGCGGCCACCAGCATCGTGCCGGTCACGGCGCGGCCGATCGGCGTGGTGTTGAAGTACGTCACACCGGCCGTGGAAATGTGGAATGCACCGCACTGCAGCGCGGCGATGCCTTCCGACACCAGTTGCGCGCGGCAATCCACCAGACGGGCTTCCTCGGCGCCATACGCCTTGGCGCGGCGGGGAATGTCGTCGTAGTCCGGCTCGTCGGGCTGACCCAGGTTGGCTGTGTAGGCGTAGGGAATGGCGCCCTTCTGGCGCATCCAGAGGAGCGCGGCGCTGGTGTCGAGTCCGCCCGAGAAGGCGATTCCGACGCGCTGGCCGGAAGGAATGTGCTGCAGGATGGTAGTCATCGCCAGAAATCTAGGTGAATTTGTCGGCTCTTGGGGCGCTCCCGCGTGAAATCACCACGCGGCAGCCGATGCGGCGCCCGAACTCGTAACCTTGAATTGTGACACGCCCGGGCGGTAGCGCCAAACTGCGGGGCGCTTACGGCTTGTTCAGCGCCCCTGCGCGTAATTCCAAATCCACCTCTGCGGCAGAGAATCGGGCTCCGTCGTCGACTGAATACCCAGCATAGCTGCATCCTCATCAGAGACATGAATTGACGAACGCCAGGGAAGAGGGCGGTTTGTGGACTGGAAGATATCGGGTCGCCCTGGCAAGGAGCGCCTATCCTAGCCCGGTGCTCCCCGTGAAAACGTGTCGGTCTGTGACGGACACGAAAAGTAACAATGTGGACGTTGTCCATTTTATTTGCTAGTCTCTTGTGGACGGCGTACACAACTCGCCGGCCAACGCCAAACCAGGAGATGTCGATGTCCAAGAAAGTCCAGTCCTATCTGTTCTTCGATGGTCGCGCAGAGGAAGCGGCCGAGTTCTACAAGACCGCGCTCGGCGCCAAGGTGGAAATGCTGCTGCGCTTCCGTGACAATCCCCAGCCGCAGGATGCGAGCCCCGGTTGCGGGCCCGGTGCCGGCCATGACGACAAGGTCATGCACATGGCGCTGCAGATCGGGGACACCACGATCATGGCGTCCGATGGCGACTGCAAGGGCCAGGCCGCCCTCCAGGGCTTTGCGCTGTCCATCACCGTGCCGGACGCAGCAACGGTCGACAAGACGATCGCCGCGCTGGGCGCAGGCGGCAACGTGGTCATGCCGGCGATGAAGACCTTCTTCTCCGAGCGCTTCGGCATGGTGGCGGACAAGTTTGGTGTGACCTGGATGGTCCTGGTGCCGGGCGAATAAACGCCGATGGCAGGGTCCCGGCCTGGCCGTGCCGTAAAATGCGCGGCCAACCGGAGACATGCCATGGAATCCCGCCTGACCGACCTCGAGATCAAGGTCGCCTTCCAGGAAGACCTGATCGAGACGCTGAACCTGGCCGTCGCGCGCCAGCAGCAGCAGCTGGACCTGCTCCAGGCCCAGTTCCGGGCGCTGTACCAGCAGGTCCGGACGAGTGCCTCGACCGCCGCCGAGAGCAATCCGCAGCATGAGATTCCGCCGCATTATTGATGCTGCGCCCGCCGTGCGGTGCAAACATCACACAGGAACGATGCCCCCGGGGCCCGGTCTGACCGGCAACGATGCCAACCGAACCGAGCCCATGGCCCGTCCCCTGACAAATCTCACGAATCGCGTCTTCCCCGCCCGGCGCGCGCTGCTGGCCACCGCCGCAGCCGCCGCGCTGGGCAGCTTCGCCCTCGCCCATGCCGCCTATAACGTCTGGACTGGCGAATACACCTTCACCAAGGCCGAGTTGCAGCATGCCGTCGAGAAGCGTTTTCCCGCCACGCTGCGCTATGGCGAACTGGTGAGCGTGCAGTTGTCGCACCCGCGCCTGGTGCTGGACGAGGCCACCAACCGCATCACCACGCAGATGGATGCGGCCGTCAGCAACACCATCCTGCCGTCGCCGCCGGTCAACGGCACGCTGGCACTGAACAGCGGCGTGCGCTACGACGCCACGCAGCGCGCCGTGCTGCTGGACAATCCCGCGGTCCAGCAGGTCCAGGTGCAGGGCATGAGCCAGTACAACGAGCAGCTCAATGCCATCGGCGCGGTGGTGGCGCAGCAGCTGCTGAAGGACTATCCGCTTTATACGTTCAAGCCCGAGGAGTTGCGCTTCAACGGCAAGGACGTGCAGCCGGGCGCGATCACCGTGGCGGCGGACGGCATCCGCGTGAAGCTGGATCTTCGCTGATCCGACCTAACCCGCGCCGGGTGCCAGCCCCAGCGCGGCGGCAAGCCCCGCCAGCGTCGGCCCGATCGGGGCGAGCACCTTGAGCGTCAGCAACGGATCGGCACGCGTGGTGCCAAGGTTCAGGGCGGCAATCGGCAAGCCATGCTCGTGCGCCCAGACGCAGAAGCGATACCCCGAAAACACCGTCAGCGACGAGCCGATCACCAGCACGGCGTCCGCTGCATCGAGCGCCAGCCGCCCGGCCGCCACGCGCTCGCGCGGCACCGATTCGCCGAAGAACACCACATCGGGCTTGAGCAGCCCTTCGCAGCGCTCGCACACCGGTACCGCGAAGTTGTCGAACAGCGGCGACTCCAGATGGGCGTCGCCATCGGCCGCCGGCAGCGCCGACACATCGCGGAATTCGGGATTGTGCTGCCACAGCCAGCGCTGGATGTCCGCGCGCGGGTAGCGCGTGGCGCAGGACAGGCAGATGACCTGGCCGATACTGCCGTGCAGTTCGATCACCCCCCGGCTGCCGGCGCGCTGGTGCAGGCCATCCACGTTCTGCGTGACCAGCCCGGTCACGCGCCCGGCATCGCCCAGCTCCGCCACCACGCGATGGCTCACATTCGGCTGGGCGCCGGCCGCCACGGGCCAGCCCACCATGCTGCGCGCCCAGTAGCGCTGGCGCGCCGCGTGGCCGCTCAGGAAGGCGGTGATGGTCATCGGCGCGGAGCGCTGCCACCGGCCCTGCTCGTCGCGGTAGCCCGGAATGCCGGAATCCGTGCTGATGCCCGCACCGGTCAGCACGAACAGGCGCGGATGACGCCGCACGAAGTCGAGAAGGTCTTCCACCGGCTGCAGGCTACGAAGTGGACGATGTGGAGGCGGATGGCACCTCTGCGTGCGCCGCCTGGCGAGACTCCCACGCCCTCAGCTCCTGCCGGTAGCGTTCCATTTCGTCGTTGTAATAGTCAAAGATGCACGGATCGCAGCCGCTCTGGCAGCACTCGTTGTCGCCAGGGCGCTCGGGCGGGAGCGGACGCGGATCGTCGGAAACTGGGGAAGACACGGCTCAAGACCTGAAGGAAATGTTACGGCGCCAGTATATGCCGCCTGCCAGGTTCGGGCCGGCGGCGGCAGGCGGACAGCCGCCCACCCGGCGCCGCCCTGATCTGCATCGTTCGAATCCGATATTGAATTGTTTCGAAGGTGTCCCATCGCGCACACGTTTGCTGCGGCAGGCTGCTAGCCTTGTGGCAAGGTTGCCGTCGGCCACCTCTGAGGCGTGGATGATCGGATACGCTGCCATGCGCGTTGCGACGCGACTCCTTTCCCTGTGCAGCCTGCTTGCCGCGATGCTGGCGACGCTGGCGGTCGCGCCGGGCCCGGCCATGGCCGAGGAGCCGCCGCCGCAGGGCGGCACCTTCCGCCTGCCCTCCTACACCCCCAGCAACATCGTCCCGGCGCCGAATCCGCCCTTCCCCGCGCCCGCCCTCCTCGCCCCGGCCACGCCCGGCGGCACGGTCGAAGGGGCCGCGGCCAAGGCTCACCCGGTGGGCCGCCCCAAGATCTGCCTGGTATTGTCCGGCGGCGGCGCGCGCGGTGCGGCCCATATCGGCGTGCTGAAGGTGCTCGAGGAACTGCGCGTGCCCGTGGACTGCATCGCCGGCACCAGCATGGGCTCGCTGGTCGGCGGCGCGTATGCCAGCGGCATGAGCATCCCGGACATGGAGGAACTGGTCGGCGGGCTGTCCACCAGCGCCATCTTCAAGGAACGGCCGCCGCGCCAGGACCTGGCCATCCGCCGCAAGCTCGATGACCACACCAACCTGTTCACGCCCGAGATTGGCGTGCGCTCGGACGGGCTGCTGCTGCCCAAGGGCGCGGTGTCCGGCGTGCAACTGGAGACGGTGCTGCGCAAGCTGGCCAACACCCCCGGCTATCGGAACTTCGATACCCTGCCGATTCCTTACCGCGCCGTGGCCACCGACCTCGTCGCCGGCACCGCCGTGGTCTTCACCGAGGGCGAGCTGGCGAACGTGATGCGCGCCAGCATGTCCGTACCCGGCGCCGTGGCGCCCACCGAATACCAGGGCAAGCTGCTCGTCGATGGCGGCCTGACCGACAACCTGCCCGTGGATGTGGCGCGCGCCATGGGCGCCGACATCGTGATCGCGGTCAACCTCGGCACGCCGCTGATGAAGCGCGAGGACCTGACCTCGCTGATCGGCGTGACCAGCCAGATGCTGAACATCCTGACCGAGCAGAACGTGCGCGCCTCGCTGGCGTCGCTGCGGCCCTCGGACATCCTGATCCTGCCCGAACTCGGCGAGTTCTCGGCCGGCGACTTCGACCACCTGCCCAAGACCATTCCGATTGGCGAGGAAGCCGCCCGGCGCCAGCATACCCGGCTCGCCGCGCTGTCGATTCCGCCTGACGAATACGCCACCCTGCGCGCCGCGCAGCACAATCTGTCACCGCCGGACCTGCGACCCGTGGACGAAATCCGCTTCGCGCCGATGGAGCGCGTGAGCCCCGCATTTGCCGCCGCGACGATGGAAACCCACCCCGGCGAGCCGATCTCGCAGGCCACGCTGGACCGCGACATGCGCCGGCTGTTCGGCACCGGCGATTTCGAGCACGTGAACTACCGCTTCCTCGAGGAACCCGGCAAGCGGGTGCTCGGCGTGGAGGCCATCGAGAAATCGTACGGGCCCAACTACCTGCGCTTCGGGCTCGGCCTCAGTTCCGACTTCCGGGGCGACGCCTATTTCAACCTGCTGGCCAGCTACCGCCGCACGTGGATCAACTCGCTCGGCGCCGAATGGCGCACGGACGCCCAGGCGGGCCAGACCTCGAGCCTGACCAGCGAGTTCTACCAGCCGCTGGATACCCGCCAGCGGTTCTTCATCGCCCCGCGCTTCGAACTCGAACGCCGCCCCGTCAATGTCTTCAGCGGCACCCAGCGGATCGCCCAGTACGACCTGCGCCGCACGGACCTGGCGCTGGACGTGGGCACGCAGATCACCAAATATGGCGAGGGACGCCTGGGCTTCGTGCTCGGCCACCAGAACGCGTCGCTCTCCACCGGGCCGGCCTTCCTCGCGCCGCGCCAGGAAAGCATCGAGCGCCGCGCCTTCACGGCCCGGGTGCTGGTGGATCAGATCGACAGCATCAACTTCCCGCGCTCCGGCTATGGGGCGACGATGAACGTCTACTCGTCGCAAGGCGTTCTGGGCGCCACCGACACCTATACCAAGGGCGACCTGACCGCCACCTATGCCCACTCCTTCGGCAACAACACCATCAACGTGGGAGTGCGGGCCGGCTCCAACCTGGGCGGGCCGGCACTGCCGCCGTATGCGATGTTCCAGTGGGGGGGCTTCCTGCAGCAATCCGGCTACTCCACCGGGCAACTGATCGGCGGCAATATCCAGTTCGCGCGGATGGTCTATTACAACAAGCTCGTGCGGCAGACCTTCCTCGAAGGGGTCTACGCCGGGTTCTCGCTGGAGGCCGGCCGCGTGGGAGATCCGCTGGTGCCGGGAAGCCCCACCGGGCTGCTCAAGTCGGGGTCCGCCTTCCTCGGCCTGGACAGCCCGATCGGGCCGTTCTACCTCGCCTATGGGCGCGCGGCGGGCGGCCATTACGCGTTCTACCTGTTCCTGGGCAAGCCTTAGGACGCATCGGACGAATTCCGGCGCGGCCGATGTGATGCCACTAGCGCAAAGTGCGCTACGGCCAACCCCCACCGAGGTGGCATGTCGGCAGGAAGTGCTGCTGCCTATACTGGCCTCGTCGTTGGGACCCCCGTCCCGGGCGACACCCCTTACCCAGTCGCCGCCCCAATCGGCGACATTTTTTTTGGGCGAATCCCGGCAGGCCCCGCCGTGGGACGTTAAGATGCGCGATTATCGAACGCCCCCCGCATCGCATTTCCTGCCGATTCCCATATGGACGCCCCCGCTCCCATCAGTCTCAAGCCCGCACAGGCCGACTCCGTCCGCGCCGCCCGGCCGCCGGCCGACATCCTGTCCAGCTTTGCCGGCGATCCGAATTTCATGCTGTCGCTGGCACGCGGCCTGACGGTGCTCGAGGCTTTCTCCGAGCGCAAGCGCCCACTCACTATCTCGCAGGTGGCACAGCGCACGCAGCTGTCGCGCGCCTCGGTGCGGCGCTGTCTCTATACGCTGGAGCAGTTGGGCTATGTGAGCCAGCAGGACGGGCACTTCGCGCTGCGGCCGCGCGTGCTGCATCTGGGCCACGCGTACTTCTCCTCGACGTCGCTGGTCTCGGCGGCGCAACCCATCCTCGACAACCTCAGCACGCGCATCCACGAGACCTCGGCCCTGGCCATTCTCGACGGCACGGACATTCTTTACCTGGTGCGCTCGGAAGTGCAGCGTGTGCTGACCCACGCACTTGGAATGGGGAGCCGGCTGCCGGCCTATTGCACGTCCACGGGCCGGCTGCTGCTGGCCCACCAGCCCGAGGCGGTGCTCGAGGCCTTCTTCGAACATGCCGAACTGCGCCCGCGCACCTTGCAGACCAAGATCTCGCGCCCGGAGCTGGAAGCGGCCTTCCGGCGCGCGCGGGAGCTGGAATATGTGCTGATCGACGAGGAACTGGAACCGGGTTTGCGGGCGATTGCCGTGCCGGTGCGGTCGCTCTCGGGCACCGTGGTGGCGGCCATCAGCGTCAGCGTGAAGGCCACCCGGGTGTCCGAGGCGGAGATGGTGGCGCGGCTGTTGACCCCCATGCGGGAGGCCGCCGCTGCCATCGGGAAGCTGATTGGGACCTGAGCGGTCCCTGAGCGGTCCCGATCAGGGGGCTCAATTCCGAAAAATCAGCCCCGGTGTGCCAGTTCGAGCTGGAACACCAGCCGCTGGAGGAAGTTCTCCATCCGGCCATCCGGGTTCAGGAAGGCGCAGCCATAGTGGTGCACGGTGTTGTCGTCGAAGCCGACCAGCCAGTGGCCCACCACCTGCATGTCCAGTTCCAGCCGGCCCAGTTCGGCAAAATCCAGCACACACTTCTTGATGACCGTGCCCACCGGCAGCTGGTCAGCGCCCACCGTGCGCGAGCGCAGGCCCGCGCCGGACAGCGACAGATCGGCGATATCAAGGTGCAGCGTGCGCTTGTCGGGTGTCTCCGGCAGATGGATCTGGCAGCGGTAACCCTTGGTCAGCAGCGTGCGCGCGCGGAAATGGCGGCGGCGCTGGAAGTGGTAGAGCTTGTCCGGGAAATCGGCGATGAAGGCCGGCCCGCCCTCGAAGCGCGTGGCGCCGGGCACGCCGACCACGAAGTTCACCGGCACGCCGCGCAGCAGCCCCGAGAACGCATTCTTGTCCGAAGCCATCAGCGCCTGGCGCTCTGCATCCGCGCGGCACCAGTCGAAGATAAAGGTGCGGTTGGCCGGATCCACGTGCAGGATCGACGTCACGATCTCCGAGCCGCGCGCCGAACGCACGTTCAGCAGGCACTTCTGCCAGGCCAGGTCGCGCAGGACTGTGCCGATCTGCGAGCTGTGGGTCAGGCGGTAGCGTTCATCCGACTGCGCGCCTTCCTGCTCGTCAGGTTCGCCCTCGATCTGGGACCGGTTTTGGGCCTGCTCGGACCCTCGGGAATCTTGGACACTCATGGGGAATACGCTACGTCGAAAGTGGTTACTCGCCGTCTTGCCTGGGGCGGGCAACGCTTTGTGGATCTGGCTGCGGCCAGCGCCGCATGGTAAGCGCCGCCCGGGGATGGCGCAAGGTCATGCCTTGGCCTTCGGCAAAATACGACGTAACTTTAGCAACCGACTTCCGGGGGGTAGCGGTTGCAGCGCCTTTTCAGCCGGATTCCATCTCCGTGCGAAGCCAGCCGTGCAGGGCCTCCAGCCGGGCATCCTGGGCGAACGGCGCCGAAGCAATCAGGTGGTAGGACGACCCGTCCGCCACAAACCCCAGCGGCGCGGCCAGCCGGCCATCGGCCAGTTCATCGGCCGCCATCAGCCGCGACGCCATGGCCCAGCCCAGGCCCGCCGCAGCCGCCTGCAGGCTCAGGTAGAAGTGTTCATACCACTGGTCTGACCGGCCGATCTGGACCGCGGAATCCCCTTTCCCCTCCCCGGCAAGCTGCTGCCAGCGCTGCCAGGCATCGGGCCGGGTGCGCGTGTGGAGGCGCGTGACCGCCGCCGGGTCCGCCGTGGCCAAATCCGGCCGGCAGACTGGCCCGACGCACTCCTGCGCCAGTTCGCGCGTATGCCAGCGTGTATCGAACGGGAAATCGTTGCGGCGCAGCGCCACGTCCACCCCGCTTTTCCGGAAATCGATCGGCCCGCCCGCCGCCATCAGGTGCAGCGCGATGTCCGGATGGGCGGCGGCAAAGCGCGACAGCCGTGGAATCAGCCAGCGCATGGCGATGGTCGGCTCGCACGACAGCACCAGCGCGGCACGCGGCGCCGGCGCGCGGATCCGGGCGACCGCCTCGGCCAGCCCCGCCAGAGACTGCGTGGCGGCGGCGTGGAGCGTGCGGCCCGCCTCGGTCAGGAAGACGGCGCGGTTACGGCGCTCGAAGAGTGGCACACCGAGCGCCTCTTCCAGTTGGCGGATCTGACGGCTGATGGCGCCGTGGGTCAGGTGGAGTTCGTCGGCCGCGCGCACAAAGCTGCCAAGCCGTGCGGCGGCCTCGAAGAACCGGATTGCGCCCAGCCAGTGCATCGGCGGCAAATCGCTCATCTGTCAGGTTTCCTCACAGTTTTCGGCGAGTATATATCGGTTGTCTGGCCCGATTCAATCTGGCGAAAATGGCGGCGCCGTCCTCCTCTATCGAACCGGAAAACTCACTGATATGTCGCCCCTTGCCGAAGCGCTGGCCGTCGCCAGCATCACCCTCCTCGCCGTGATCAGCCCCGGCCCCGACTTCGCCATGGTCACGCGCAACAGCTATCTGTTCGGCCGCCGCACGGGGCTGTTGTGCGCGCTGGGCATCGCGCTCGGGGTGCAGGTGCACGTGTGCTACACCATGTTCGGCGTGGCGATGCTGATCGAGCATGCGCACGGCTGGCTGACGGCGGTGAAGCTGCTCGGCGCGGCCTATCTGATCTGGATCGGCATCAAGACGCTGAGCAACCGCACGCCGCTGACGGTGGATACACGCGAGGCGCCGGCATCATCCAACTGGGCCTCGCTGCGAATGGGATTCCTGACCAATGCGCTCAATCCCAAGACCACGCTGTTCGTGGTCAGCACCTACACGCAGGTGGTGGATGCCCATACGCCGTGGGCGGTGCAACTGGGCTACGGGCTGTTCATGTCCGTGGCGCACTGGGCGTGGTTCAGCCTCGTGGCGTGGGGGTTCGGCGCGGCGCCGCTGCGCGCTGCCATGCTGCGCCGGCAGGGTTTGATCGACAAGACGCTCGGCGCGGCGCTGTGCGGGCTCGGGGTGGCGCTGGGGCTCAGCAACCTGGGGCGCTAGCGGCTAGCGGCTAGCGGCTAGCGGCTAGCGACTAGCGACTAGCGGATAGACAGCACGCGGCATGTGGCGCGCGCCCTCCGGGCTCAGAAAACTCTCAAAAAGGACGAAGCGCTCGGCGGTCCACGCCGGCAGGGTCAGGTCGTGCTGCGCGGCGAGCCAGTCGCGCATCACCGCCTCCGGCAAGCCCGGACGGCAACGCGCCACGGTCAGGTGCGGATGAAAGCGACGGCGCTCGCGCGCGATGCCGATGTCGGCCAACGCAGCCTCGATGGCGTCGAACAGCGCGGTCAGGCGGTCATCGTGGGCCAGACCGGCCCACAGCACGGCGCCCTGACCGCCCCGGAAGCGTCCGACGCCCTGAACCTGCATCGTCAACGGCGGCGCCTGGATGCCCGCCAGCGCCTTGCCGATGCGCGCGGCGCTGTCTTCGTCCTGATCGCCAAGGAAACGCAGCGTCAGGTGCAACTGCGCGGCCGGCACGGGCCGCACGCCGCGATGCACCGGCAGCGTATGCAGCAGGCCCGCCGCCACGGCGGGCGGCGTGTCGATGGCGATGAACAGCCGGGGCAAAGCGAGGAATCGGCCGACAGGTCAGCCGAACGCCAGCGCCGACTGCAACCCCTGCGCGCGCGGCGCCGGGACGTCGAGATCCACGCCCCGGACCCCCTCCAGCCGCAGCAGCGCCCGCTTGCGGTCCACGCCGCCGGCGTAGCCGGTCAGCGCGCCAGACGCGCCGAGCACGCGATGGCAAGGCACGATGACCGAAAGCGGATTGCGCCCGACGGCGCCCCCCACCGCGCGCGAGTGCGCAGGGGGCAGGCCGAGACCGGCGCCAAGCTGCCCGTAGGTCGAAGTTTCGCCAAATTCGATGTCGCACAGCGCCTGCCAGATGCGCTGCTGAAAGGCGCTGCCGACGAAGCGGATGGGCACCGCGAAAGTCTGCAACGCCCCATCGAAATAGGCGGCCAGCTCTTGCGCCGCCTGGTCCAGCACGCGCTGGTCGGCCGCCGATGCGAGGCGGGTCGCCGGCGCGCCGGCGGGGTAATACTTCTGCCCGGAGAAGAACATGCCGGTCAGCGCGCCTTCGTCGGCCCGCAATAGCATTTCCCCGAGAGGACTGTCGATGATCTGATAGCTGGTCATGCTGCCTGCTCCTTGCTGTGATCTTCGGATCGATCTTCTGATGGATCCTCCATCGGCTCGCCGGACGCCGGCGGCGTGCCATAGCGATGCCAGAGATGTATGGCCGCATAGGCGCGCCACGGCGCCCACTGCGCGGTGCGGTCGTGCATCGCGCGCACCGTGCTCACGGCGAGCACCTTGCGCAGCGCGTAGTCGGTGGCCGGAAAGGCGTCCGGCCAGCCCAGCGCGCGCATGGCGATGTACTGCGCGGTCCAGTCGCCGATGCCATCGACCTCGCGCAGCCGGGCCACGGTCTCCTCGGGCGGCGCGAGCGGATCGAGCGCGATCTCGCCCGAGACAATTCTTAACGCCAGCGCGCGGATCGTGCGCAGCTTGCCCGGCGTCACGCCGGCCTCGTGGTACACCGCATCGGGCAGGTCGGCCAGCGCCTGCGCGGTCGGGAACACGTGGGTCAGCGGCGGCTGGCCGGCCATGGCGGGCAGCCCGGTGAGCGCCTGCGGCGGCAGGGGCTCGCCGGCCAGCGAGACCAGCCGCGTGAGAATCCGCCGCGCCTGGATCACGGAAATCACCTGGCCGACGATCGCCCGCACCGCAATCTCGAAACCATCGAACGTGCCCGGCAGGCGCATGCCCGGCACATCGGCGGCGAGGTCGCCAAGATGGCGGTCCACCACGTCCGGCCGGCAGCCCAGGTCGCACAGCCGCCGCACCTTACCCAGCGATTGCGGAATCGCGTGGGCCAGCGTGCCGGAGAGCGTTACGCGCAGCACGGTGCGCTTCGGCACGTGCTCCAGCCGTACCCAGCCGAGGTGGCGCTGCGCGCCCACGTCAACGGCCAGCGTGCGGAGGTAGACATCGGCTCGTACTTGTTCGATGCCATCCACGACCCGCACGCCGAGGAAGGCCAGCAGCGCGGACCACGCCAGCGGCGGGCGGTAGCCCAACTCGAACACGAGCTGGTCGGCCATGCCTTCGGCCGCGCGGCGGCGCATGGCGAGCGGGGTCAGGCCGTAGCGCTGGCGCAGCACGTCGTTGAAGCGCCGCACACTGCCAAAACCCGCCGCCAGCGCCACCTGCGTGACGGGCAGCGTGGTGTCGGTCAGCAGCCGCTTGGCCAGCAGCAGTTTCTGCGTCTGCGCGTACTCGAGCACCGAGACGCCGAACTGGGCATCGAACAGGCGCCGCAAGTGACGCTCCGTCACCCCGATGCGCCTGGCGAGTTGCGCTACGCCAGCCTCGGCCATGAACCCTTCGTCGATCAGCGTGGCCGCCGCCTGCGCGAGCCGCCCGGAAATATCGGCCAGCCCGTGCCCGGGCGCCAGTTCCGGCCGGCAGCGCAGGCAGGGGCGGAAGCCATGCTTCTCGGCCGAGGCGGCGGTGTCGTAGAACGTGCAGTTCTCGCGCCGGGGCGTGCGCACCGCGCAGATCGGCCGGCAATAGATACCCGTGGACGACACGCCAACGAAAAAGCGTCCGTCGAAGCGCCGGTCGTGCGAGGCGACTGCCTTGTAGCAGGTGTCGGGATCGAGGTTCATGGGAAGCATCCTACCGCTTCCGGCGCCGGGAAATGCGCTGGAATCGGACATTCGCCTGAGACAAATGTCCCCGATTCTGAAAGTGCGGCCCCGCGCGTTCCGGGACGGTGCGACGGGGCTAGAATCGCATCACTCTTTATCGTCCGAGGACGTCATGCTTCGCCGTCGTGCCGCCTTTGCCGCCTTTGCCCCCTTTGCCCCCTTTGCCGCCTTTCCCGCCTTTGCAGCCTGCACCGCGGTTGCTGTCTCGCTGGCCGCCGCCCTGCCGGCCCCGCCAGCCCTTGCCGCGCCTGCCCGCAGCGCCGCGCGTGCGCAGTCGCCTGCACCCGCCACCGTGCCGGGTGCCTCCCCCCTGATCCAGGCTACGCGCGTGGCCACCGTGGAGGGCATCACCGAATACCGGCTGCCGAACGGCCTGCGCATCCTGCTGGCGCCGGACGCCGCGCAGCCCACCACCACGGTCAGCATGACCTATCTGGTGGGCAGCCGGCACGAGAACTACGGCGAAACCGGCATGGCGCACCTGCTGGAGCACATGCTGTTCAAGGGCACGCCGTCGCTGCCGGGGCGGACCATTCCCACGGAATTCGCGCGGCGCGGCATGCAGTACAACGGCACCACGTCGCAGGACCGTACCAATTACTTCCAGACCTTTGCCGCCAGCGAGGACAACCTCGACTGGGCGCTGAAGATGGAGGCGGACCGCATGGTCAACAGCTTCGTCTCGCGCGCGGACCTGGACAGCGAGATGTCCGTGGTGCGCAACGAGATGGAGATCGGCGAGAACAATCCGATGCGGATGCTGCTCCAGCAGATGAACGCGGCGTCCTACCGGTGGCACAACTACAGCAAGGCGCCGATCGGCGCGCGCAGCGACGTGGAGCATGTGGGCATCGAGAACCTGCAGGCGTTCTACCGCCGCTACTACCAGCCGGACAACGCCGTGCTGGTGGTAACGGGGCAGTTTGACCCCACCACCACGCTGGCGCGCATCGAACAGGCTTTCGGGCCGATTCCGCGCCCCACGCGCGTGTTGCCTTCCGAGTACACGGTGGAACCGCCGCAGGAGGGCGCGCGCGAACTGACACTGACGCGCCCCGGCGACAGCAGCATCGTCGCCGTGCAGTACCACGTGGCGCCCGGCGCCCACCCGGACACCGCCGCGCTGACCCTGCTGTCCCTGGTCCTCTCCGATACGCCCGGCGGGCGGCTGCATCGCGCGCTGGTGGACACCCACAAGGCCGCGTGGCAATCGAGCCGGTTCGAAGGAATGAAAGACCCCGGGCTGATCGTGTTCGCGGCGGGCACGAGCAAGGACCGCCCGCTCGACGCCGTGCGGGCGGCCCTGCTGGCCGAGGTGGAGGGGCTGGCGACGCGGCCGGTCACCCAGGAGGAACTCGACCGGGCACGCACGCGGGTGCGCAACGGCTACGAGCAGGTGCTGAACAATCCGGCGCAGTACGGCGTGCTGTTGTCCGAGGCCATCGCCAAGGGCGACTGGCGGCTGTTCCTGCTCGACCGTGACCGCGTGGAGGCCGCCACGCTGGCCGACGTGCAGCGCGTGGCCGATCTCTACCTGCGGCCGACCAATCGCACGGTCGGACAGTTTCTGCCCGGCGACAAGCCACAGCTTGCCAACGTGCCCAAGGCGCCCGACGTGGCCGCGCTGGTGCGCGACTACGCCGGCCGCCCAGCCGCCGCGCCGGTGCCGACGTTCGACCCGAGCCCGGCCAATATCGACGCCCACACGGTGCGCCAGACACTGCCCAACGGCATGCAGCTGGCGCTGCTGTCCAAGCCCACGCGCGGGGAAGCCGTCAACGGCACGCTGATCCTGCGCTTTGGCAACACCCAGGCGCTGCAGGGCCAGAGCTCGGTGGGGTCGCTCGCGGCGGGCATGCTCGACCGTGGCGCGGGCGCGTTCGACCGCCAGCGCATTGCCGACCGCTTCGAGGCGCTCAAGGCCAATGTGTCGATCTCGGGCAATGCCGAGCGGCTGACGGTGAGCTTCGTGACGCGCCGCCAGTACCTGCCTGACCTGATGGCGCTGCTCCGCACGGTGCTGCGCATGCCGACGTTCCCGGCCAGCGAGTTCGAGACACTACGCGCGAGCAGCGTCGCCGGCATCGAGAGCCAGCAACGCCAGCCCAATGCGCTCGCGCCGAACGCGCTGGGCCGCCATGGCAATCCCTACCCACCCGACGATCCGCGCTACACCCCCACATTCGACGAAAGCGTGGCCGCGCTGCGCGCCGTCACGCCGGCGCAGATCCGCACGTTCCACGCGCGCTTCTACGGCGCCGAACACGCGCAGTTGGCGCTGGTCGGGGATTTCGACGCGGATGAGGCCGTGCGGCAAGCCACCTACCTGTTCGGCGACTGGCGGGCGCAGGTGCCGTACGAACGCGTGGACCGCCCCTTCTATGCGATTCCTGCCGCCAGCTTCACGCTGGACACGCCGGGGAAGGCCAACGCGGTCTATCTGGCCTCCCTGCCGATCGACCTCGTCAATGATTCCCCCGACTACCCGCTGCTGCTGATTGCCAGCCGGGTGCTGGGCGGCACCGGCATGCGCAGCCGGCTGGCGGACCGCCTGCGCCAGCAGGAAGGCATCAGCTACGGGGCGTCGAGTTCGATCTCGGTGGGTGCGCTGGACCGGGCCGGGCGCTTCGGCCTGTGGGCGGCCTACGCCCCCCAGAACCAGGCCCGGCTGCGCAAGGCCATCGACGAGGAAATGGCACGCTTTGCGCGTGACGGCATTTCCGACGCCGAACTGGCGGAGGCGGTCAGCGGCCTGCTCCAGCAGGGCATGATGAGCCGCACGCGCGACGGCGCGCTGGCCGGTGCGCTGGCCAACCTGCTGTTCCTGGACCGTACCATGGCCCATACCGCCGAAGTGGAGGCTCGCATTCGCGCCGCCACGCCTGCCGCCGTGAACGATGCCATTCGCCGCTACCTGACGCCAGCCGGGCTGACGCAGGCCTTCGCGGGCGACTTTGGCGCCACCACGGCGGCGACGGCACCGGCCGGCATGCCGCCTCCGGGGGCGGCAATCGAGCCGCCAGACGCATCAAAGCCCTAGGAAGCTGGTATAAGGAAGAACGCCAATTCTGGCGAGACTGGCCCGGGGCCGGGGTTGTGGACGGAAACGCCCGCGACTACCCCTTCCGTGTCCTTGTGACGGCCGGTCAATCACTGTATATTCGTACAGTATTCGTTGATACAAGAGGTGTGGATGTCAATCGTGCGAGCTGGCAGCAAGTCGGAAGCGCTTCGGCTTCTGGCCTCCGAGCAGGTGCTGGCGCTTGAGCTGGATTACGAAACCGGATGGCAGGACGCCGTCGAGTTGGGCCGGCTCGGAGAAAAACGCGGCATCAAAGTGCAATACCGCGGACAGGAAAGCATCGCTGTCCGCTCCCGCGAGGCCCTGATCGAAGGGCTCGCCAAACCCAAAGGCACGTTCCGGCAACGGAACCTCTATTGCCAGTTCGACCTCGGCACGCTTGCCGACAATGAATTGCTGGATCTGGAAGCCAAGGCGACCCGCCTGGGCGACTACATTCTCGCCGGCCATTTGCTGCGCGACGTGGACGGCGTCTGGCCGTGACGGGCAGCTGAGGGCCAAACGGCCCCACGGCCGCACATGGCAAATGACGGCCTCATGGGCCGTCATTGCATTGAATCGACGTGGAAACCTGGCGGGAAGCTACTGCCAGACGCGAGTTGCGCCAGCCCAGCGCGCGGCTGCGGAGGCGTGCATCACGGCGTGATCGGCTTCGGCGTCCGGTGCGAGCCCCGGCTGCGCCGTGTCGATCGAGGTCCGGCACAGCACTGCCGTGACGAGCGTCTTGATATGACCGCGTGGGCCACCCGCCAGGGCGGCGAGGTGCGCATGCCCGTCGAGCACGATCAGGCCGTCTCCGGCCTTTGGACGCAGCTCCAGCGTGTAGAGATGATCACATTCACATTGCATGCGGCCGCCCGATACCGCCACCACGATGGCATTCGGCAGCGCCAGTCCGCTCTCGCGCACGGTATCGCGCAGGCGGTCCAGATGCGCCTGCGCGCGGTAGTCACGGGCCGAGTGCGCGGGCGCGGGGCCGTTGCTCAAAGCCATGAGGTCGTCGGGCGACACCATCAGCGTGTACGCCTGCAATGCCGTGCGGTAGGTAGCCACCACGGCACGCAGCCGGTGCATATCGGCCGATTGGGTGGCCGCCACTGACGGCGCAGCCGTTACGGACAATCCCGGTGCCATCGGCACCGTTGCCTGGAACTTGCTCATCCTGCCTCCCCCTGCTTGTCGTCGCGCGTTTCTGTCGCGGGTTGCATAGCACCCGGCCCGGAGGCCGGGCGCTGGCCATCAGTCGCGCAGCAGTTGCTTGGCGATGATCAGCTGCTGGATCTGCGTGGTGCCTTCATACAGGCGCAGCAGACGCACGTCGCGGTAGAAACGTTCGGCCTTGTATTCGGCGATGTAGCCGGCGCCGCCGTGGATCTGCACGGCGCGGTCCGCCACGCGGCCCACCATCTCGGTACAGAACATCTTCGTGCACGAGGCCAGCATGCTGACTTCGGGGTCGCTCTTGCCGGCGGGCTTGGCGTCGTAGCGCTGCGCGCAGTCGCGCACCATCGACAGGCCCGCATACAGCTCGGCCTGGCTGTCGGCCAGCATGCCCTGAATCAACTGGAAATCGCCGATGGGCTTGCCGAACTGCTTGCGCTCCTTCGCATAGGCCACGGCGTCGGTAATCAGCCGGTGCGCCATGCCGCAGGCCAGCGCCGAGATGTGCAGGCGGCCGCGGTCGAGCACCTTCATCGCGGTCTTGAAGCCCACACCCGGTACGCCGCCGATGATATTGGCCGCCGGTACGCGCACGTTTTCCAGCACCACGTCGCAGGTCTTGGTGCCGCGCTGACCCATCTTCTTGTCCGGCTTGCCGAGCGAGATCCCCGGCGTATCGGCGGGCACGATGAACGACGAGATGCCCGACGCGCCCGGGCCGCCGGTGCGCGCCATCAGCGTGAAGGCGCCGGCGCGCGGCGCGTTGGTGATGAAGCGCTTGGTGCCGTTGATGACGTAGTGGTCACCATCCAGCTCGGCGCGCGTTTGCAGCGAGGCGGCGTCGGAGCCGGCGTTCGGCTCGGTCAGCGCGAACGAGATGATCAGCTCGCCGCTGGCGATCTTCGGCAGGTATTCCTGCTTCTGCGCCTCGGTGCCGTCCATCAGGATGCCCTGCGAGCCGATGCCCACGTTGGTGCCAAACACCGAGCGGAACGCAAACGCCGTATGGCCGAGGTCATAGACCACATCGCATTCCTGCGACATCGCCAGGCCAATACCACCGTAGTTCTCGGGAATGGAGATGCCGAACAGGCCCATCTCCTTCATGTCGGAGACGATCTCGGCTGGCACTTCGTCCAGTTCTTCCAGCGTGTCTTCCGCCGGCTTCAGCCGTTCGTCGATAAAACGCTGCACCGAGGCGCGCAGCAGGGAAAACGATTCGGCGTCGAGGGCCATGGCAAATCTCCGGGTCAATCCAGTACAGACAGTACAAACACAATGGGCGTCAATGGTACGCCGCCTGACCGATTTGACAATCCACGCAGGCTTGTACAGAAGGGATAAAACAATTTGACAATTAGTGGCCACCATGCCGGCCATTTTTATGCCACGCCTAGTGCGGTATGCAGAACAAACAATCCACCCTGCAGAACAATCGGCCGGAAACCCAATGCCGGCAAGTGGTGACGCATTCGCCACGTGACTTATTCGGCGCTAACGACTGGGCAAGCTCTCCGCGTTCGGAGTACGCTTGCCGGGCACAACCCACGGGTGGGTCCCGCGCGTCTGGCCCCGCTTGCCAGCCTGCCGCCCGGCTCCGCCCGCGCCCCGTTCCCAGCGGCGCCCCTCGCCGCCAAGAAAGAGAAGGTTCATGACTCAAATCGCCTCAACCGCCGATACCTCCACGGCGCCCTCCCCAGAGGAGACCAGGAAACGCGTCTTCGCAATTGTTGCCGCTTCGTCCGGCAACCTCGTCGAATGGTTCGATTTCTACATCTACGCGTTCTGCGCCATCTATTTCGCGCCGGCGTTTTTCCCGAAAGCCGACCCGACCGCCCAGCTGCTGAACACGGCGGGCGTGTTTGCCGCTGGCTTCCTGATGCGACCGATCGGCGGCTGGCTGTTCGGCCGCATCGCGGACCGCAACGGGCGCAAGAACTCGATGCTGATCTCGGTGGTGATGATGTGCTTCGGCTCTCTGCTGATTGCCTGCCTGCCGACCTACGCCACCATCGGCACCCTCGCCCCGGCGCTGCTGCTGCTGGCGCGACTGCTGCAAGGCCTGTCCGTAGGTGGCGAATACGGCACAACGGCCACTTATATGAGTGAAGTGGCGCTCAAGGGCCGGCGCGGGTTCTTCTCGTCCTTCCAATACGTGACGCTGATCGGCGGCCAGTTGCTGGCGGTGCTGGTGGTGGTGGTGCTTCAGCAATTACTCGACGAAGCCGAACTCCGGGCCTGGGGCTGGCGCATTCCGTTCGTGATTGGCGCGATTACCGCCGTGGTGGCGCTGCTGCTGCGCCGCACGCTGCACGAGACCTCGTCGGCGCAAAGCCGCAACAGCAAGGAAGCCGGCAGCGTGGCGGAACTGTTCCGCAACCACAAGGCGGCGTTCTTCACCGTGCTGGGCTATACCGCCGGCGGTTCGCTGATTTTCTATACGTTCACCACGTATATGCAGAAGTACCTGGTCAACTCGGCCGGCATGTCGATCAAGACCGCCAGCTATGTCATGACGGGCTGCCTGTTCCTGTACATGTGCATGCAGCCGATCTTCGGCGCCTTGTCTGACCGCATCGGCCGCCGCAACAACATGCTGATGTTCGGCGCGCTGGGCGCGCTGGCCACGGTGCCGATCCTGACCGCGCTGCGCACCGTGTCGAGCCCGGAACTCGCTCTTGTACTGATCTCCGTGGCGCTGGCGATCGTCAGTTTCTACACCTCGATCAGCGGCATTGTGAAGGCCGAAATGTTCCCGCCCGAAGTGCGCGCGCTGGGCGTGGGCCTGGCCTACGCCGTGGCCAACGCCATCTTCGGCGGCTCGGCCGAGTATGTGGCGCTGGGCCTGAAGTCGATGGGCCATGAGACCACGTTCTACTGGTACGTCACGGGCATGATGGTGCTGGCGTTCTTCGTCAGCCTGCGCCTGCCGCGCCAGGCCAAGTACCTGCATCACGAGCACTGACCGTTTCCGCCCCTCCGGGGGTGGGCATGGCAAACTAAGGGGCCTCCGGGCCCCTTTTTTATTGGCGGGCCTCCGGGCCCCTTTCTCATTTCCGCCACCCCGCCGCCATGGATCTCAACGCCTTGCGCCTGTTCGTCGACATCGTCGATGCCGGCAACCTCAGCGCCGCCGCGCGCAAGCTCAAGATGACGCGCGCCAACGTCAGCTACCACCTGAAGGCGCTCGAAGAGGAACTCGGCGTGCAACTGCTGCGGCGCACCACGCGGCACGTGGAACCCACGCCCGTGGGCGCCGGCCTGTACGAGCACGGGCGCAATATCCTGGGCGAGGTGGCCGCCGCCAACGCACTCATCAGCAGCATGGGCAAGAGCCTGCAGGGCCATGTGCGGCTGTCGGTGCCCACTGGCCTGGGCCACAGCCTGCTGTCACCGCTGCTGGTGCAGTTCAAGCAACGTTACCCGGACATCACGCTCGACGTGGTGTTCGACAACCGCATCCACAACCTTGTGTCCGAAGACGTGGAAGTGGCGCTGCGGATCATTTCCACGCCGCCAGACTCCGTGGTGGCCACCGAGATCGGCGAGGTGGACTGGGTGGTGTGCGCCGCGCCGTCCTACCTGGCGGGCCGCGCGGCGCCGGCGACACTGGGCGACCTGACCGCGCACGCCATCGTGTGCGCCTCCCCGATCGGCCAGAAACTCAAGGCCTCCGGCACGCGCGGCGAGGACAGCGCCCGGGAGCAGGTGGTGCTCGCCCCGACACTAAGTTCCGAGAACTTCGCGTTTCTCAAGGACGCCGTGGTCGGCGGGCTCGGTATTGGCATTTTTCCGATGTACGCCATCGGTGACGAACTGTCGCAGGGCACCCTCGTGCCGCTGCTGGACGGGTACCGCATCAGCGTCTTCGGCAGCAAGCTGTACCTGCTGACCATGCCGAACCGCTACCAGACCATGGCCACGCGCTACCTGCTGACCTTCCTGAAGACCGAACTCCAGGCGATCTGGCCCCGCATGCGCGACGCCAGAGCCTATATTGAAAAGACCTAGAACAACCGGCGCGTGCTGGCGCAGGAGGCAGGCAATCATGGCAATCGCAAACACCCTGGCTGGCCGGCTCAGCCGCATGAACAGCCAGTTCGAAATCATCCGTCACCCCTACAGCCTGAGCAGCATGGCCACTGCGCAGGCCGCCCATGTACCCGGCAACCGGCTGGCCAAAACCGTCCTGCTCGAGGATCAGGCCGGCTACGTGGCCGCCGTGATTCCTTCCAACCACCATCTCCGCCTTTCGGAAATCTGCGAGCAAACCGGCCGCGACCTGGTACTGGCCCACGAAGACGAGATCCGCGAGGTTTTCAAGGATTGCGACCTCGGCGCCATCCCGCCCGTGGCCATGTCCTACGGCATGCCGACCTATGTGGACGAATGCCTGATGGAAGAACCCGAAATCTGGTTCGAAGCGGGCGACCACGAGGAACTGGTGCACATGCAGCGCGACCAGTTCATGGCGCTGATGTCGGATGCACAACGCGGCAGGTTCTCGCATCGGATGATGTGAGGGGTTGCTTTCACGAACCGCGCGGCGCTGCGGTCTGCGCGCGATCGGCGAAGATGCGCGACGGCAACACAAAACCGCGCAATGCCAGCAACTCCAGCGGCCCTTGGCCGAGTTCGGTGCGCATCAGGTAGCGGATCGGATAGGCGATGTCCTTCGGAGCAGGCTGCATCGCGGCGCGGGGCATCAGGCTACCGGGCTCTGGCGGAAGGTTCGAAGCCAGGTTGTCCGGTGAGCCGTGCCATGTGATCTGGAACGTCGCGCTGTCGATCGCCTCGACGTTGGCACGCTCGAGCATTCGCACCAGCCCCCATCGTCCGGTGAACTCATAGTGCTTGTTGGTGCCGGCCGCTTCCGTCCGCCATTGCAGCCGGGTGCCTGGGCTGTCTGGCCTGCTGGCGGGCCAGGTCATGGCATGCCATGTCTCGCGCTGGTTGTAGTAGTGAAGTTGCTGGCCGTCGAGCGTCAGTATCGTATCGGTCAGACCAGACACGGGAATCGGCTTGAGTTCGAACTGGTAGCGCGGCTCGCCCTGTGCGAGCAGGCGCACGCCTATCCGCTGGAGGCGGTTGATCGCGTCCAGGAAGGCCGGATCGAATGCCACTGCCTGTCCGCCCGTCGCAGCAGGCTTCCATTGATCGCCCTGCAGTTCCAGCACGCCGGCCAACTGCGCGGCGAGGAAACCCTGGATCAGGCCGCCGTCCGGCCTGAGGAAGCGCGCCAGTTCGGGCAGCGAGGCGTCGTTGGCAGTATCTGCAAACGGATAGCGACCGGTGAACGAGCGTCCCCATGCCATCGCGATGCTCTCGCGCCACGCTGCGTTGAGGCTCGTTTGGGCGGGCTGAAGCGCCGCGTGCGTCGCCTGGGCGATGGGGCGGACGAACAACGCCTCGCCCATGCCAGCCCACTCTGCGCCCAGACTGGCGGCGATCAGCCGGGCATATGCCTGGGTATCGGCCAACTCGGACGCCTTGCCCTGGAACAGCGCCTGCGCCATCTGACGAGCCTGGGCGTCGGCGTCCGGGCTGTTGCTCACTTGCTGCAGCCGCAGCCGCAATGCCGTGGCGCGCTCGAGAAAGCGTTGCAAACTCATGTCGCCGGTACCGGCCTGATCCTGCGCCAGGAGTCGGCTGATTGGCCCGAAGGCTGGTCCCAGCGGGCCGGAGGTGTCGGGCTTGGCCCGCTTCGGCCCGGCCGGCTTCTTGCCGAGCATGTCCTGGGCCTTCGCTACCAGCGTGTCGGACAGCGAATCGGCCCGCATGCCGGCCCCGCCCTGATATTCGAGTGATGTCATCAGCGCGATGACCGGCGACTGGCGAGCGTCCGCCATCAGCTTCAACTGGTCGATGGCGGCCGGCAGCGTGGGCGCCGGCTCCCATTGCACGGTGTTCATGAAGCGCTGCCAGTGGTCGGCGTAATCAGCGAAGTACCGGGCCGTCAATGCGGCACGGAGGTCGGCGGGTGGCGTGGCCTGTGGCGCGCCGGCGTCCGAGAGCACCCAATCGCTTGTGACCTGCGTACGCTTGGCGACCCTTTCGATCGCTTCGGCCACATCGCCCTCATAGGCTTGCCGGGTGTAGGCGCCCGGCACCAGCGTGTTCGCGCGGATCAGCCCGCGCGCGTCCGTCCCGGTTGTCAGCGAGGCCAAGGTTTGGTCGGGATACCGGTTGCCGATTCCGTCGATCACCTGCCGGTAAAGCGTGTCCTGCGCGTTGCGCTGGTCGATCACCGCCAGCACGGTCCGGCGAGCGCCCGCCACCAACTCCGGCTGTGCGGTGATGCGCCAGTCGGGATGAGACTTGAAGTGGTCGGCATGGAACGCGAGCAGACGCTCCGCCAGATCTTCGCGCTCGCCCGGTGTGATGCGGGCTTCGGTCCGCCAGTGCCGGACGAGTTGGGCCTTCAGGAAATCCGGCTCGATGCGATCCGGATTGGCGAGCATGAGATAGGTCTTGATGTTGTCTCGTCCGCCGAGCGCCCATTCGCTGGCTTGTGTGTCAAGGCCGCCCGCCTGCACTTGCGCCAGGTCCGCCAGGCCGTCTTCCAGATCCTGCTGAATCGGTGTGACGATCAACTCCCGGCTGTGTTTGCCGTATCGGTCCCACAGCGCGGCAGCGATGGCGGCGTCGCGATTGAGACCGAAGCGGGAAGTGATCGAGGCCAGATGGTCCCGATCCGGCGCGTAGCGCGCAATCTCATGTTGCAAGGCAAGCAGCGCACGAAGGCGCGCTGCGGTATTGGGGGCGGCGGCAGTCGCATCCGCGGCCTGCTGCGCAGCGTGAATGCTGTGGGCATTCTGAAAGCCAGACAGCAACATCCCGGCGCTCCAAAGGCCGATGGCAGTCAGCGCGATGCTGGAAAAGACGGTGACCGGATGGAGGCCGATCCGGCGACCTCCCATACGGCGGGCGTGCTCGCCAACATAGCGCCAAAGCGGCAGGTCCGCCGCAGGCTGCCAGCCCGCCCCGCCGGACAGTGGGCCCGGCGACGGCGTAAAAACGACGCCCCGAATTGGCATGGCCATACCAGGGCGGCTGTTCACACCGAAGATCCAGTCGGCCAACGCCTTGCCACGGATGTCGAGGCGTTGGGATAGCTGTGCAAGGAAGCGGTCGTGGCAGTTCCCGATCAACGCTTCTGTTCCGAGCATCGCCAGGCGGCCGCGCAATTCGTCCAAGGCACCGGAAACGGCCGCTGCATCGCCGCGCGGCGGCAACTCGCAACCGATCACAGGGGTGGGGCCGTCGCCAGCGAGGTCATGGATGCGAGCGACATCGAGCACAAAAACCGGCGCAGCCCAGCGCAGCGACTTCGCAATGCGGTCCAGACCCATGCCGAGCGCGACACCTCCCCGACGCTGGGGCCGGAGGTCGGTCTCCCCATGTGTCACCAGCACGACGGCGCTCACCGGCGCGGCCCGCAGCTTGCGGAGTTGACCAAGCCAGGCGCGATCCGGTTGGCCATCCGGCCCGAGTGGACTCCACAGCAGCACCGCTTCGTCGGTGACCTGCCAGCGGTCGTTGACGACGCCCGGCAGCAACTCGGCAATGACGGCGTCATCGCCCGTCAGCAGCAGACGAGGCAGATGACGGGCGCCCGGGTCCTGCAACGCTTGCTTGAGCCTGTCATATTCCGTCGATTTCAGTGCCACATCGCCGGGCTCCCGCCTGCCCCGGCGCGCTGCCGGATCGCGCTGGTGCGGCGTGTCTCGGGCCGATCGGGCGGCCAGCACCTTCCACGCCGTGGCGACCGGACCACGCATCAGGAGCACTGCGGCGCCCACGATCATCGCAATGACCGCTTGCCGCCGGGCGGCCTCGCTGCCATCGCCCATCAGGTATGCCGTGGCTGCGACCGCCGCCGTCATGGCGGAGACCACGATGGTGTACCCCCGGCTCTTTGGATGTGTCATCACGTTGTTTCCTGTTCCTTGGGGCCAGCCGGGGGGCGTACGACTGCCAGGCAAAGCGTGCTTTCCCTGCACGCAATCAATTGCGGCTCGCCACGCTGCCGGGCATTCTCTACAGCCAGTGCAGCGGCAAGCCATGGGGTGGCCACGCCAGGGTTGCCCAGCGCCGCATCAATGTCATGCACGCCGGCGAATGCATCGGTCTGCACCGCGCCCAAGGCGATATCCGAGCCCTCGGTCAGCATGGCCGCCTTCTCGGCCTTCTGCAGGCCGGATTGCCAGAGGTGTGTCAAGGCATCCGGCGTTATCTGGCCGAACAGCGCGGCTGTCCGGATGGTGTCGGCGAGGCCATGGGCGGCGGCCACAGGCCGATGTAGCGTGGCAATGGCGGACAGCTCAAGCCGCTCCGCCAATGGCGCCCAGCCCAATAGCAGCGCGACGGCCGCCTCGGCGCTGTTCTGTGGCGGCGTCTCGTGCAATTGGACGGCAACGAAGAGGCGGAATCGTTCCAGCGCCGGGCCACCCGTCTCGTCTAGCCAGGCATCGAGCGCCATCAGCCCATCAGTGGCTGGGAGGACCGAGGCTTCAACGTGATGGAGGCCCGTGGCTGTCCAGCATGTCTGCCAGGCGTGGCGAAGCGGCGCCGGATCGACGCCATCGGACACCTGCAACGTGACATCCAGCGGCACGCTCGGGGGCAACGCGCGTAGCGGCATTTCCAGTTGTCCGAGAATGGCTTCGAACACTTCCGCATAGCGGCCACCCGGCTCCACTTCCTCGGCCAGCGGCAGCCTGGAATGGCGAACCGGCGGCAGATGCGGGCGCGGCGAGTGGGCAACGAGAACCGAATCCCGCTCCAGGATCAGACCGGATGCGCAACCGGTCCGCATCGCGCAAAGATACGCGGCGTGGAGCACCGCTAGCGGCTCGGCGCCGAATGCCACGGCAGCTTCGAATTCGCGCTGTCGGGCGTCCGCCGTGGCGGTCAGACGGTTCATCTCATCTTCGTAGAAGTGGAGCCGAAAGCCGAATAGCACGCACCACCCGAGCAACGGAAAGCCGACCAGGCACATCCAGAACCACGGTGTTCCTGTCGGTGCGTCCTTGGGCCACGCCAGCAAGGTCAAGAGGGCGCCAGCCGCCAGAAACGCGGCCAGCAAGCACAGCCACACGGCTGTTGCTGGCCGCACCGGTGGCTCGGCGTCGAGCGTTGAACGCGGCAATTCCACTGTCATCGCCCGGGCCTCACAGAAGACTTGAAATCAGCTTGCACCCGCACGTGGCGCGATGGCCGTGCCGCGCGATGGGCACACCATGATCCTGCATGGAAGCATCGCCCTCGATGATCAGGTTGGGACGCACTTCCGGATGCCGGGGGCACGACACGCTGTCGCCCATGCGTGCCACCGCGCGGCCGTCGTAGCGCATGGTGGCGGAGGCGCTGACCACCTTGCCGCCGTGATCGTTGGCGTCGCCCAATCGGATGAGATCACTCATGTCCGTCCTCCCGATTCAGAAAACACGGCGATAGCGGAAGTAGCCGTCGGTCAGCTCCCTCGGCTCCATCATTCCGCCAATCCGGAAGCCGGCCCGCGAGTCGTGGATGTAGTCATCCATCAGGTGCTGCACGGCGGGGGGCAATGTGGCGCCAAGGCTGACCGCTTCGAGCATGCGGAGCGTCTCGGCATCCACGGGTCCGGCGCGCCGGCCTCGCGTAGTGCGAAGCACGGCGCCGGCAATGGGATTCAATCTCGCCACGCCATCGAGCGCCACTGCTGCAGCCCCGGTGTCCTGGGCCCAGACGCGGAGATCGACAAGCTGCGCGGTGAAATCCTTGAGGGCTTCCCGTAGTTGCGCCCGGTCGGTCCTCAGGTGTGCTTCTCTGAAGAAACGTCGGTTCTCCATTAGACGACCTGGCCGGAGAAGGCCGTCTCGCCATTGCAGGTATTGCAGCGTGTGGGATCGAAGGACGGCCACCACGCCATCCTTGCCCTTCGCCGACGTCTTGATCCCGCAATGGTCGAAGAAGTTGTTCACTGCGGCCGCCAGTGCCGGCGGGCAATCGAAGTCTGGGGCAATGAGGGGAGCGGCTTTGATTTCCTCCATGCTCCTGAGTGGTACGCCACCTACGAGCGCGGCATGATGCATGTCGATTAGCGGAACCTGGGACAAATGTGGCGACGACAGACCGCCGCCGGGCATCGCCTTGCCCTGTTCGCCGGGACGATAGCCGCCACCCACGTCGGAGTGCATGCCTGGATAGGCCACCTGCGTGGCACGTGCCGCAAGCTCGAGCGGAAAGCTCGCGCGCTGCTCATGCAGCGCCACGAAGTGGACGCACTGCTCCACGGCGGGATGGATATCCAGATTCGCGGGCGTCGCCCAGTCCATGCGGCCGTCGAAGCCGGGCAGCATGTCGGCCACGCCGACCGACGCCACGGTATCGAACAAGCCCATGAAATAGATGCGCAACGGGATGCCGGCGAGGCGGTAGCCGCCATCCTCCTGCTCCAGCCACTGGAGAAGCCAGTTGGCGAACACGCGCGCTGTGGCCGCGCCACGAGAGAAGCCAAACACGGCGATGTTGATGTGCGTGACCTTGCGCTCGCGGTCCTTTACGACCGCTTCCAGTCGCTTCTCCCAGGTGTCCATCACCCTACGGCGATATCGAGTTTCGAAGCCAGTCTTGCTCGCTAGGTTAGCGACGGTTCCAACTTGACCGGTGCCGAACAAGGTAGTTTCCGTCAGGTACTCGTGTACCGAATCCAGGATACTCAGTATCGCCCAGTTAATCCTGTCCGCTCCCATATACCCCGCCGCAAGGCCAAGCGAGCCACCAGTGTCGCGAATCTCAGGGAAAGGGGTGCCGACTCCTGGTATGTACTGGGAGAAAAATCCACTTCTTGGATTATCGATCCGGGCCTTGTACAAGCGAGCGATGTTGCTATGTTTTTCCGGCGGCCATCTGAGTGGTGCCGAGGCCTGGCTCTTCCCAGTCCATATTGTTGCCCGTGCCGTCGAAGAAGAGGCTCACATATATCTGGCCACCGCACTGGGCAGGATCTTTTTTTCGGATGCAGGCCATTGCCCTGGCTCGCTGTATAGTCTCCCGTGGTGTAAGGTCGCGCACGCCACTTGCGGGCATGTTCGGCGGCGGCGTGATGCTGTAAGGCATGTCGTTCTCTCCAATAGGTTTGGCTACAATCGAGCTTCATCGCCCTTCAAGGGATAGTCGGGGTGGTGGAGACTCATCATCGTCACGAACACCTTGACATTGCCGTCGCGCAGAAAATGCACGGCAAACCGTCCCAGTTCGTCTGGCCGATAGGGAGGCACGGAGACGAATCGCACCTGTGGAACATCGTCGATGCGATTGACCCATCTGACCTTTACCGTCATACCGGGCTCGTGGACCAAGGGCACCATGACACAACACGTGCGATTGCCACCGCCCTCGTGCGGCCAGATATTCGGTCCGCCATGACCGTTGACCTCAAACGCGTAGATCCCCACGTCCGTGTGGTTGTAGCCAACCATTGACACCGCGATGGGCTTGTCGCCGCAACCGGACACTGCCAGTGACAATGCTGCTAGCAGGCCGGCTAACCACGCCCGTGGGCGCGCTACTGTGTAAGGCATGACTCTCCTCGTGGAACTGTGGTTACTTGCGCGCCTCGTCGCCCTTCAAGGGATAGTCGGGATGTCCAAGACCCATCATGGTCACGAACACCTTGACATTGCCGTCGCGCAGGAAGTGGACGGCGAACATTCCGCCATCCCTTGGTCCATAAGGAGGTACCGGCACGATCCGCTCCTGCGGCACATCGTCGATGCGATTGACCCATCTGACCTTCGCCGTCATGCCAGGCTTGTAGACCCGTGGCACCGTGACGCAGCACGTAAAACTGCCACCGCCCTCGTGCGGCCAGATATTCGGGCCACCCCGGCCATTGACCTCGAACGCGTAGATGCCCACATCGGTGTGGTTGTAGCCAACCATTGACACGGAGATTGGCTCCTCGCCGCAACCGGACATTGCCAGTGGCAATGCTGCTAGCAGGCCGGCTATCCACGCCCGTGGGCGCGCTACTGTGTAAGGCATGACTCTCCTCGTGGAACTGTGGTTACTTGCGCGCCTCATCGCCCTTCAAGGGATAGTCAGGATGACGCAGAGCCATCATGGTCACGAACACCTTGACGTTGCCGTCGCGCAGAAAATGGACGGCAAACCTTCCCAATTCTTCCGGCCGATAGGGCGGGACGGAGACGACTCGCATCTGGGGAACATCCTTGATGTGGTTGACCCATCTGACTTTCACCGTCATGCCAGGTTTGTGGGCCCGTGGCACCGTGACGCAACAAGTAAATTTTCCGCCGCCCTCGTGCGGGCCGATGTATGGACCGCCGTGCCCGTCTACCTCGAAGGCGTAAATCCCTTCATCGGTGTGGTTATAGCCAACCATTTCCACCGAGATTGGCTCGTCGCCGCAACCGGAAATCGCTAGCGACAGTGCGGCTAGCAGACTGCCTGCCCACGCCCGTGGGCGCATAGCGTTGAATCGATTCTTGCTGCCTGAAGTCGGTGGTGCAGTGCTGTAAGGCATGGTTCTTTCTCCAATCGATGTCGTTACAGCCGAGCTTCATCGCCCTTCAAGGGATAGTCAGGATGGTGAAGATTCATCATCGTCACGAACACCTTGACATTGCCGTCGCGCAGAAAATGCACGGCAAACCTTCCCAATTCGTCTGGCCGATAGGGAGGCACGGAGACGAATCGCACCTGTGGCACATCGTCAATGCGATTGACCCATCTGACCTTTACCGTCATACCAGGCTCGTGGACCAATGGCACCATGACGCAACACGTACGTTTCCCACCGCCCTTGTGCGCCCCGATATTCGGTCCGCCATGACCGTTGACCTCGAACGCGTAGATGCCCACATCGGTGTGGTTGTAGCCAACCATTGACACCGCGATGGGCTTGTCGCCGCAACCGGACATGGCCAGTGGCAATGCTGCTAGCAGGCCGGCTATCCACGCCCGTGGGCGCGCTACTGTGTAAGGCATGACTCTCCTCGTGGAACTGTGGTTACTTGCGCGCCTCGTCCCCTTTCAGGGGATACGCCGGATGACCAAGCAGCGTCATGGTCACGAACACCTTGACACTGCCGTCTCGAAGAAAATGGAGAGTCAGAAGCCCCACGTCTTCAGGGCGGTAGGGGGGCACAGGGACGATCCGCTCCTGCGGCACATCGTCGATGCGATGGAGCCATCTGACCTTCGCCGTCGTGCCAGGCTTGTAGACCCGTGGCACCGTGACGCAGCATGTAAAACTGCCACCGCCCTCGTGCGGCCAGATATTCGGGCCACCACGGCCATTGACCTCGAACGCGTAGATGCCTACATCGGTGTGGTTGTAGCCAACCATCGACACGGAGATTGGCTCTTCGCCACATCCGGACATTGCCAGCGACAGTGCCGCAAGCATGGCCAGCCGGCCGCAACGCCTCAGGCTCGCCGCCGATGCCAGACGATGGTTCATCGTGCATCCTCCTGCTCGTCAGGCGCTTCCCATAAAGGCGTGCCGGCGGCGGCGACCTCACCCCCAAGTCCGCCTGCCCACCTCGCAAACGTATCGCCGTGCGCATTCGCCGGCATCGACAACCGTTGCGCGGCTTGCGGATGATCGATAAAGCGCCCTGACGTCTGGAAGGCCAATATCAGGTACTCCACCAAATCTTCCACGTCGGACAACCCATGCTGGCGCGCGGCACGCAAATGCGCTTCGATAAATGGATGAACTACGCGGTATGGCACGTGCCGCAGCTTTGGCATGATTGCCTGCAGGCCGCCGATCATGCCGTCCGCTTCGGTGGCGGCCTCCAGGGCGGCGATTTGCTTTTCGTCGAGGTGGACGGGCAGGGGAAACGCCCCGTCATGGTGAGCGTCGTCGGCAGGCAGCGTGGCCTGCTGGCACTTACCGAAACGGTCGATGCGGCCGTCGTACCAGCGGATGATCATTTCGCGATTGTTCGGCACCTTGACCTGATGAAACTGCCGCAGATGCCCGGCGATGTCTGCCAGCGGACGCGACGCGGCGATGAGGCTGACGCACGGCTTCAACGCGCCGAGGCGCATCGCATCGGCAAGGACGTTCCGGCCAGTCTGATCGTCATGGCTCAGGTCGATCAGCAACGGGGCGATGTCCAGCAGAGATGCCTCGGGATAGCCTTCGAACAGCGACTGGTATGCGGCGCCACAACGGTCCAGCCGAAGGTGGAAGCGCATTTGATGGCTTGAGTCGATCAGGGCGAATCGGTAGTCCATGTGGAAGTGCCTCTATTTGATGTAGATGCCGAACTGGCCGCTGCGCATGGCGTCGATCAGGCAGCTCTTGCAAGCCGTGCGGGGCAATTGCTGCGGCGGCATCAACTTGGCCGCCGGCGCGTGCTTGTCCCACGATGCGCACTTCTCGGCGATGTCGCCCAGCGTGACGTTCTCGATGCGCTCGCCAGTGATGCGGATGTAGGAACCGCCCGCGCCAATCCAGACCTCTTTGTCAGCGGTAAGCACCAGCTTCCCGTCGGTACTGGTAATCGTGATGTCCTTGAGCGCCGTCAACTGCAATTCATCGCTCTGCGCCTGGATCTCGACCTTGCCGCGCGCCGCGAACAGCTTCATGCCGAGCTTCTGCGCGAACAGGGACACCGCTTCGCCGGCGGCGACGGTGAAGCGCTTCATCACGCTGACGTCCGCGCTGCCCCCGGCGGTGGCGATAAGGTGGTTCGCCGCGCTGGTTTGCAGGTCCGCGCCCGAAACCAGCGCGATGCCGTCCGGCGCGCTGGCGAGCAGGCCGGCGGCGCGCAGTTGCTTGAGGCTGTCATTGAGCAGTGCCTGCTGGCGTTCGCAGTCGGCGGCGAGCGCCTGGGCGGCCTTGGCCGTCTCGGCCAAGGCCTGGCTCTGTTGGAGCGCTTGCTCGAGCAGGCGTTCGGCCGGGGCCATGTCGAGTTGGTGTCCTCTGGCCTTTGGCTGGTCATCCGCCGAAATGAACAATCCCTTGCCGCCCCGTATGGCCCCCCGACCGGACGTTCTGAGTTCGAACCCCTCCCCCCGCCGCTTCCACTTCCCATCCACCATATGGCCGAGCGTCAGCTGGGATTTTCCGGAATGCTCGGTGGACAGCTTCACATGCTCCTGCCCCTCCCAGTCCTCGAACTCAAGCTTGTTGTCGCTCTGCGTGCGGATAACGTTGCGGGACAGCCACCGATCCTGGTTGGTAATCAGATCCGTCTGGCGGCTGTTATGGTGGACGTGGGCGATATACGGCTTATTCGGATTCCCATCCCGAAACGCGATAGCCGCTTCGGTGCCGTCGATCAGCGGAAAGTGAAAGCCCGTCTGAAAGGCCCCGGCGAATGGCTTGGCCAGCCGCAGCGGCACGCATTCCCCACCGCCGGGCCAGTCTTCGAAATCGAAGTCAAAACGGACGGTGTAATAACCCTGCTGGGTCAGGTAGGCGTAGGGATACTGGCTCGGGGAGGTAATGCGCGCGCTGAGCGTGCCCTGAATCTTCGGCCAGTTGGCTTCATCCAGCGGTAGCCGGAAACGTCGATCTGAAGGGATCGATTTGAAGGTATTGCGATACGCGGCATCGCGCGCGCCGGTGTGGATGACCTCGGTGATGACCTGCCCATTCGGCGCATCGGCCAGCGCAAGATCCATCCGCAGAATCCGCGCCGGACGCAGTTCCAGCACATTGCTCTCGCCCTCATAGACCACCTGCCCGGCCACCGCTGCCTCATGCCGAAGCTGGGCCTCCCATTTGGCGCCTTCGAAATCCAGATGATGGGTGCCGAAGACATAAGCCTGGCCGTAGGTGGTCTTGTCCTTCCGCGCGACATTGGCTTCGCCCTTCAGCGGCTCCCAGGCCAGATCGGGGTTGTAGTCCGCTACGAGGAACGATCGGGGGATCGTTTTCGCAATAGTACGAAGGCCGAAGACCGCTTCGATACCCGCCTCAAGCCCGGCCGTCTCCCGATATGGCACCCGCAGTTCGGGCTGATAGAGGTAATGGTCGATGTCATCCCCAAACACCACCATTTCGCCGAACTTGCCGGGCAGGAAATAGGAATACAGCCCTTCCTGCTCCATCAGCAGGCGGATGTAATCCCAATCGGACATCTGATACTGGAAGCGAAGCTTGTGCTGGGGATATTGGCGTCGAAGCCGGAAGGAAAACTGATGCCCGACCAGTTCATGGCGCCGCAGGATCGCCTCGATAATCTCCGGTGCGGTCTTTTGCTGGTAGATGCGGGTGGAGCGGGTGAGCCGAAGCCGGGCGACGAGTGGCTCCACCACCATCTCGTAGCCATGGAAGTCCCGCGTCTGGGCCGTCTTCGAGAAACAGGAAATAAAGCCGGCGAAGGTGCGCGGCGTGGATTCATCGCCAGGGTCGATGATGAAAGTGGCCGGCTTGCCGAGGTAGTCGGCACGGTCCAGTTCAACAGGATGCGTCAGTTGGATGGTGATCTCGTAGGGGTCACCCAGCCGCTCCACTGCCTTGAACGACACCACCGACAGCCCGTTCGCCGCGCCCGGAACGCTCAGGAAATACGATTGTTGTCCGTGAAGCTGCGCCAGCAGCTGATTGCCACGTGTCTCAACGCCGTCAGAAAAGCCGCCCATGTGTCCTCGCTCCGTTGCCGGCGCAGCATCGAAAAGCTGCGCATCCGGCATACTAGAAGCGGCGAACTGGGCACTACAATCGTATTACTCCTAAACTGCGGAGCGAGAATTTCCCCGTCCCTTCAGGCCTTCGGCAACGCCTCGGAATTTTCGCTGTCATCCTTCAACTCCACCCCCGACCGCCCCAGCGCCACCGCCCCACGCATCAAAAACACCAGCCGGTCTGCCGCTGTTTCGTACAGCAGCCCTTCCGGTCTCACGTTGGAGATGCAGTTCCGCTGCGCATCGGTCCGCCCGGGCTTCGGGTCGTAGGTCAGATAAATCCCAAGGCTGTCCGGCGAGCTGAGGCCGGGCCGTTCGCCGATCAGCATCACGATCTGGCGGGCGCCTAGGAGATCTCCGATTTCGTCGCCGAGGGCCACGCGGGACTGGCGGGCCACCACGACCGGGCCGATGTGCCAGTCGGCCAGCCGGGCCAGCACGGCGCGCAGCAGTGGCACGGCGTGGCGTTGGGCGGCCAGCGCGGAGAGGCCGTCGGCGATCACGAACACGGCGTCAGGGGTCTGGGCGGGCCGCGCGCGGGCCAGCGCTTCGTGGCTTTCGGCGTCCAGCCGGCGCCCGAGGTCGGGGCGGCGCAGATACTGGTCGCGGTCCGGCGCGGCGCTGTGCACGTGCCGTGCGGCTAGTCCGGCTTCCTGCAAGGCGATGTCGATGGCCGTGACGTCGAGCGGCAGGTGCACCGCGTCGCGCGCCTGCGCGTGAGCGAGGCCGAAGGCGAGCACGTCCCCTGTCTTCTGCGCATGGCCGGTGCGACCCAGCGCCACGCGCGCCCGCGTGTACTGGCGCAGCTGGGTCCAGGGGTCAATGTCGGCGGGCGGCTTCGGCATGATCGGCTCCATCGTGAGTTACAGCGTGCGCGCCAGATCCAGCAACGGCGCGCGCGCGGCCGGCTCCAGCACGCGGCCGGCATCGTCGAGGATGCCCATCCGTTGCAGCCATGCCTCGAACTCGGGGGCAGGGCGCAGGCCGAGCACCTCGCGCAGGTACAGCGCATCGTGGAACGACGTGCTCTGGTAATTGAGCATGATGTCGTCCGCGCCCGGCACGCCCATGATGAAATTGATGCCAGCCACGCCGAACAGCGTCAGCAGCGTGTCCATGTCGTCCTGGTCGGCCTCGGCGTGATTGGTGTAGCAGACGTCGCAGCCCATCGGCACGCCCAGCAGCTTCCCGCAGAAATGGTCCTCCAGCCCGGCGCGGATGATCTGCTTGCCGTCGTACAGATACTCGGGGCCGATAAAGCCGACTACGGTGTTCACCAGCAGCGGCTCGAACGCGCGCGCCACGGCGTAGGCGCGCGCCTCCATGGTCTGCTGGTCCACGCCATGGTGCGCGTTGGCGGACAGCGCGCTGCCCTGGCCGGTCTCGAAGTACATCACGTTGTTACCCACCGTGCCGCGCTGCAGCGCCAGCGCCGCCTGGCGGGCTTCGTCGAGCAGGGCCAGCGAGATGCCGAATGCCTCGTTGGCGCGCTGGCTGCCGGCCACGGACTGGAACACGAGGTCCACCGGCGCGCCGAGCTCCATCGCCCGGAGCGTGTTGGTGACGTGGGTCAGCACGCAGGACTGGGTCGGCACGTCGTAGCGCGTGCGCGCGTCGTCGATCAGCCGCAGCAGCTTGACGATGGCGGCGAGGTTGTCGCCGGCCGGGTTCACGCCGATGGTGGCATCGCCGCAGCCGTAGAGCAGGCCATCGATGATGGAGGCGGCGATGCCGCGCGGGTCGTCGGTCGGATGATTGGGCTGCAGGCGCACGGCCAGCCTGCCTGGCAGGCCGATGGTGCTGCGCAGCCGCGTGACCACGCGGCACTTGCGCGCTACGGCGATCAGGTCCTGGTTGCGCATGAGCTTGCTGACCGCCGCCGCCATCTCAGGCGTGATGCCCGGCGCCACGCGGCGCAGCGTGGCCTCGTCGGTCTCGTGGCGCAGCAGCCAGTCCCGGAAGCCGCCCACGGTCAGGGCGCCGATCTCCGCGAAGGCGGCGGCATCGTGGCGATCGACAATCAGCCGCGTGACCTCGTCGTCCTCGTAGGGAATCAGCGCCTCGGAGAGGAAGTGCGCCAGCGGCACGTCCGCCAGCGCCATGCGCGCGGCCATGCGCTCCTCCTCATCCCGGGCGGCGATGCCAGCCAGCGCGTCGCCCGAGCGCGCCGGGCTGGCCCGCGCCAGCAGCGTGCGCAAGTCGGCAAAGACATGCCGGCGCGTGCCGACGGTGTGGGTGAAGGGCATGGCGTCAGATCTCCGGGAGGAAAGCGTGCGCAACGTGACATCAATATACGCGAGCTGGCACGCAAGTTTCACGCCCGATGTGACTTGCTATTGGCGCGCCGCGCGCCGACAATCGATGCGCCCAACCCCTCAACCCAACGCAAACGCGACAGCCGAGACATGCCGCAGGTGGAACAAGACCGCACGCCAGGCCGCCCCCAGACCGGAGACGGCACGCCCAACCCCGATCCGCTCCACCCCGCCCGGCGCCTGACGCCGGCCAGCTGGTTCAGTGTCACGGCGGCGTCATATGCGCTGACCGGCGGCGCGCTGCTGCTGGTGATGCAAGCCAACCTCGTTGCGGCACTGCTGTCCGGGCTGCTGCTGTATTCGCTGGTCGAAGTACTCGCCCCGCGCCTCACGCGCCATTCCCGGCGAGACGCCCTGGCGGTGCTGATCCTCTCCGCCATCATCCTCTTCGCCCTGAGCGGCGGCATCTGGGCGCTCGTGCGCTTTGTCAGCGGCGATGGCAACACCCTCGAACGGCTGATGGATCACGCCGCCGACATCCTCGACCGCTCGCGCAACCAGTTGCCGGACTGGCTCAGCGACTACCTGCCGCGCGGCGTCGATGAACTCGCGTCCACGCTGATTTCCACCTTGCGCGAGCATGCGCAGATGGCCCAACGCCTCGGCGCGGACATCCTGCGCACGCTGCTCCATATCCTGATCGGTTTCGTCATCGGGGCGATGGTGGCGCTGTACCGGGCTATCTCGCGCCCCAATCGCCGTCCGTTGGCCAGCGCACTGATCGCCCGCGCGACCACGCTGCAAGTGGCGTTCTCGCAGTTCATCTTCGCGCAGATCCAGATCTCGCTGATCAACACCATCCTGACGGCGATCTACCTGCTGGTGGTGCTGCCGCTGTTCGGCCAGCACCTGCCGCTCTCGAAGACGCTGGTGGCCATCACCTTCATTGCGGGGCTGCTGCCGGTGCTCGGCAATCTGATCTCGAACACGGCGATCTTCGTGGCGTCGCTGTCGGTGTCGCTGCCGATTGCCGTGGTGTCACTGGTCTACCTCGTGGTGATCCACAAGCTCGAATATTTCCTAAACGCGCGGATCATCGGCGCGCGTATACAGGCGGCCGCTTGGGAGCTGCTGACGGTGATGCTGGTGATGGAGACGCTCTACGGTATACCCGGCGTGATTGCGGGGCCGATTTTCTATGCCTACGTGAAGCGCGAACTGTCCACGGCGGCGCTGGTGTAAGCCGCTTGTTAACTCGTTGAATGCATTGGCATTCAATGCGCAGCAACGGGTACGCTCCCGTTGCTGCGCGATGGCAGCGCGCCTGATCAGCCCTCGTTCGCGGCCTCGCGCGGCAGGAACTGGTTGCCTTCGGCAAGCGGCGCGTAGCGGTACGTGGCCGGCGTGCGGCTCAGCTTGACCGGCGCGCCGAGGCCCTTGTAGCCGCCGGGCATCTCCACCACCATCTCGCGGTGCGCGGTGTGCGGATGCTGGAGGGCATCCGGCACGGACAGCACCGGCGCGCACGGCACCCCGGCCGCCGCCAGGGCATCGGCCAGCGCCTTGCCGTCATGCGTGCCCATGCGGGCTTCCAGTTCCACTTTCAGAGAATTCCGATTGACAGAGCGTGCGCCGGCGGTGGCGTAGCGTTCGTCATCGGCCAGCACGGGCATGCCAAGGTGCTCGCACAGGATGCGGAACTGGCGATCGTTGCCCACGGCCAGGAAGATCGGGGCCGTGGCCGTGGCCACCGTGTCGTACGGGTAGATATTGGGATGGGCGTTGCCGGTGCGTGTGGGCGTCTTGCCGCTCATGAACCAGTTGGCCGCGTGCGGATGCAGCAGCGAGAGCCCCGAGTCGTACAGCGCTGCCTCGACGAACTGGCCGCGCCCGCTGCGCGCGCGCTCCTGCAGCGCCAGCAGCACGCCCAGCGCCGCATTCAGGCCGGTGACCATGTCCACCACCGGCAGGCCGGCGCGCAGCGGGTCGCCATCGGCCTCGCCGTTGATGCTCATGATGCCGGCCATGGCCTGGATGGCGGCGTCGTAGCCGGGCAGGCCGCCCAGCGGGCCATCGGCGCCAAACCCGGACACGCGGCAGTGCACCAGGCGCGGAAAGCGTTGCGACAGCACGTCGTAGCCCAGCCCCCATTTCTCGAGCGTGCCGGTCTTGAAGTTCTCGACCATCACATCGGCCTCGGCCAGCAGCGACAGCAGCACCTCGCGGTCTGCATCGGCGGTGAGGTCCAGCCGCATCACCCGCTTGTTGCGGTTCAGGCCGAAGTAGTACGACGCCACGCCGTCGCGGAACGGCGGGCCCCAGGTGCGCGTGTCGTCGCCCTGCGGGGGCTCGATCTTGAGCACGTCGGCGCCGTGGTCGCCCAGGATCTGGCCGCAGAACGGCCCGCCCAGGATGCGCGACAAGTCAACCACGCGGATGCCGGCCAGCGCGCCGGGAGTGGGGGGCGTCGTCATGATGGTGTCTACCTCGCTATCGTATTTTTTGGATGGCTTACACGCGTCAGTCGAGCTGCGCACCCGACTTTTGTACCACGGCGCGCCACTTGGTGACTTCCGTCTTCACAAAGCCGCCAAGCTGCTCGGGCGAGGTGGACGGCGCGAACTCCAGCCCCTGCGCCACCAGCGTCTGGCGGACTTCGGGCTGCTTGAGCGCGTCGGCAAAGGCGACGTTGAGTTTGCGGATCACCTCCGGCGGCGTGCCGGCAGGCGCCACCACGCCGAAGAACACCGATACGTCGAAGCCGGGCACGCCCTGCTCGGCCACGGTCGGCACGTCAGGCAGCGCCTGCGAGCGGCCGCGCGTGGTCACGCCCAGCGCGCGCACCTTGCCGCTCTTGATGAACGGCAGCGCGGTCAGCACGTCCGTGAACGTCATGCTGACCTGTCCGCCCAGCAGGTCATTGAGCGCCGGGCCGGTGCCCTTGTACGGAATGTGCTGGAAGTCCGTGCCGGCGAGGTTGTTGAACAGCACCCCGGCCAGGTGCGACGACGCGCCATTGCCCGAAGACGCATAGGTCAGCTTGCCCGGATGGGCCTTGCCGTAGGCAATCAGCTCCTGCACGTTCCTGGCGGGCACGTTCGCGTTCACCACCAGCACGTTCGGCAGATGGCCGATCTGGATCACCGGCGCGAAGCTCTTCACCGGGTCGTAGTTGATCTTCCGATACAGGCTCACGTTGATCGCCAGCGGCGCCGAGGTGCCGAACATCAGCGTGTAGCCGTCCGGCTCGGCGCGCGCCACCGCCTCCGCGCCGATATTGCCGCCGGCGCCGGCGCGGTTCTCCACCACCACGGGCTGGCCCAGGCTGCTCTTGAGCGCGGCGGCCAGCGTGCGGGCCATCGCATCGGTGGGGCCGCCCGGCGGGTAGGTCACCACCATCATGATCGGCTTGGTCGGAAAGTCCTTCTGGGCGAAGGCAGGCGCGGCGGCCAGGGCGAGCGTGGCGGCAGTCAGCGCGGTGAAGGCCGCCAGGGCCGCGCGGCGGTGCCAATGAAGCTTGGGGGGCATGGTGTTGTCTCCGGGTGAGGCTTTTCTTGTCTATTTGGAACAAATCAGAACAGGTCAGAACACGTCAGAACACGTTGATCTCGTCGAGTTGGCCGGCGGGGCGCACCGCACCGTCCTCGGGTGGCGCGACGGTCTCGGCCAGCCATGCCGGCTCGGCGCCGCCGGCCAGCGGGTCCTGCGGCAGCACGCGGTGCACGAGCACCAACTGCGCCAGCCGCATGCGGCGGACCGAGCCAATCCGGCCCGCTTCCCACGCCATCGCCACGGCGCTGGTCACGTGGTACAGCGCGGAGGCGGCCTGCCGGGCCAGCACGTCGCCCTCGGCACCGGCCTCGGCGGCGCGGGCGGCCAGCGCGGCGGCGCGGGCGATGGCCTGCTCGAAGGTGGCGCGCGCCGTGGCGTGCATCGGCGTATCGGCCAGCAGGCCGGCCAGGTGCGCCTGGAGCACGGGCAGCGAGCCCTCGCGGCGGATGGCGCGCAGCACGTCCAGCGCGACGATGTTGCTCGTGCCCTCCCAGATCGACCCCAGGTGCGCATCGCGCACGAGGCGCGGGTCGCTCCATTCCTCGATATAGCCACAGCCGCCGCGGATCTCCATGGCGTCGCCGGTGACCTTGCGCGCGTCACGGCAGGCGCGGAACTTGATCAGCGGCGTCAGCACGCGCATCAGCGGGTAGGCATCGGCCTCGCCCGCGTCAGCCCGGCGCAGCGCCTCGGCGGTCTGGAACACCATGGTGCGGGCCTGCTCGGTGGGCAGCGTGAGCTTGAGCAGCTGGCGGCGCATCAGCGGCATGTCCGCCAGCCGCTTGCCGAACGCGCGCCGTTCCCGGGCGATGAACTGCCCCTCGGTGAGCGCGCGGCGCATCAGCCCGGCCGCCCGCACGCCGTTGGAGAGCCGCGAGTTGTTGATCATGTCCGCCATCTGCACGAAGCCCCGGCCCGGCTCGCCCACCAGCCACGCGTGCGCACCTTCGAGCCGGATCTCGCCGCTGGCCATCGAGCGCGTGCCGAGCTTGTCCTTGAGACGGATGATCCGATAGTGGTTGGCGCTGCCATCGGCCAGCGTGCGCGGCAGCAGGAACAGCGAGACGCCCTTGATGCCCGGTGTGGCCGTGCCGTCCGGCTCCTCCATGCGGGCCAGGACCATGGCCAGCGCGGCGTCCGGGTTGGAGCAGAACCACTTGTCGCCCACCAGCCGCCAGCCGCCCTCCACGCTGTCGTCACGGATCGCGCGGGTGGCGGTGGCCGCCACGTCCGAGCCAGCGCCCTGCTCGGTCATGAACATCGCGCCCTGGTACAGGTCGTCGAAGACCTGCGTGGTCAGGTTGGGCAGGTAGCGCGCCACCAGCGCCGGATCGCCGAACTTGCGCAGCGTGCGGGTCAGCGAGTCCGTCATCGACAGCGGGCAGCACAGTCCGAACTCGGCCTGGACGAAGAGGTAAGTCAGTGCGTACTTCGCCGCAGGCGGCATGGGCTTGTCCCAGCCGAGCACGCCGCCGCGATGGGAAGCCGCCGCGAGGCCGAAGTCGGCGAACGCCACTTTCTCCAGTTCTATATAGGCAGGGTGCTTGTGGATGGCCTGGGCATCGAGGCCGGTGCGGGTACGGTGAGAAAGCGTCGGAGGTGCATTATTCGCCACATTGGCGAGGGTATCGAGCACGTCCCCTGCCAGCGCGCCCATGCGCTCAAGGTGCGGCAGCAGGTGATTGAACAGGTCGGCCGGCAGGTAGAGCGGCAGCAGCGCGCGCAGGTCCGGGTCAGCCGTGAACAGGCTCGTGCCGTGCCGGTCGGGCACCGGATGGGCGATGTCTCGGGACGAATCCTGCAAATCGGTCAAAGAAGCGGACGGAATCCGGGCGGCACTGGTCGGCATGGCTGTCTCCTTGTTTGGGGTCCATTATTCGAACGCCGACGATTCGTGTCTAATTCTAAAATTGGCTTGATCCATACAAAATTCATATCGCCATGGAATTCCGTCACCTGCGCTATTTCCTCGTGCTGGCCGAGGAACTGCACTTCGGCCGCGCCGCGCGGCGGCTGTCGATCTCCCAGCCGCCGCTTTCGCTCAATATCCAGCAGCTGGAGGCATCGGTGGGGGCGCGGCTGTTCGAGCGCGACAGCCGGGGGGTGCGGCTGACGGCGGCGGGGCGCGCATTCGGGGAGTCGGCCACGGCGCTTCTGGCCCAGGCGGAGTCGGCACGCCAGCTGGCCCGGGAGATCGAGGCGGGCGCGGTGGGCCGGCTGCGCGTCGGCTTTGTCGGGTCGATGCTGTACCGGGGCCTGCCCCAGCGCCTGCACGAGTTCCAGCACCGCTACCCCGGCATCCAGGTGGCGTTGACGGAACTCAACTCGCAGGAGCAGATCGACGCCCTGCTACATGGCGAACTCGACGCCGGCTTCATCCACACCAGCCGGGTGCCTGACGAACTGGCCACCGAACTGGCCCATCGCGAGCCCTTTGTCTGCTGCATGCCGGAAGGCCACCCGCTGGCCGCGCGGGCCGAGGTGGGGCTGACCGATCTGCGCGGCGAGCCCTTCGTGCTGTTCTCGCGCAAGGCGTCGCCCGACTACTACAACCGGATCTTCGAGATGTGCGCGGCGCAGGGCTTCTATCCGCAGGTGCGGCACGAGATGCGCCACTGGCTGTCCGTGGTGTCGCTGGTGTCGCAGGGGATGGGTGTGGCGGTGGTGCCGGCGGCACTCGCGCGCTCGGGCATGGCGGGGGCGACCTTCCGGCCGCTGGCCGATGCCACGGTGCCTTCCGAGGTGTATTGCGCGTGGAAACGGGCACCCGATCATCCGGCACGCGACCATTTCGTCGACACCATCCGGCTGGCCGCGGCGCAGGCCGGCGACTAGAATCCGGAGCGCAAAGCAAAGCGCCAAAGAAAAAGCCACCGGTCCAAGGACCAGTGGCTCTGAAGTACGCGTGGAACGGGGTGTTCAGCGTGTTTGAAGCATAGCGCCACCCCTTCCGGCGGACCAATACCACAAATGCGGTATTCGGCCGAATACCGGGGCGGGGCCCCGGGATCGCACCAGGATTGCGCGGCAATCCGGCACGGCATCGGCGCCGAAATCGCACGAATGCTATACAATCGAGAACGATTTTTATTTACCTACGCGGGGCGGCGATCCTGCCTGCGCACTGGAAACCTATGCGGTTGTCTGAACTGCCCCGGCGCACGGCCGCCGTTGTGAAATCGGTGGACGATGCCACCCCGAACGATCCCATCGCGCGCCGCCTGCGCGATCTCGGTTTTGTGCCGGGCGAAGCGGTGCAGATCATCGCGTTCGGCCCCTTCGGCAAAGACCCGCTGGTGGCGCAGGTCGGCTTCACGCGTTTTGCGCTGCGCCGCGCCGAAGCGGCCCGCATTGCCGTGGAGGTGGTGAGCGCCACCGTCTCCAGCATCGCCCCGGCTACCCAGCCCGACGCCCCCGCCGCTCAGCGCATCGCCTGAGGGCGTTGCCCCAGGCCGATCAGGACCCCCTGCCAACATGTCCGTCGCACAACCTCCTTCCGCCCTGCGCATTGCGCTGGTGGGCAATCCCAATTGCGGCAAGACCGCACTGTTCAACCGCCTGACCGGCAGCCGCCAGAAGGTGGCCAACTACGCCGGCGTGACCGTCGAGCGCAAGGAAGGCCAGTTCGTCTCGCCGGCCGGCCGCAGCGTACGCATCCTGGACCTGCCAGGCGCGTACAGCCTGCACGCGGCCAGCCTGGACGAGGCGATCACGCGCGAGGTCTGCATGGGCCAGCGCCCCGGCGAGCCGCGTCCGGACCTGATCGTCTCGGTGGTAGATGCCACCAACCTGCGCCTGCACCTGCGCTTCGTGCTGGAGCTGCGCCGGCTGGGCGTGCCGATGGTGGTGGTGCTCAATATGAGCGATGCCGCGGCGAAACGCGGCATCCTGATCGACCGCGACGCGCTGTCGCAGGCGCTTGGCGTGCCGGTGGTGCAGACCGTGGCCGTGAAGCGCGATGGCGCCGCGGCGCTGATCGACCTGCTCGACGGGGTGCTGCCGCCGGCCCCGCCCGTGCCGCCGCAGTCCGTGGAGGCGATGTCCGAGCTGGACACCCACGCCGAGGTCAAGCGCCTGCTGGACATCGCCGTGACCATGCCGACGCGCACCGCCAGGCTCGATGACGCACTCGACCGCGTTATCCTGCATCCGGTGGCCGGCCTCGTCATCCTGGCCGTGCTGCTGTTCTTCATGTTCCAGGCGGTGTTTTCGTGGGCGGAACCGCTCATGGATGGCATCGAGGCCGGCGTGCACCTGGCCGGCGAAGTCGTGGGCGGGTGGCTGCCCGCAGGCCTGCTGCACAGCCTGATCGTCGATGGCCTGATCGCCGGCCTGGGCAGCGTGATCGTGTTCCTGCCCCAGATCCTGATCCTGTTCCTCTTCATTCTCACGCTGGAGGAATCGGGCTACCTGCCGCGCGCCGCGTTCCTGCTGGACCGCCTGATGATGGGCGCGGGGCTCTCGGGGCGCTCGTTCATCCCGCTGCTGTCGAGCTTCGCCTGCGCGATTCCGGGCATCATGGCCACGCGGACCATCCAGGACCCGCGCGACCGGCTGACCACCATCCTGGTGGCGCCGCTGATGACCTGCTCGGCGCGGCTGCCCGTGTACGCGCTGCTGATCGGCGCATTCATCCCCGAACGCACCGTGGCGGGCCTGTTCAACCTGCAGGGCCTGGTGCTGTTCGCGCTGTACGTGGCGGGCATCGTCAGCGCGCTGGTGGTGGCCTATGTGCTCAAGTTCTTCCGCCGTGACCGCACGGACCATCCGCTGCTGATGGAACTGCCGTCTTACCGGATTCCGAATCCGCGCGACATCGCCATTGGCCTGTGGGAGCGTGCCCGGATCTTCCTGTCGCGCGTGGGCAAGGTGATTCTGACGCTGACCGTGTTGCTGTGGTTCCTGGCCACGTTCCCGTCGCCGCCGGAAGGCGCCACGCTGCCTGCCATCGACTACAGCTTCGCCGGCATGCTGGGGCGCGCGCTGGAGCACGTGTTCGCGCCGATCGGCTTCAACTGGCAGATCTGCATCGCGCTGGTGCCGGGTCTGGCCGCGCGCGAAGTGGCTGTTGGTGCACTTGCCACGGTCTATGCGCTCTCGGGCGGCGATGACGCGGTGGCCGTGCAGCTGGCGCCGATGATTGCCGCGCAGTGGTCGCTGGCCACGGCGCTGTCCCTGCTGGCGTGGTACGTGTTTGCGCCGCAGTGCATTTCCACGCTGGCGGTGATCCGGCGCGAGACCAATTCCTGGGCGGTAATGGCGGCTTCGGCGGCCTACCTGACCGGACTGGCCTACCTCGCATCGTTCGTCACATATCGCGCGGCGCTGGCATTTGGTTGAGACGAGGTTGAAACTGGTGACACCGACTTGGGTCCAACGGCCATGACGCTCTATCACGCCTTCGAAATCCTGGTGGTCGCGCTGATCGTGACGGCTTGCGCGGTCCACGTGACGGGCCGCTACATGCCGCGCACGCGCGAACGCGTAAAGGCGACCCTGGCCGTGCGCCTGGGCGGCGCCGCCGCAACGGGCTGGCGCGGATGGCTGGCGCGGCGCCTGGCGCCGCAGGCGGCGGCGGGTTGCGCCTCCGGATGCGAGACGAACAGCGGCTGCGGCACGTGCGGGTCGAATACTTCCCCTGCGGCCTCGGCCCCGCCGGACAACGAGCAGATCATCCGGTTCGTGCGCAAATCCTGACGGCACGGCGAACATCCCGACAAAGAACGGCGGTCCTGGCGACCGCCGTTTTTGCTTTTCGGGCCCGGATCCCTGCACGCAGAAACGGGTACGCTCGCCCTCCCCAGCCCGCCCGATCCACGCAGAAACGGGTACGCCCACACTCATCCCGCATCGGCAACGGGCAAAGAAAAACCCGCCGCGCGGGAAGCGCGGCGGGTTTCGTCGTCCAGCCGATTTACTGCACCACGCCGGCCAGCGTGATCGACACGGGCATCGCCTCGGGCCCAGCCGTGCAGCGCGCGGTAACCGTGAACGGCCCGTTGGCGAGCGGCGTGATCGATGCCGAGTTCGGCGCGATGACCACCTGGTTCAGGATGATATTGCTGCTGGCGGTGGACCACGCCCAGCTGCCGAAGCACGGCGAGATGCCTTCGTCGATGCCGCGATGGAGCAGATGCACCGCGATCGTGGCCCCGATACCCGGCGGCACCACCAGCGGCTGCGGGCCGTTGTAGACCAGCGCCCAGGTCGGCTGCTCGGTGACGAGCAGGGTGGCGCGCGGCGTGGCGGCCAGCGTCAGGCTGCTGGCGAACTCGGCGAGCACGCTTTGCAGCGGCGACGCACCATTCGGCCGGCTTGTGCTGACCGTGGTCAGGCGCGTGGCGCCATCCGGCAGCACCGCCAGCGACGGCGAGGTCGTGGTGAAGGTCCAGAGCCCGTTGAAGTCCGGCGTGACATCGCTCTCGTCATTGCGCACCACCTTCGACGCATAGACCTGCGGATAGCCGTTCAGCACGTTCAGCGCATTGATCTGGGCGCCGTTCTGCGACAGCACCAACCGGTAGCTGGCCACGCCGGCCTTGGCCACCGACACCAGGAAGGCGCCGGTCAGCACCGAGTTGTCCGGCGCCGTGACTGAGACCGAGACCACCGATTGCGCGACGGTATCGGACGCATTCACACCGCGCAGCATGCCCACGTTGACCGCGCCGGTGACCTGCACGGCCGCCGTGCTGCTGCTCCAGTTCCAGCCGCTGCCGGCCGTGGAGCGGTCCGCGCCATCACTGTCGATCAGGGATGCGGTGACGGGCAGCACCTGGCCGTCAGTCATCGACAACACCGGGTACGGCAGCGCCAGGCTGTAGGTACGCGTGCCGGGCGCGACCACCGTGATGATGGCCGAGACCTGCGGCAATGCCGTGGTGGCGTTGCTGGCGCCGGTGACGGTGGCCAGCAGGCTGATGGTGGCGGTGCCGGTGCCCACGCCGGTCACCACGCCGCTGCCCGGCACCGTACCGTTGCCCACGGCCGCTACCGAACTGTTCGACGAGGTCCACACGAAGCTGGTGTTGCCGGTGACGTCGTTGCCGTTGTTGTCTACCACTGACGCGGTCAACGAAATCGAGCTGCCCACCGAGACCTGGCCGGACGTCTGGCTCATCACCACCGTGTAGGACTTGGCAGCCGTCGCGCCATTCCCGCCGCTACCGCCGTTGCCGCCGCTACCGCCATTGCCGGTGGTGCCCGTTGGCGTGGTGCCTCCCCCGCTGGATCCACCGCCGCCGCCGCAGGCAGCCATCAGCGCCACGGTCGCCGCGCAGGCGAGCCAGGATATCCATCGACGTGTCGTCATGGTTTGTCCCCTTCTGTTGTAATGTCCCGTTCCCGTGCTAGGAGACTAGGCGCGATCCGCCAGCCGATGTACTGGCCAGAGGACTGAGCGGCACCCCACATATCGGGATGAGGTCATCCCCGGTCTACGGCAAGCGGTTGACGCCAAGTGCGGAATTCGACTACGCTGACGGCTTACCCCTTTCGCGCACGATGCACGCTACCGCCCTCCTCCTCCGCCACGCCGCCGATGCCCTGCGCATCGATGCCGCCGTGCGCGCGTGCGTGGCGCGGGCTGGCCGGCTGTCGCGCCGCGGCCTGGCCGCATCCTCCTCCTCGCTGCTACTAGACCTACCGACCGGTTGCCGGGCCTAGCGCCCCGTGGCAGTTCGGCAGCCGTCTATCGCCACCGTTTTTCCGTTTTTTCCCCGAATTTTGTGTCTGTCGCATCTTCCCGCGAGGAAGGAGAACACCCATGTTGCGCAATCCCGCCGCCAAGTACCGCCCCGCCACCACCGTCAACCTGCCTGACCGCACCTGGCCGTCGCGCCAGATCACGCGCGCCCCGCGCTGGATGAGCACCGACCTGCGCGACGGCAACCAGGCCCTGATCGAGCCGATGAACCCCGCTCGCAAGCTGCGCTTCTTCGAGCAACTCGTGAAGGTGGGGCTGAAGGAGATCGAGGTGGCCTTCCCTTCGGCCTCGCAGACCGATTTCGACTTCGTCCGCATGCTGATCGAAGAAAACCGGATTCCGGCCGACGTGAACATCGTGGTGCTGACCCAGTCGCGCGAGGACCTGATCCGGCGCACCGTGGAATCGGTACGCGGCGCGCGCCAGGCCACCATCCACCTGTACAACCCGATCGCGCCGGCGTGGCGCCGCATCGTCTTCAATGCCTCGCGCGAAGAGATCCGCGAGGTGGCCGTGAGCGGCACGCGCCTGATCCGCGAACTGACCGATGCGATGCCGGAAACCGCCTGGACCTACGAGTACTCGCCCGAGACCTTCAGCCTGGCCGAACTCGATTTCTCGCTCGAGGTTTCCGACGCGGTCTCGGCCGTATGGGAGCCATCCGCGGCCCGCCCGATGGTGCTCAACCTGCCGACCACCGTGGAATGCAGCACGCCCAACGTGTTCGCGGACCAGGTGGAATGGATGCATCGCCATCTGGCGCGGCGCGAGCACATCGCGCTGTCCGTCCATCCGCACAATGATCGTGGCACCGCCGTGGCCGCCGCCGAGCTGGCCGTGATGGCCGGCGCGGACCGCGTGGAAGGCTGCCTGTTCGGCAACGGCGAGCGCACCGGCAACGTCGATCTGGTCACGCTGGCGCTGAACCTCTACACCCAGGGCGTGGCCCCGGAACTCGATTTCTCGGATATCGACGAAGTGCGCCAGTGCGTGGAGCACTGCAACCAGCTGCCCGTGCACCCGCGTCATCCGTACGTTGGCGATCTCGTCTTCACGGCGTTTTCCGGCTCGCACCAGGACGCCATCCGCAAGGGCTTCGCCCAGCAGAAGGCGAACGCGATCTGGGAAGTGCCCTACCTGCCGATCGACCCGGCCGACCTCGGCCGCAGCTACGACGCCGTGATCCGCGTCAACAGCCAGTCCGGCAAGGGCGGCATGGCCTACCTGCTCGAACAGGCCCACGGCATCTTCATGCCGCGCCGCCTGCAGATCGAATTCAGCCGCGCGGTGCAGGCGATGACCGACGAAACCGGCCTGGAAGCGAGTGCCGACGACCTCTACGCGCTGTTCCGCCGTGAGTACCTCGACGTGGACGCGCCGCTGCGCTATGTCTCGCATCGCATGGTCTCGACCAGCGAGGCGAACAACGCCAGCGTGGAGATCGAGGTGGAACTGGTACGCGATGGCCAGCCGGTGCGGGCGCGCGGCGCGGGCAATGGCCCGATCGATGCCGTGGTGGACGCCTTCGTGCGCGGCCTGGGCCTGCCGGTGCGGGTGATGGACTACCACGAGCACGCCCTGACCGCCGGCGCCGATGCGCGCGCGGCCTGCTATGTGGAAGTGCGGGTCGGCGACTCGCCCACGGGCTTCGGCGCGGGTGTGGATGCGAACATCGTCACGGCGTCCCTGCGCGCGGTGGTGTGCGGCGTGAACCGGCACATCGGGCGCGCCAGCCAGGAAGCGCAGGCCGCCTGAGGCGGAGCGAGGCCAACTGCGGCCCGCCGCCGTGGAGAAAACCGGTGTGCCCCGCCCCCACGGGGCACACCCGGAAAGACGTCCTTGCGGACGCCCACGACATGCGCGATGCATTCACCATGTGCGCACAGCGTACGGGCCGCGCCGCGCGGGCGCCACGAATAAATCCGCATGTAAATAGAACGGGAGCGGGCAGACGCCAGGTTCATCGGCTGTCGCTTAGCCGCCACGCGGGGTCCACGCGGGCCGCGCGACTTGCGCTGGGTCAAGATGGGGATGAGAGGCAAAGGCCACACTGGTCGCACAGTTTTTCCTCGCCTGTGCATACCAACATGACCAACTTCTCACTCACTCGCAAGACACTCTGCACCACCCTGGCCGCGCTGACGGCCTCTGCCGCGTTCGCGGCCCCGGCCATGGCTGCCGAGGAAACCCAGGGCAACTGGATGGTCCGCATGCGCGGCACCTTCCTCGACATGTCCAACAAGTCTGATCCAGTGGGCGGCGTGGGCGCGTCGGACCGCATCCACGTCAACAACAAGTGGATTCCGGAAGTCGACATCACGTATTTCATCGTGCCGCACATCGCCGCGGAACTGGTGCTGACGATTCCGCAGAAGCAGGACGTTTCGCTCGATGGCCAGAAGATCGGCACGTTCAAGCACCTGCCGCCCAGCCTGCTGCTTCAGTACCACTTCATCCCGAACGGCACGTTCCGGCCCTACATCGGCGCGGGCGTGAACGCGACGCGCATCTACGGCGCGGACATCGCCGGCAACACGCTGAACCTGGACCGCTGGAGCGTGGGCCCTGCCCTGCAGATCGGCATGGACTACAAGCTCACCAAGAACTGGTTCCTGAACGTGGACGCCAAGAAGATCTGGATCTCCAGCAACGTGTATGCCGGCGGCGTGAAGGTTTCCACGGTCAAGCTCGATCCGTGGCTGTTCAGCGCCGGCGTGGGTTACCGGTTCTGATGTCCAACGCCCCGCTCCGCCCGGAGCGGGGTGGCAAGCCTCAGCGGAAGGCCGGCTCGTCGAAGCTGCGCAACTTCCGCGAGTGGAGTTCTTCCACACCGTTCTCCCGCAGGATACGGATCGCCTCGAGGCCGATTGTCATATGCTGGCTCACGCGCTGCCGATAGAACGTATTGGCCATGCCGCGCAGCTTCAGCTCCCCATGCAAGGGCTTGTCGGACACGCATAGCAGCGTGCCGTACGGCACGCGCAGCCGGAAGCCGTTGGCGGCGACCGTCGCGCTTTCCATGTCGATGGCGATGGCGCGCGACTGGTTGAAGCGCGCATAGAGCGATTTCGACTTCAACTCCCAGTTTCGATCATCGGTGGACACCACCGTCCCGGTCCGCATGCGCGTCTTCATCTCGTTGCCGGACAGGCCCGTGATGCGCGCGACGGCTTCCTGCAGCGCCACCTGGATCTCGGCGATCGGCGGCACCGGCACCCACGGCGGCAGGTCGTGGTCGAGCACGTGGTCGTCGCGCACATAGGCGTGGGCCAGCACGTAGTCGCCAAGCTGCTGCGAGCGCCGCAGGCCGCCGCAGTGGCCCACCATCAGCCAGCAATGCGGACGCAGCACGGCGAGGTGATCGGTCATCGTCTTTGCGTTCGACGGCCCGACGCCGATATTGACCAGCGTGACGCCGAGCTTGTCCTCGCGCACGAGGTGGTAGGCCGGCATCTGCGGCAGCGCGCGCGGGCGGGTGGCGTCGTCGGGTTCGCTGTCGCCAAGGTTCTGGGTCACGTCGCCCGGTTCGATGAAGCGCACGTAGCCGTCGCCGCCATCGCCGGACATCAGCGAGCGGCCCAGCGCCACGAACTCATCGACATAACGCTGATAGTTCGTGAACAGGACGAAGCGCTGGAAGTGCTGCGGCGCCGTGCCGGTGTAGTGGTAGAGCCGCTGCAGGGCCAGGTCCACGCGCTCCGCCGAGAACAGCGAGAGCGGCCAGGCCTCGCCCGGCGTGGGCTCGTAGGTGCCGTTGGCGATGGAGTCGTCGATGCGGCTCAGCTCGGGCAACACGAACGAGGCCTCCAGCTCGCGCGCCTGGGTGTAGCTGATGTCGGTGGTCGAGGCTTCGATCACGAACGGCAGCGGAATCGGTCGGCGCGACAGGCCAACCACCACCGGCACACGGTGATAGCGCATCAGGCGCTCGATCTGGTCGCGGTAGTAGTCGCACAGCAGGTCCGGCCGCGTGACCGTGGTGCCGTAGACGCCGGGGTAGGCCACCGTACCCCATGAAGGGCGGCTGTCGGTCACCATGGTTTCGAGGTTGACCGAGATGCCGAGGTACGGGTAGCACGCGTGGGCCGCCGATGGGAGGGGCTTGCCCTGCGCGAAGGCGTCGAAACGCGCGCGCACGGCGGCGACCGAGCCGTCGTAGATCTCGCGAATGCGCGCCAGCGCGCTGTCCGCGTCAGAAAACTCGGCCAACTGATCGGCCGGATGGGCGGAAGAGAAGATCGAGGCGTTCATGGCAACCATCATACCGCGCGGCATCGCGCCGTGGCGGCATTCGATGGCGAAGCGTGGGAATACGAACGCTTGTGCGCGTTGCGCCGTGCATTGTTTGACGCATCCACATCCGCTTCGCTACACTCTGTCGCCATTCGCGCCGCACATCGCAGCTTCGTGGCGCAAACGCCGCTGCGCTCCCCACTTTGGTTGGGGGTACGGCACGCGACTTGGTATCTGGCAGGAGGAGCCGTCGATGGAAATCCGTAACCCGTTGCCCGCAGAGATCGAGGCGGCCAGGCGTCTGTTGGCCGCCAACGGTTGGGAGCAACAGGTCGGCAATGCCGAACGCTTCGCGCAACTGATCGCCAATTCCCAACGCGTGGCCGTGGCCGTGGAGAAGGGCGAGGTGATCGGCTTCGCCCGCGCACTGTGCGACGACATCGCCAACGGCTACATCTCGATGGTGGCCGTGGCGCCGCAGCACCGCCGGCGCGGCATCGGCCGGGCGCTGGTACGCCAGGTCATGGGCAATGATCCCGACATCGTCTGGGTGTTGCGTGCGGCACGATCCTCCGAGGCCGCCTTCTTCGGCCAGCTCGGCTTTGCACCGTCGATGGTCGCCATGGAGTGGCGGCGGCGCTGATTTCCGGCGCTGTTACGCCACTGCTGTCACTCCACCGCCGTTACTCCACCACTGTTACTCCGCCATCGCGCGCCGGAACGCCTCCGCCGAACCCATCTGGCGGAACAGCTTGCCACCCGGCGCGAAGCGGTCTGCCGTCGCCAGGCCGCCCACCACCACCGGTTCGAACCCCGCCTCGCGCACCAGTTGCGCGGCCACGGCCAGCGCGGCTGCGTCGTCGCCGGCCATCGGAACCGCCATCAGCGCGCCTTGGCGATGGCTCTCGCGGGCGAACTCCCCTGCACCGGTGAAGTTGAACACGCGCACGATCCGCGCGCCGGACAGGTACTTGGCCGTGGTGGCGCCGATACCGTTGGCTTTTACCTCCTCCACGATCGCCCCGTCACGCGGCGAGACCGCGTTGGTGGCATCGAGCACGATCTTGCCCTGCCATTTGTTCTGCTGGCCCACTTCGGGCACGGCGCTGTAGGGCACGGCCAGCAGCAGCACATCGGCGAAGGCCAGCGCCTGCGCCACCGTGCCCGCCTGGGCCAGCGGGCCGAGCGAATCGGTCAGGCTTTTCAGGGACTCCGGGTGGCGCGAGGAGAACATCACCGGGTGCCCGGCCTTGACGAACAGGCCGCCCACGGTGCCACCGATGCGCCCCGCGCCAATCACGCCGATCTTCGATTGGGCTGCGGGCCGCTGCGCCATCGCCGGCAGCGCGCTCGCCACGGTCACCAGCCCCATCACCCCCAGCACCCTGCGCCGGCCCCGGTGCATGCCTGTCGATTCCTGCTCCATCGCATCGCTCCAGCGGTTCCGATCTAGCCACTCTAGGCGATATCCACAGAGCCGGCGCTGTCATCCGCGCGTCACGGCCGCTGCCTAGACTGGCGCGCGACCACGTGCCGCCTTCGGCACTTATCGACAACAACAACGAACCGGGGAAATCATGGGAAAGAGGACCAGGCAGGCGGCCTTTGCCGCGCTGATCGTGGCCACGCTCGCGCTGGGCGCCTGCGGCGGCGGCGATGACAGCGGCAGCGCGTCGAATGGCGGTACCAGTGGCAATGGCGGCAACGGTGGCAACGGTGGCAATGCGCAGCCGGCGGCGGTGCAGCCGCTGTCGGGCGGATCGCTCTACGTCGGCGCCGTCAGCTTTGGCGACACGGTGTCCGTCGAACTCGACAAACCCGCCACCGGCCAGCTCACGCTGCGCTTCCTCGATTCCCGCTTCGGCCTGGCCGGGGCGCTGGTGGGCCAATACGTGCTGGAAGACGGCACCTACCGCGTGAGCGGCCTCTCCGCCAGCGGCACGGACGTACCGGCAGCACTGGCTGCCGCCGCCGCCACCATCACCTTCCGCTTCACGCTCGACGACGGCGTGCTCTCCGGCGCGCTGGGCCAGGTGCCCAACGTCAAGGCCGGCAACGGGGCACTGCTGCAGGGCTATGTCTCGGCCGGCAACCGTGGCGCGCAGCTGGCCGACATCGCCGGCACCTACAGCTACCTGCGCCAGACTGGCGATGCCGCCAGCGCGGGCCAGCTCAATATCGGCGCGGATGGCAGCGTGCGCGTCTGCGCCGGCCTGGGCTACAGCGCCGACTGCGCCGGTGGCCAGGCTGGCAAGCTGGCGGCCGATGCCGACCAGTCGCGCTATCCGGGCGCCTTCGCGCTGACGCTGGGCGGCAGCACTGTCGGCCGCCTGTTCGTGGGGCGCCAGCGGGGCCAGGTGGCGCTGTTCGTCGATGAAACCGGCGCCAGCGCCACGGCGCCCACCGGTAGCTGGGTCGTGCGCACGGCCACGGCCGTCGCCGCCAACGGCATCGACGGCGACTGGGTCTGCGCCGAGCCGGAACTCGACGACAACAACGCCGCCACGGGCCGTACGCGCCGCAACATCGTCTCGGTGGCGGGCACCACGCTCGCGGCGGACAACATCCCCGTGGACGTGACGCTGGCCTACAACCGCGCCGGCGGGGCCGCCGCCAACGGGTTGGTCTCGGGCACGTGGCAGACCACCGTGGCCGGTCAGGCGCAGTCGCTCGCCCTGACCTGGCTGCCGGTGAGCAAGAACCTTGCTTACCAGCTCCGGCAGGTGCCGGGCAGCACGCGGCAGCTCCCCGCTGTGTGCGCCCCGATGGCCGCGCCGACGCCGGTCTCGACCTATCTCTCGGCCACTGCAGGGCAGAACATCCTCGTCACGCTGGCCGATCTGCGCCCCACGCAGCCGGCCATCGGCCGCGACCAGATCTACTACAAGCTCGGCCGCTACGCGGCGGACCCGATCAAGAAGTTCGACGACGCCTGCGAGACCAACGGCCAGAACAAGACCAGCACCTGGGATGCGGCCACGTCCCGCCTCAGCGATCTTGCTTCCTTCACCTGCACCAAGGCAGTCGGCAACAAGCCGGCCGACATGAAGACGTTGGTGGTGGGGCCGTACGGCGAGCCGTACCTGACCGACGGGCACCACTCGTTCACGTCGATCTGGGACGCCGACACGGGCGGCGCGCAGTCGAAGATGTGGATCCGCGTGCAGGACAACCTGTCCACGCTGAACCGCGCCACGTTCTTCCGCACCCTGCGCGAGCGCAAGCTGATCTGGTCGAAGGACGGCGCCAACCAGCCGGCCTACCCGGCTGACCTGCCGCGTGCGCTGGGCCTCAAGAACGGCCTCGGCAATGACCCGTACCGCGCGCTGGTCTACTTCACGCGCGACATCGGCTACAGCCAGCCGACCGACGCCACCGAGTTCACCGAGTTCTACTGGGGGGATTGGCTGCGCGGTGTGGTGGACCTGAAGACAGTCAACCTGGACGACACCGCGAGCTACCTCGAAGCCGTGCACCGCGCCTCGGCCGCGATGGTGGCGCTGGCGCCGGACGCCGTGGTCAGCAACGGCAAGACCGCCGCGCAACTGGGCGGCCTGACCACGCTGAACGAGACCGAGTTCACCGCGCTCTCGCAGCCGGTGGGCGCGACCAAGCCCGGCAAGCTGCCGTACGCGGTGGCGTACCGGCAGGGGCTGGGGCTGAAGCCGTAAGGCAAAAAAAGACGCCCGCTGCGATGAACTGACCCCCAGAAGTTGGACGGTTGATGGCTAGGCCGGAAAGGGCTGAGTCCTGTATTGCACGGGACTCAGCCCTTTTAGTTTGAGCTTGATGCGGTCATGATTGTAGTAGTGAATGTATTGGCGCAGTCCATCCTGCAGTTGC
>NZ_JBFRHD010000029.1:0-75058 GCF_052115685.1 Cupriavidus sp. 2KB_3
CAGTTGCGTCGTGGCATAGCCGAATACATCCGGTACTACAATCACGACCGCATCAAGCTCAAGCTAAAAGGGCTGAGTCCTGTGCAATACAGGACCCAGCCCTTGGCCGCGGCCTAACTTACCCGTCCAACTTTAGGGGGTCAGTTCAGCTGGGCCCGTTTTCTTTACGGCCCGGGGCGGATCAGCCCAGGACCGAGGTCGCTACCGATACCGCAGCTGCGGCGGCCATCACGGCCAGGGCGACAATATATGGCTTGCGAGAAAGCAGCGTCATGACCAATCCCCAAAAGTTATCGTTGCCCGGACACCTTTTGTGAGCGGTTGTCCCCCTGAGGAGGCTGCCCGGGAGCCGCGCGCTTTGAAGCGGCTGCGTAGTTCTACTGTATACAAAAATAGTATCGGCACCTATCGGCGGGTTCTGAATGGCGTGTCAGGATTTACCCGACCCGTTGCGAAAGCCCGACACCGCCGCCGGGGCCCGTTTCGTGACACAACGTACGGGATTGCCCCCTGTTCCGGTCGGCTTGTGGCCAAAACCCGATAGAATTCAGGGTTTGGCAATCCTGGCACGAGACCGCTCGTGCACTTGCCGACGGCTTTCTTTTTTCGTCTTCCTATGCTGACCTTCCAACAAATGATTCTTACCCTGCAGGCCTACTGGGACCGGCAGGGTTGCGCGTTGCTGCAACCGATCGATCTGGAGGTCGGCGCCGGGACGTCGCATGTGCACACGTTCCTGCGCGCGATCGGCCCCGAGCCCTGGCGCGCGGCCTACGTGCAGCCGTCGCGGCGCCCCAAGGATGGCCGCTATGGCGAGAACCCGAACCGCCTGCAGCACTACTACCAGTACCAGGTGGTGCTGAAGCCCGCGCCCGAGAACATCCTCGACCTGTACCTGGGCTCGCTGGAGGCGCTGGGGCTGGACCTCAAGCAGAACGACATCCGCTTCGTCGAGGACGACTGGGAGAACCCCACGCTCGGCGCCTGGGGCCTGGGCTGGGAAGTCTGGCTCAACGGCATGGAAGTGACCCAGTTCACCTACTTCCAGCAGGTGGGCGGCATCGACTGCAAGCCGATCACCGGCGAGATCACCTACGGCATCGAACGGCTGGCGATGTACCTCCAGAAGGTGGAGAACGTCTATGACCTGGTCTGGACCGAGTGGGTCGAGAACGGCGAGACGCGCCGCCTGACCTATGGCGACGTCTATCACCAGAACGAGGTGGAGCAGTCCACCTACAACTTCGAGCACAGCAACACCGAGATCCTGTTCCGCCATTTCTCCGAGCACGAGGGCGAGGCCCGCCGGCTGATGGGCGAGGTGGGTGACAGCCGCGGCGAGACCACCGAAGACGGCCAGAAGAAGGATTCCGGCGTGCGTCTGGCGCTGCCGGCCTACGAACAGGTGCTCAAGGCAGCACACACCTTCAACCTGCTCGACGCCCGGGGCGCGATTTCCGTGACCGAGCGCGCGGCCTACATCGGCCGGATCCGCAATCTGTCGCGTCAGGTGGCGCAGGCCTACTACGACTCGCGCGAAGCGCTCGGCTTCCCGATGTGCGGCAACGGGGCCCGCGCATGACCTCGCGCGTGCGCGGCGCACGCATGCCCGCCGCGCCGGGCTTCCTGACGCTGCTGGCGGCACTGGTGTCGCTGGGCGGGCTGCTGGCGGCGTCCGGCGCCGCGCAGGCAGCCGCCCGCGCGGCCGCCACCCCGGTGCCGCAGGCGCTGTACCTGCCGGCCGACCTCACCAATATCTGCGAGGCCGACCCGCAGGCGCTCCAGCAGGCTATCGCCCGGCACTGGACGCCGTCGCTGGCGAGCATCGACCAGTGGACGCAGCTGGTGCGCTCGTTCTCGTGCGACCTGTCCGGCTCGCGCGACCTCGGCTGGCACCGCGTGCCGCTGCGCACCTACGAGAGCGCCATCCGCTACCCGCTGCAGTGGGCCACGTGGGAAGAGCGCAACGGCCGCTCGCGCCGCACCGTCCGCAATTATTATTCAGCGGCGCAGTTGCCGCAGAAGATCGATTTCTGGGTGGGCGGACGGATCGACGAGATCCGCTATGACCGCCGCCAGCAGCGCATCGACGCACGCTTCCCGGCCGCCGGCGCCCGTGGCGCCTCCGGCGTGGTGGCGCAGTGCGCCTACACCACGCTGCAATTCCGCCAGCAGAACGGCCTGTGGCTGCTGTCTGGCGTGGAACCCAATCTCGCGCCGCGCTGCTGACAGCGCGCGCCTTTCATACCCGTTGGATACGATTCATGTCGCAACCCATGACCGATTCGCTGCTGATCGAACTGTTCACCGAAGAGCTGCCGCCCAAGGCGCTCGCCCGCCTGGGCGATGCCTTCGCGCAAGGCCTGACTGACGGCCTGCGCGCGCGCGACCTACTCGAGGCCGGCGCCAGCGTGACCCCGTTCGCCACGCCGCGCCGCCTGGCCGCACTGGTGACCGGCGTGCGCCGCGGCGCCCCCGACCGCGAGCAGCGCGAGAAGGTCCTGCCCGTCTCCGTGGCGCTGGACGCCAACGGCGCCCCCACCGCCCCGCTCGGCAAGAAGCTGGCCGCGCTGGCCAAGTCCGTCGGCGTGGCCGAGATCGACTGGCAGACGCTGGAACGCGCCTCCGACGGCAAGGCCGAGGCGCTGTTCTACCGCTACACCGCCAAGGGGGCCACGCTGGCCGACGGCCTCCAGGCCGCGCTGGACGAGGCCCTAGGCAAGCTGCCGATTCCAAAGCTGATGAGCTACCAGCGCCCGGACGGCACCACGGTGCACTTCGTGCGCCCCGCGCACAGCCTGATCGCGCTGTTCGGCGCCGAGATCGTGCCGGTGTCCGTGCTCGGCCTGGCGGCCAGCAATGTCACGCAGGGCCACCGGTTCCTGTCGGCGGGCAGCATCGAGATCCCGCACGCGGCGGAGTACGCCACGCTGCTGGAGAACAAGGGCCGCGTGGTGGCGGGCTATGCCGACCGCCGCGAGCGCATCCGCACCGCCCTGCTCAAGGCAGCCGGCGCCGACCAGGTAGTCATGCCGGACGCGCTGCTGGACGAAGTGAATTCGCTGGTCGAATGGCCAGTGGTCTATCCCTGCCACTTCGAGGAAGCCTTCCTGGCCGTGCCGCAGGAATGCCTGATCCTGACCATGCAGACCAACCAGAAGTACTTCGCGCTGACCGACGCTGCCGGCCACCTGCGCAACCGCTTCCTGATCGTGTCGAACCTGGCCACCGAGACGCCCGAGTCGATCATCACCGGCAACGAGCGCGTGGTGCGTCCGCGCCTGGCGGACGCCAAGTTCTTCTTCGACCAGGATCGCAAGAAGACGCTGGCCTCGCGCGTGGCGCAGCTCGGCAATGTGGTCTATCACAACAAGATCGGCAGCCAGCTGGACCGCGTGCAGCGCCTGCAGCAGATCGCCGGCCATATTGCCGACGCGATGAACGCCCACGGCGTGGCCGTGGACAAGGCCGCCGCCATGCGCGGCGCCGAACTGGCCAAGGCCGACCTGCTGACCGACATGGTCGGCGAGTTCCCCGAACTCCAGGGCACGATGGGCACCTACTACGCGCGTCATGACGACGAGGCCGACGAGGTGGCGCTGGCGTGCTCGGAACACTATCGCCCGCGCTTTGCCGGCGACGCGCTGCCCGAGGGTGCCGTCAGCACCGCCGTGGCGCTGGCCGACAAGCTAGAGACGCTGGTCGGCATCTGGGGCATCGGCCTCCAGCCCACCGGCGAGAAGGACCCGTTCGCGCTGCGCCGCCACGCGCTGGGCATCCTGCGCATGCTGATCGAGCGTCCGCTGGCGGTGCCGCTGGACACCCTGCTGGCGCTGACCGAGCAGGCGTTCGCGGGCATCGCCGCCGTCAAGCCGGCGCGCGAGGCCATCACCGATTTCCTGTTCGACCGCGTGCGCGGCTACCTCAAGGACAAGGGCTACACCACCAACGAGGTGGAAGCCGTGGTGAGCCTGCGCCCGCAGCAGCTGCATGACGTGCTGGGCCGCATGGAAGCCGTGCGCACCTTCGCCGCGCTGCCCGAGGCCGAGGCGCTGGCCGCCGCCAACAAGCGCATCACCAACATCCTGCGCAAGACCGACGAAGCCATCGGCACCGTCGACACGGCGCTGTTCCAGGAAGACGCCGAGGGCGCGCTGCACGCCGCCATCGAACGCGTGCGCCCGGGCGTGGAAGCGGCCTTCGCCAGCGGCGACTTCACCGGCGCGCTGCGTGACCTGGCCCACCTCCGCGACGCCGTGGACCGCTTCTTCAACGACGTGATGGTGATGGCCGAGGACGCGCGCCTGCGCGCAAACCGGCTTGCGCTGCTGGCCACGCTGCACACGCTGGCCAACCGCGTGGCGGACATCTCCAAGCTGGCCGCCTGACCGGAGCCCTGCGATGCCACAGTCCCAGCCCCGCTTTGTGATCCTCGACCGCGACGGCGTGGTCAACCTCGACAGCGACCACTTCATCAAGACGCCCGACGAATGGGTGCCGATCGCGGGCAGCCTGGAGGCCATCGCCGCGCTGAACCAGGCCGGCTACCGCGTGGTGATCGCGAGCAACCAGTCCGGCATCGGGCGCGGCCTGTTCGAGATGAGCGCGCTGAATGCCATGCACGAGAAGCTGTACAAGGGGCTGGCCAACCTGGGCGGGCGCGTGGAGGCGGTGTTCTTCTGCCCGCACACGGCCGCCGACAACTGCGACTGCCGCAAGCCCAAGTCGGGCCTGTTCGAGCAGATTGGCGAGCGCTTCGGCCTGGAGCTGCGCGGCGTGCCCGTGGTGGGCGACTCCCTGCGCGACCTCGAAGCCGGCGTGGCGGTTGGCTGCATCCCCCATCTGGTCCTGACCGGCAAGGGCGTGAAGACGCGCGACAAGGGCACGCTGCCCGCTGGCACGCGCATCCACGACGACCTGGCCGCGTTCGCCCGCTGGCTGATTGCCGGCGACGGCGCCCACAAGGCGTCTTCGTCACCCGCGCCCAGCGCCCCCTGAATTCCGGCCACACTGATGACCTTTATCCGTTCCCTGCTGTTCGCGCTGTACCTGATCGTGCTCACGCCGCCCTACGCGTGCGCCTGCTTCATCGCCTTCCCGTTCATGAACGCCGACCGGCGCTTCCGCTTCGTGCGCGGCTGGCCCCTGCTGGTGATCTGGGCCGCCCGGCTGATCTGCGGCATCCGCTACCGCATCGAGGGCATGGAGCGCATGCACGCCATGCTCGACAAGCCCGTGGTGCTGCTCTCCAAGCACCAGTCCGCCTGGGAAACCGTGGCCTACGTGGCGCTGATGCCCAAGCCGTTGTGCTTCGTGTTCAAGCGCGAGCTGCTGTTCGTGCCGTTCTTCGGCTGGGCGCTGGGCATGCTCAAGATGGTCCACATCAACCGCAAGGAAGGCACGCGCGCGTTCGCCTCGGCCGCGCGCCAGGGCCGCGAGCGGCTCTCCGAGGGCGCCTGGATCATCATGTTCCCTGAAGGCACGCGCACGCGCGCCGGCCAGGAGAACCCGCGCTACAAGAGCGGCGGCGCCCGGCTGGCCGTGGAGACCGGCGCCTGGGTGATCCCGATGGCGGTCAACTCCGGCCGCGTCTGGCCGCGTAACTCCTTCCTGAAGTACCCCGGCCTGATCACGATCTCGATCGGCATGCCGATCCCGTCGGCCAACAAGACCGCCGACGTGCTGAACCAGGAAGTGGAAGCATGGATCGAGGCCGAGATGCGCCGGATCGATCCCGAGAGCTATCGCCGCAACGCCAGCGAAGCCGCCGCATGAAGCTGCTGCGTCCCACTCCCGACAACCCCGGCGCGCAGCTCGAACTGCCGCTCGCGGAGGCTGCCCCGCCCGCATCGCCGTCGGATGCCGCGCTGCTGGCGCCCTCGCTGGACACGCCCCCGGCCGACACCTGGCCGCCCGCCCCGCCCAACGGCCGCACGCTGCACGTGGGCGAGCGCATGCTCCACTACTCGCTCAAGCGCTCGTCGCGGCGCACCATCGGCTTTACGGTGGATGACCGCGGGCTGTCGATCACGGCGCCGCGCTGGGTCACGCTCACCGATATCGAGTCCGCCATCCTCGAAAAGCAGCGCTGGATCTTCAACAAGCTGGGCGAGTGGCGCCACCGCGAGGCCCGCCGCGTGCTGCCCACGGTGCAATGGCGCGAGGGCGCGAGCCTGCCGTTCCTGGGCAAGCCGATCACGCTCCAGCTCGATTCGCCGGCCGGCGCGCTGCTGTTCAACGCCGACACGCGCGTGCTGCACCTGGCCCTGCCCACGCATGCCGACGAGCAGCAGATCAAGGACCGCGTGCAGGGCTGGCTCCAGCACCAGGCGCGCCGCCTGCTGGTGGAGCGGCTGGAGATCTACGCCGACAAGCTCGGTGTGCGCCACACCGGCTTCGCGCTGACCTCGGCCGCCACGCGCTGGGGCAGCTGCACCGCCGACGGCAAGATCCGCCTGAACTGGCGGCTCATGCATTTCCCGCTGTCGATGATCGACTACGTGGCCGCGCACGAACTGGCGCACCTCAAGGAAATGAACCACGGCCCGCGTTTCTGGGAGACCGTGGAATCGATCTTTCCCGAGTTCCGCGACGCCCGCGCCCAGCTGCGCGCGCATCCGCCCGAGCTGCTGCCGACGTTCTGACGCCCGGCGAGACGGGGAGCCGCCGGCGAGGCCGCGCCATCCGGACTAAAATACGGCCTCGCCATCCTACGAATTCCAGAAAGGGGCTCCCCATGCGACTCCTCCACACCATGCTCCGCGTTGGCGACTACCAGCGCTCCATCGACTTCTACACGCGCGTGCTCGGCATGCAGCTGCTGCGCGAGAGCGACAACCCCGAATACAAGTACCGCCTGGCGTTCGTCGGCTACGGCCCCGAGAGCGAGACGGCCGTGCTGGAGTTGACCTACAACTACGGCGTGGACCAGTACGACCTGGGCACCGCCTACGGCCACATCGCGCTGGAAACCCCGGACGCGGCGGCGGCCTGCGAGCGCATCCGCGCAGCGGGCGGCAAGGTCACGCGCGAGGCCGGTCCGGTCAAGGGCGGCACCACGGTGATCGCCTTCGTCGAGGACCCGGACGGCTACAAGATCGAGCTGATCGAGCGGCATTCGACGCGCGACGCGTCGCGCCCGTAAGCCGGCGCGATGAGCACGCAAGCCCTGCGGCGCCCGCTGGACGGCACGGCCATCGGCCTGATGGTGTTGCTGTGCGCCGCCTGGGGCCTGCAACAGGTGGTGATCAAGGTGACGGCGCCGCTGATGGGCGCCGTGCTCCAGGCCGGCGTGCGCTCGGCGATTGCGGCGCTGCTGGTGTTCGCCTTCGCGTCCTGGCGCGGCACGCCGCTGTGGCAGCGCGACGGCACGCTGCGCCCGGGGCTGGTGGCCGGGCTGCTGTTCGGCGCCGAATTCTTCTGCATCTTCGTCGGGCTGGGCCACACCACCGCCTCGCGCATGGCCGTGTTTCTCTACACCGCGCCGATCTTCACCGCGCTGGGCCTGCATCTCTTCGTGCCGGGCGAGCACCTGCGCCGCGGCCAGTGGCTGGGCGTGGTGATGGCGTTCTGCGGCATGGTACTGGCCTTTGTCGACGGCATTGCGGCCACCTCGGCGCACGCCAGCACGCTGCTCGGCGACGCGCTGGGCGTGGTAGCCGGCGCGCTCTGGGCGGCCACGACCATCGTCGTGCGCGCCAGTTCGCTCTCCAGCGCCCCGGCCAGCAAGACGCTGCTGTACCAGCTGGCGGTCTCGGCGGTGCTGCTGCTGGCGATGGCGCTCGCGGCGGGTCAGGCCGGGCGGGTGGAAGTCAACGGGATGGTGGTGGCGAGTCTGTTCTACCAGTCGGTGCTGATCGCGTTTGCGAGCTACCTGACCTGGTTCTGGCTGCTCAGGCAGTACCTGGCGTCGCGGCTGTCGGTGTTCTCGTTCCTGACACCGCTGTTCGGCGTGGCCTTCGGGGTGCTGCTGATGCACGACGCCGTGGGACTGCGCTTCGGCGCGGCGGCGGTGCTGGTGCTGCTGGGGATCGTGCTGGTGAACCGGAAGGGGTGAGGCGCCAGCAGGCACCCGGCCTGATGCCCGGCGCCTGCCTTCGAACGACTTAGCGTGGGAACGAGAACATGCCCAGCGCGTCGCGCACCTGGTCCAGCGTCTGCTGGGTCAGTTCGCGCGCTTCGGCGGTGCCCTTGCGCAGGATCTCGAACACGTAGCCCGGGTCCTTGGCCAGTGCTTCGCGACGCTCGCGGATCGGCCGCAGCATCTCCTGCAGGATGCCTTCCACACGGCGCTTGAGCACCATGTCGCCCAGGCCGCCACGGCGATAGTGGTCCTTCAGCTCGGCCACTTCCTCCACGTTCGGGTCGAACGCGTCGAGGTAGGTGAACACGACATTGCCCTCCACCTGGCCCGGATCGGACACCTTCAGGTGGTTCGGGTCGGTGTACATGCGGTGCACCGCTTCCTTGATCTGCTCGGGCGAGGCGCCCAGCGGAATCGCGTTGCCCATCGACTTGCTCATCTTGGCCTTGCCATCGACCCCCGGCAGGCGGCCATGCTTGGGGATCAGCGCGGCGGCCTCGGGCAGCACGTCGCGGCCCACCTGATGGTTGATGCGGCGCACGATCTCGTTGGTCTGCTCGATCAGCGGCGCCTGATCCTCGCCCACCGGCACCAGCACGGCCTTGAAGCCGGTGATGTCCGCGGCCTGCGAGGCCGGATAGCACAGGAAGCCGGCCGGGATGTCGCGGCCAAACCCGCGCGCCTGGATCTCTTCCTTGATCGTCGGGTTGCGCTCGAGCCGTGCCACCGTGACGAAATTCAGATACATCAGCGTCAGTTCGGCCAGCGCGGGCAGGTGGGACTGCACCGTGATCGTGGTCTTGGCCGGGTCGATGCCGACGGCCAGGTAGTCCAGCGCCACCTCCAGCACGTTGCGGCGCACCTTGTCCGGATCGTGCGCGTTGTCGGTCATGGCCTGCGTGTCCGCCAGCAGCACGTACTGCTTGTGCGAGTCCTGCAGGGCGACGCGGCTCTTGAGGGAGCCGACGAAATGGCCCAGGTGCAGCGGGCCGGTGGGACGGTCACCGGTCAGGATGACGGGACGCGGGTCGGTTTTCGCGGTTGGCGTGTTGGCGGTCATAAGCGTCGCTGGAACTTCGAGATATTCGGAAAATTCGGAAAATTCGGAAAACTGCGGGGGATTCAGGCCACGCCGCGCGCGCCCGGCGCGGCGCTGTCGCCGACGGTGCACGCCAGCTCGACATACTCGGCCACGGGCACTTCCTCGGCGCGGCGGCCGAGGTCAAAGCCGAGCTTGTCGAAGTCCACCTGGTCGCGCAGGAACGAGAGCGTATTGCGCAGCACCTTGCGGCGCTGCGAAAACGCGGCAGTCACCACGTCGCCGAGCACGCCCGCGTCACAGGGGCGGTAAGGCGAGCGCAGCCGGCCATCCTCGCCGCGCGGCCACGGGATCATGCGCACCACGGCGGAATCGACCTTGGGCGGCGGATTGAACGATCCAGGTGGCACATCTAGCACATGCTCCATGTGATAGCGCACCTGGAGCATGATCGACAGCCGCCCGAAGGCCTTGCTGCCCGGCTCCGCCACCATGCGCTCCACCACTTCCTTCTGGAGCATGAAGTGCTGGTCGCGCACCTGGTCCGCGTAGTCCATCAGGTGGAACAGCAGCGGGCTGGAAATGTTGTACGGCAGGTTGCCGACGATGCGCAGCGGGCGGCCGGCCTCGTGCAGCTTGCCGAAGTCGAACGCCAGGGCGTCGCCGGCATGCACGATCAGCCGGTCGTTGTAGCGGCGGCGCAGGCGGTCCACGAGATCGCGGTCCAGCTCCACCACCTGCATCTGCGGCAGGCGCTCGAGCAGCGGGTCGGTCAGCGCGCCGAGGCCCGGGCCGATCTCGACCACGATGTCATTTGGTTGCGGATCGATCGCGCCGACGATGCCGTGGATGATGCCGTCGTCGACCAGAAAGTTCTGTCCGAATCGTTTGCGGGCCACATGGCCCTGGTGCACGTTTGAACGCATGGTGTCTGCGGCTGGCCGTCAGCGGGTGGCGGGCCACACGCCGGCATTGCCGTCGTGATGGCGCCCGTTGGCGTGGCCAGCCATGGTAATGGCACTGCGGATGGCCTCGATCATGCTGCCGTGCTCGGCGCGGCCGGTGCCGGCCAGGTCGAGCGCGGTGCCGTGGTCCACCGAGGTGCGGATAAAGGGCAGGCCCAGCGTGATGTTCACGCCGTGCCCGAAGGTACCGTACTTGAGCGGCGCCAGTCCCTGGTCATGGTACATCGCCAGCACGCAGTCCGCGTCGCGCAGATGGCGCGGCTGGAACAGCGTGTCGGCCGGATAAGGGCCGCGGGCGTCGATGCCGGCATCGCAGGCCTGGGCCAGCGCGGGGGCAATCACGTCGATTTCCTCGCGCCCCATGTGGCCGCTCTCGCCCGCGTGCGGGTTGAGGCCCGTCACCAGGATGCGCGGCCGGGCGATGCCGAAGTGGCGGCGCAGGTCGGTATCGACGATGGTCAGCGTCTCCACCAGCATCGGGATGTCGAGTGCGTCCGGCACCGCGCGCAGCGGCAGGTGGGTAGTGGCCAGCGCCACGCGCAGCATGGCGTTGTCGTGGGCGGGCTGCGGCCCGGCCAGCATCATCACCACGCGCGGCACGGCGGCGCGCTCGGCCAGGTATTCGGTGTGGCCGGTGAACGGCACGCCCGCGTCGTTGATCGTGCTCTTTTGCACCGGCGCGGTGATCATCGCCGCGTATTTGCCGGCCTGCAGGCCGTCGACGGCGGCATCGAGCAGCGCCAGCACGTAGCGGCCGTTGCGGGCGTCGAGCCTGCCCGGCTCGCTCTGCACGCCGAGCGGCACATCCTCCACCACCACCCCGCCCTCCCCGATCTGGCGCGCCCAGGCATGCCCGACGCCCAGCGCCGCGGCCCGGCTGGCCAGCAGACGGGCATCCCCCAGCACATGGAAGCGGTAGTGCCCGTTGCGGTTGCCATTGCTGCCGGCAAGCTGCAGCAGCGCCCCGATCGTGATGTCGGGGCCGATGCCGGCAGGTTCTCCGGTGGTGATGGCTAGCGCAAGCGGGTCGGGCATGGATGGGCGGTGGGGTCGGGGGCGGTGCCGGCGGTTTCCGCGGATCAGCGCTGGCGGTTGATGCGGTATTCCACGTACGCCGCGCTGCGAAGCTGGCGCACCCAGTCATCATAGGCTGCGCGCAGCTTCTGCTCCCGGACTTCCGCACGGGCGAAGTCGCGCTGCTTCTCCGCCGACACCTCGGTCTCGCGGCGATCCATCACCTGGATCAGGTGCACGCCGAACTGGGTGACCACGGGTTCGGAGATCTCGCCCGGACGCAGCCGGTTCATGGCCTGCTCGAACTCGGGCACCAGCTCGCCCGACGAGACCCATCCCAGGTCGCCGCCCTGCTGGGCCGAGCCGTCCTGCGAGAAGCGCCGCGCGAAGTCGGCAAAGTCGCCGCCGTGCGTGAGGCGGTCACGCATCGTCATCATCTGGCGACGTGCCTCGGCCTCGGGCATGTTCGGGCCGGTGCGCACGAGGATGTGGCGCACCTGGGTCTGCGTGATGCGCTCGCTGGCCTGCGGCTGGCCGGCAGCCGGCGCGGCGCGCTTGGCGGTCAGGCGGATCACGTGGAAGCCGTTGGCCGACTCCACCACCTCGGGCACCAGCGCGCCGGGCTGGAGGTCCACCACGGCGTTGGCAAGCAGCGCCGGCAGGCGGCCGATCTCGCGGAAACCGAGCGCGCCGCCCTGCGCCGCTTCGGGCGCTTCCGAGTTGGCCTTGGCCAGCGCGGCGAAGTCCGCCCCGCCCTGTGCCTGCTTCAGCAGGCCCTCGGCCTTGGTCTTCAGCTCGGCCTTCTGGGCGTCGGACGCGTTCTCGGGCACGCGGATCAGGATCTGGGCCACGTTGTACTCGGTCGGGCCGGCCGGCGCGGCGCCGCCCTTGCGCGCGGCGAGGTAATTGTCGATCTCGCCGTCGTAGACCTGCACCTTGGAGTCGACCTCGCGCTCGCGCAGGCGAATCACCTGCACCTGCTTGCGGAGTTCGTCACGATACTTGGTCCAGCTCATGCCGCTGGCTTCCACGCGGCTGCGCAGCTCGGTGGCGGACAGCTTGTTCTGCTGCGCCACCGACTCGATGGCGCGGTCCACTTCCTGGTCCGTCACGCGGATGCCGGCGTCCTGCGCGGCCTGCGTCTGCACGCGCTCCATCACCAGGCGTTCGAGCACTTCGCCGAGCAGGTCCGCACGCGGCGGCACCTCGCGCTGCGCGGCGCGCAGCTGGCTCTCGATCTCGTCGGCACGGTCCAGCAGCTCGCGCCGCGTGATCACGCTGTTGTTGACCACCGCCACCACTTCATCGACAAGCTGCGAGCGCTTCTGGCCCGGCTGCGGCACGCCCATCTGCGGCTGGCTCGGCGGCGCGGCGGTTTGCTGGCCAGACTGCGGCAGGAAGATGCCCGAGGTGCGGCCACCCGGCGCCTTGAGCTGGGCCACCGCCGGCGCGGCAAGCGTGGCGAGCATCACGGACAGCAGCAGGTGCTGGCAGGCGTTCTGGCGATTCATGCGGGACAGCGCGTTAAGAGCTCGACGTTTCATCTTGGTCCGTCATTCATAGTGATCGTACTGGGACGTGGGCACCGGACGTGCGGTAACAGGCTCGTAGCCCGGCACGTTCAGGCGCAGCATGTCCAGCGGGTTGGAACCGATCTTGGACAACCCGCGGAATTCCACCTGCAGGAAGAACCGGCCGGTGTAGCCCTGTGTGGTGTTGCGGAAGCGCTGGTATACCACGCGTCCCACCCAGCAGTCGGCGGCGTACTCGATGCCGGCCAGCGCATCCACCAGCTGGTTGGCGGTCTGGTCGAACGCCACCCGGCCAATGCCGTAGGTGCGGCGCGTGATCGGCCACTGGCTCGACAGTTCGAACTGGTCGATGGCCGAGTTGTCGGTCACCGAGGTCGGCCGGCGGTAGCGGTAGCCCACGTTGACCAGCTTGCGCGACTCCGGCCGCCAGGCGAACGCCACGTTCGAGTAGTTCACGCGGTTGTCCTCGGGGCTGTACTGGATACCCGCATCGAGATAGTAGCCGCGGAACAGCTGGATCGTGGTAGCCGCGAGCAAGTCAGAATAGCTCGGCTTGGTATCTGTGGACGTGCCGGTCAGCTGCACACGCTGGCCGGTGAAGTCCACGCGCTGCGCCAGCGTGCCGCGGAAGCGCTCGATGCCGGTCTCGGACTCGATCAGGCGCGTGGTCACGCCCGCCGTGAGCTTGTTGTTGTCGGCGATGCGGTCATTACCGGTGAACGCGTTCTCGCTGAAAATCTGCCCGTAGCCAAAGTCTGACTGGACAGTATCGAACAGCGGGAACTGGCTCTGGTCGCGGAACGGCGTGTAGACGTAGAACAGGCGCGGTTCCAGCGTCTGGGTGTAGTTCACCCCGAACAGTTTGCTCACGCCGGGCGCCGCGCGGTCGAACACCATGCCCGAGTCCAGGCTCACCGTGGGAATGGCACGGCCGAACGAGTTCTGCGCACCGGTGGTGTTGGTGCCGGTGTCCATGTTGTACTGCGCGGCGTTGAAGATCACCTTCGGCGTCACGAACCAGCCCGGGCGGATGATCGGGTAGCTGATCACCGGCTGGATGAAGGCGCGGTTGCCCTCGGGCTGCTGGAAGCCGGTGGAGGTCAGCGGGATCCGGAAACGGGTGTAGTCGGCTTCCACCGAGATATCGAAGCCGCCGAAGTCATAACGCGTGTAGCGGCCGTTCAACTGCGGTTCGCGCTCGTAGGACGGCTCGCTCGGGCGCAGCGTCTGGAACTTCTGCACCCGCGCCATGAACGTGAAGTCCTGCCAGTTGTAGATCACGCCACCTTCCTGCGTGTACTGGCGCAGGGTGGACTGCGAGACCGAGCGCGTCAGGTCGTCCGGGTACTGGTCGTCGGACACCTTGCTGACGTTGGCATACGCCGTCATGCCCGGGATGATCCGCTGGGTGTGCTGGAACGAATACGCCCAGCGGTCGCGCTCGGCCTTCCGGTCGTCCGGCAGGAATTCAGCCCGCAGGCGGCCGGAATACCCGTCGCCGAGGTAGCGGTAGTCGCCGCCCAGCTGCACACCGCGCGAGCTCAGCAGGCGCGGATAGATCGTCAGGTCGCGGTTCGGCGCCAGGTTGAAGTAGTACGGCACCGTCAGGTCGAGGCCCGACTTGGAGCTATAGCCAAACAGCGGCGCCAGCACCCCGCTGCGGCGCTCGTCGTTCAGCGGGAACGAGAACGCCGGCGCGCCGGCGATCGGCACGTTGAAGAAGCGCAGCACGCCGCCGTAGGCGGTGCCCACCTGGCGGTCGTTGTCGATCTCGATGCGGTTCGCGCTGAAGTACCAGTCGGCGTTATCCGGCGAACAGGTCGTGTACGACGCCTTCTTCATCGTGCTGCGGTCCGGGTCGATGAAGTCGATGCGCTCCGCGCTGCCCGCGCCGCCGGTCTGCTTGAAATAGTAGTCGGGCGAGAGCATGTAGCCCTCGTTGGCCTCCACGCGCAGCCTGGCCTCGGGGCCGACCGCCAGCGTGCCGCTCTTGGACAGGCGCACGTTGCCCGTGGCATGGGCCTCGTCGGTGTCCTGGTCATAGGTCACCTTGTCGCCCTTGACCACGGCGCCGTCGCGGCGCAGCTCGGCATTGCCCTCGAGCGCCACCCCTTTCTCGCTGAAGCCGGTCAGGCTGTCGCCCGAGACATAGGCCGGGGCGTTGGGGTTCGACGGGGTCGAACTCGGCGCGATGTTCATGCTGTTGGCCGTGGCCGCCTTCGGCGGCGCCTCGTCCAGGCGCGGCACCAGCGCGCCCGCTTCCGGCGCGGGCGGCGGCGGCTCGGGGGTCTGGGTGACCACCGGCTCGGCGATGTCGATGTTCGGGATGGCCGAGCCCGCGCCATATTGCGCGTGCACGCTCACCGACAGGCCCGCCATGGCCAGCACGAGCGGACGCAGGGTGCTGGCCGGCAAAGCGGCACGCATGCGCCGCGGCAGGCCGCGCAGCGCGGGCGGTCGGGTGGCCGGATGATGCGGTGATCGTTGTTGTTCGGTCATGCGGACGGTTATCGGTCGGCTCGGCGCCGGGCTGCGGTGCGGCCCCGCGAACGGTTCCGTACTTCCCGCCAACCCTTGCCGGAGCAGGCTGCGGGGCAACAAAGGCCCCTCCCGGGGGCCACCCGGCGCCCGGGTCTGGTCGGGTATTATACGGGGCATCGTATCCACCCAATCCGGCATGGCAGCACTTATTCACGACCCAACCTCCGACCCGCGCATCGCCCAGCTCAAGAGTTGGGTCGCCGGGCTCGGCGCCGCATGGTCGATCGACCCCGACTCCTGTGCCCCGGCATCCGCCGACGCCAGCTTCCGCCGCTACTTCCGCGTGCGCACCGGCCATGCCGCCCATCCGACGGCCATTGTCATGGACGCCCCGCCCGCGCACGAGGACTGCCGGCCGTTCATCCACGTGGCCGGGCTGTTCGGCGAGGCCGGCGTGACCGTGCCCACCGTGCTGGCCCAGGACCTCACGCAGGGCTTCCTGCTGCTGGCCGACCTCGGCAGCCAGACCTACCTGTCGAAGCTGGACGCCTCGTCCGCGCGCGGCCTCTATGACGACGCCGCCGCCGCGCTGGTCAAAATCCAGCTGGCCACCCGCCCCGGCACGCTGCCCGCCTACGACCGCGCCCTGCTCCAGCGCGAGCTGGACCTGTTCCCCGAGTGGTACGTGGGCCGCCACCTGGGCGCCACGCTGACCGACGCCCAGCAGGCCGACCTGCGCGAAGTCTTCGACGCCGTGCTGGCCAACAACCTGGCCCAGCCGCAGGTCTACGTGCACCGCGACTATCACTCGCGCAACCTGATGGTCCTGGACGATGGCGCCAACCCCGGCATCCTGGACTTCCAGGACGCCGTGATCGGCCCGGCCACCTATGACGCGGTCTCGCTCTGGCGCGACGCCTATATAGAATGGGACGAAGAGCAGCAGCTCGACTGGCTGATCCGCTACTGGGAACGCGCGCGCAAGGCCGGGCTGCCGCTGACCGCCGATTTCGGTGACTTTTACCGTGATTTCGAGTGGATGGGCCTGCAGCGCCACCTGAAGGTGCTCGGCATCTTCGCCCGCCTGTACCACCGCGATGGCAAGGACGGCTACCTCGCCAACCTGCCGCTGGTGCTCAAGTACACGCGCAACGTGGCCGGCCGCTACACCGAGTTGCGCAAGCTGGTGCGGCTGCTCGATGCCCTGGAAGGCACCGAGCGCCCCGCCGGGTTCACGTTTTGAGCGCCACCCCCGATCCTGCATCGCCCAGCCCCGCGCCGGTCACCCGTGGCGGGGAATGGTGGGCCGGCGTGCGCGCGCTGGCGCCGATGCTGCTCGGCGTGGTGCCGTTCGGCCTGATCTATGGCGTGCTGGCGGTCAATGCCGGCATGCCCGCCTGGCTGGCCTGCGCGATGAGCGCGATCGTGTTCGGCGGCGCCTCCCAGATGATCCTGACCCAGCTCTGGTCCGCCGGCACGCCGGCGCTGGTCATCGCCTTTACCGTGGCGATGGTCAACCTGCGCCATGCGCTCTATTCGGCCACCATCGCCCCCTCGCTGGCACCGCTGCCGCGCCGCTGGAAGGCGCTGGTGGCCTACCTGCTGACCGATGAAGCCTTTGCCGCCATGACGCGCCGCCTGGCCGATACCGGCGCGCGGGCGCGCTACCGCCACTGGTTCTACTTCGGCGCCGGCTTCTCGCTGTGGTCCAGCTGGCAGCTCTCCACGCTGGCCGGCGTGCTGGTCGGCGCGCAGGTGCCGCAGGACTGGCCGCTCGATTTCTTCCTGCCGCTGACCTTCATCGCCATCATCGTGCCGAACCTGAAGCACCGCGCCCACGTGGCTGCCGCGCTGGTGGCCACGGCGCTGGCAGTGACCTGCTTCGGCCTGCCGCACAAGTTGGGCCTGATGGTGGCCGCGCTGGGCGGCATCGCGGCGGGCATGCTGCTGCTCGGGCGCGGGCATCCCACGCCGGGCCACAGCCCGCGCAAGGAGCCGGCGGCATGAATCCGATGACCTTGCTGTGGGTGTTCCTGGGCGCCGGGCTGGCCACCTACCTGATCCGGCTGTCGTTCATCGCCGTGGAAGGCCGCGTGCGGCTGCCGTCCTGGTTCCGCACCGCGCTCCAGTTCGTGCCGGCGGCGATGCTCTCGGCGCTGATCGCCCCGGACCTGCTGATGCACGACGGCGCGCTCTACCTGAGCCCCTATAACACCCGGCTCGCGGCCGGGCTGGTGGCCATCGTCATCGCCGCGTACACGAGCAGCGTGGGCTGGACGATTGCCGGCGGCATGGCCACGCTGATCGCTCTGGAGTATTGGTTGTGAACACCCTGAAAGCGATGATCTTCGCGGCGGGACGCGGCGACCGCATGCGTCCGCTGACCGATACCTGCCCCAAGCCGCTGCTGCGTGTGGGCGGCAAGCCGCTGATCGTCTGGAAGATCGAGGCGCTGGCGCGCGCCGGCCTGACCGACATCGTCATCAACCATGCCTGGCTGGGCGAGCAGCTGGAAGCGGCGCTCGGCGACGGCTCGCGCTTCGGCGTGCGCCTGCACTGGTCGGCCGAAGGCAGCGCGCTGGAGACCGCCGGCGGCATCGCCAAGGCCCTGCCGCTGCTGACGACCAGCCCTGACGCCAGCGAGATCTTCCTGGCCGTGTCGGGCGACATCTTCTGCGACTTCGACTACGCCACGCTGCTGCCGCGCGCCCGCGCCATGGCCGGCGCGATGCGCCCGATGATGCACCTGGTGATGGTGCCGAATCCGCCCTTCCACCCGCGCGGCGACTTCGCGCTGGCTGGCGATGGCCTGCTGCGACTGCCCGATGAGGCAGGGGACGGCGAATCGCTGACCTTCGGCAATATCGGCCTGTACGACACGCGCCTGTTCCGCGAAATCGCGCCGGGCCAGAAAGTGGCGATGACGCCTTATTACCGCGCCGCGATTGCCAGCGGCGATGCCACCGGCGAACGTTTCGACGGCCGCTGGGAGAACGTGGGCACGCCGGCGCAGTTGGCCGCGCTGGATATGGAACTGCGCGCCGGACCAGGCGCCGAACTGGGCGCCGAACCGGGCGCGCCGGCCACGGGCACCGGCGGCGCCTGAGCCGCCCGCGCCACCGGCCAGGCTCCCAGCGGGGCCACCCGCACGCCGACGGGTTTAGAATCGGCATCATTCCCCACCTCGCCACCTCGCCACCCACTCCATGTCCGCACCCGACTCCGCCCTGCTTGGCGCCTGCCGCGACCGCCGCGCCCGCGTGCTGCAACACCTGCGCGCCGGCGGCGGCGGCGTGGCCATCGTGCCCACCGCGCCCGAGGCCATGCGCAACCGTGACAGCGACTATCCCTACCGTCACGACAGCTATTTCTATTACCTGACCGGCTTCACCGAGCCCGAGGCCGTGCTGGTGCTGGTGGCCGGCGCACCCGGGGAAGGCCCCGGCGCGGACCGCAGCATCCTGTTCTGCCGCCCCAAGCACGAGGAGCGCGAGATCTGGGACGGCTTCCGCCATGGTCCGGAAGGCGCGCGCGCCGCGTTCGGCCTGGACGAGGCGCACTCCGTGGAGGAAATCGACACGCTGCTGCCGCCGCTGCTGGCCAACCGCGCCCAGGTGGCGTATCCGCTGGCCGCCTCGGCCGAGACCGACCTGAAGGTGCGCGGCTGGCTAGACGCCGTGCGCATGCAGGGCCGCGCCGGCGTGGCCGCGCCGTCCGCCGCGCTCGACGTGCGCACCCTCCTCGACGAAATGCGGCTGTTCAAGGACGCCGGCGAGGTGGCGATCATGCGCCGTGCGGGCGAGATCTCGGCACAGGCGCACGTGCGGGCCATGCGCGCCTCGCGCGCCGGGCTCAAGGAATATCACCTCGAGGCCGAACTGCTCTACGAATTCCGCCGCCATGGCGCGCAGAGCGTGGCCTACAACTCCATCGTGGCCGCCGGCCCGAACGCCTGCGTGCTGCACTACCGCGCCGGTCCGGCCGAATTGCGCGATGGCGACCTGTGCCTGATCGACGCCGGCTGCGAACTCGACGGCTATGCCTCGGACATCACCCGCACCTTCCCGGTCTCGGGCCGCTTCTCGCCCGCCCAGCGCGAGCTGTACGACCTGGTGCTGGCCGCGCAGGAAGCCGCCATCGCCGAGACGCGCGCCGGCGTGCCGTACAACGTGCCGCACGACGCCGCCGTGAAAGTGCTGGCGCAGGGCATGCTCGACACCGGCCTGCTCGACCGCAACAAGGAAGGCACGCTGGACGACGTGCTGGCCAGCGGCAGCTATCGCCGCTTCTATATGCACCGCACCGGCCACTGGCTGGGCATGGACGTGCACGACGTGGGCGAGTACCGCACGCCGGGACCGCTGCCCGCTGGCCATGAGGGCGAGCGGCCGTGGCGGCCGCTGGAACCCGGCATGGTGCTGACCATCGAACCCGGCATTTACGTGCGCCCGGCCGAAGACGTGCCGGAGCGCTACTGGCATATCGGCATCCGGATCGAGGACGACGCCGTCGTCACCACCGGCGACTGCGACCTGCTCACGCGCGGCGTGCCGGTCAAGGCCGATGACATCGAAGCGCTGATGCGCGACAACCTGGGAGACATCGCACGATGAGGACCCTGCTCCGCAAGCTGTTCAGCGGTGGCGGCACGCAACACACGCATTCCAGCAAGCCCGCAGCAGCGCGGCAAGTGGTGCCGGGCGAGCCGTTCGTGATCAATCTGTATGACGACCGCCTGGTCGTGCATCGTCCTGACGGCCAGCGCGAGGAACTCGCCTGGGCGGCGCTGGAACGTGTGATCGTGCGCGTTTCCGACCGCGCTCCGTGGGCCGGCGCCGCGTGGCTGATCCTGGCCGGCGACGCCGAGAGCAAGCAGGGCTGCGTGGCCCCGCTGGACGCCGCCAACGGCGATGCGCTGGTGGCGCACCTGCAGGCCCTGCCCGGCTTCAGCCAGCAGAAGCTCGACAACGCGCTGCGCGACGCCGCCGCCGGCAAGTCGCGCACGGATGCGGTGCTGTGGAAGCGCGCCGCGGCCAATGCAGCAAACGCGGCAAACGCGGCCGAGACTGCCCAATCCGGCGAGGAAGCTCCTGATGACAAGCACCGTGACCCCGACGCCCAGCACCAGCACCAACACCAGTCCCAGCCACAGTCCGGCGCCCAGCCCTGAGCCGTTCGACATCGCCATCGTCGGCGGCGGGCCGGTCGGCCTGGCGCTGGCGGCCCAGCTCTTGCGCACCACGCCGTGGCGGATCGTGCTGATCGATGCGGCCACGCCGGCACGCGCCGCACGGGACCCCCGGGCGATTGCGCTGTCGCACGGCAGCCGCCAGCTGCTCGAGCAGATTGGCGCGTGGCCGATGCCGGTGCAACCCATCGAGCACATTCATGTGTCGCAGCGCGGGCGCTTTGGCCACGTGAAACTGCATCATGACGATTACGGCGTGCCGGCGCTTGGCTATGTGGTGCGCTATGGCGACCTGTGCCAGACGCTGGAACGCGCGCTGGCACGCGCCGCTGACGCTGCGCCGGGCCGTCTGGCGCGCCAGTTCGAGACGCGCATCGACGACATCGCGCAGGACACCAAGGACACCAAGGCCGATCGGCAGGAAGATGCGGCGCTGGTGCGGCTGAGCGGCACCTCGCATGCCGATCAGGTCGGCCTGCCCATGGCGCTCACGGCGCGCATCGCCGTGCAGGCCGAAGGCGGACTGTTCCACCAGCGCACGCAGCGGCTGGCGCGCGGCGCCGACACCTCGCGGCGGCGCGACTACCAGCAGACGGCCATCATCGGACATGTGACGTGTACGCAACCGCGCCCCGGCTGGGCGTGGGAGCGCTTCACCGAGGAAGGGCCGCTCGCGCTGCTGCCGCATGACGAACACGGCACTGCCGGCTACGCGCTGGTCTGGTGCTGCCCGCCCGATACGGCCATGCGGCGGCTGGCGCTTTCCGAGGCCGAATTCGCCGAAGAACTGGGCGAGGCGTTCGGCTCGCGCATGGGCCGTTTCACGCTGGTGGGCAAGCGTCACGCGTTCCCGCTGGGGCTGAACGCGGCGCCGGTGACCGTCGATGGCCGCATCGCGGCGGTCGGCAACGCCGCGCAGACGCTGCATCCGGTGGCCGGACAAGGACTGAACCTGGGCCTGCGCGATGCCTTCGCGCTGGCCGACTCGCTGCGCGCCGGCTGCACGCCGCAGGCGTTGCTGGCCTTCGCCAGCCGCCACCGCGTGGACCGGGCGATGACCATCGGCGTGACCGACCTGCTGCCGCGCGTCTTTGGCGTCGGCGGGCCGCTGGCGGCCCATGCGCGCGGGGCGTCGCTGGCGGCGCTGGCCTGCGTGGCGCCGCTCAAGGACGCGCTGGCGCGGCACATGATGTACGGCGCACGCGGCTGACATCCCAGTCGCGGCGGGCGGCGCGGCCGTGCCACGCAGGCATGGCCCGCCCCCGTCACCCATGATATTTGCTCATTTCTTGGGCAACCCGGTCCGTTTGGCGGTAAAATCCCGCCCTCGCGCCTTCCCCCAGTACCTGTTTACCGAACGCGCCGTGTGACGCAAACCCGTCTCCGCGCGCCTGTTCCCTTCGCTATTCCTATCGTGCAGATCGGTCCGCATCGTCTTCGCAACAACCTGTTCGTCGCCCCCATGGCCGGGGTGACGGACCGGCCGTTCCGGCAGCTGTGCAAGCAGCTGGGCGCGGGCTACGCGGTGTCCGAGATGGTGGCGTCCAACGCCCAGCTGTGGAAGAGCGAGAAGACCATGCGCCGCGCCAACCACGCGGGCGAGGTGGAGCCAATCTCGGTGCAGATCGCCGGCGCCGAGCCGGGGATGATGGCCGAGGCGGCCCGCTACAACGTGGACCGGGGCGCGCAGATCATCGACATCAACATGGGTTGCCCGGCCAAGAAGGTCTGCAATGTGGCGGCCGGGTCGGCGCTGCTGCAGAACGAGCCGCTGGTGGTGCGCATCGTCGAGGCCGTGGTGGCCGCCGTGGGCGACCGCGTGCCCGTGACGCTGAAGATCCGCACCGGCTGGGACCGCGAGCACAAGAACGCGCTGCGCGTGGCGCGCCTGGTGGAAGACGCTGGCATCAGCATGCTGACGATCCACGGGCGCACGCGCGCGGACCTGTATCACGGCGAGGCCGAGTACGAGACGATTGCGGCGGTCAAGCAGTCGATCCGGATTCCCGTGGTGGCCAACGGCGACATCACGTCGCCGCAGAAGGCGCGCCAGGTGCTGGCCGCCACCGGCGCGGACGCGATCATGATCGGCCGCGCGGCGCAGGGCCGGCCGTGGCTGTTCCGCGAGATCGAACACTTCCTGGCGACCGGCGAGATGCTGCCGTCGCCCGAGGTGGCCGAGATCCGCGCGATCATGAACCATCACCTGGCCGACCACTATGCGTTTTACGGCGAGTTCACCGGCGTGCGCACCGCGCGCAAGCACATTGCCTGGTACACGCGCGGCCTCAAGGGCGCGAACCTGTTCCGGCACCGGATGAACACGCTGGAGTCCACCACGGCGCAGCTGGAGGCCGTGAATGCCTTCTTCGACGAGCAGGCGGCGATTTCCGACCGCCTGGTCTACGTGGAAGACGGCGACGCCACGGCCGAAGGTGAAAATAAGAACGCCGACAACAACAAGAACAAGGAATTGCTTGCCGCATGAGCCGCAACGCCATCGATCAATGTATCCGGGACAGCCTGGATACGTACTTTCGCGACCTGGACGGCGAAGAGCCGTCCAATATGTACAACATGGTGCTGGAGGCCGTGGAGCGGCCCCTGCTGGAAGCCGTGATGGTGCGCGCCGAGCGCAACCAGTCGCTGGCGGCCGCCTATCTCGGCATCAATCGCAACACGCTGCGCAAGAAGCTGCAGCAACACGGTTTACTTTGAAGCGTTCCCCCAAGCCATGATCAAGCAAGCCCTACTCTCCGTTTCCGACAAGACCGGCATCGTCGATTTCGCGCGCGACCTGAACGCGCTCGGCGTGGTGCTGCTTTCCACCGGCGGCACCGCCAAACTGCTGGCCGAAGCCGGCCTGCCCGTGACGGAGGTGGCCGACTACACCGGCTTTCCGGAAATGCTGGACGGCCGCGTGAAGACGCTGCACCCGAAGGTGCACGGCGGCATCCTGGCCCGCCGCGACCTGCCCGAGCACATGGCCGCGCTGGCCGAGCACCAGATCCCCACCATCGACCTGCTGGTGGTGAACCTGTACCCGTTCCAGCAGACCGTGGCCAAGGACGACTGCACCCTGCCGGACGCCATCGAGAACATCGACATCGGCGGCCCGACCATGCTGCGCTCGGCGGCCAAGAACCACCGCGACGTGACCGTGATCGTGGACCCGGCCGACTACGCCGTGGTGCTGGACGAGATGCGCGCCAACGCCAACAGCGTCGGCTACGACACCAACTTCCGCCTGGCGACCAAGGTCTTCGCGCATACCGCTCAATATGACGGTGCGATCACAAATTACCTGACCAGCCTCGGCGCCGACAAGTCGCACCGGGCCCGCAGCGCCTATCCGCAGACGCTGAACCTGGCCTTCGAGAAGGTGCAGGAGATGCGCTACGGCGAGAACCCGCACCAGTCGGCCGCGTTCTACCGCGACCTGAAGGCCGTGGACGGCGCGCTGGCCAACTACGTGCAGCTGCAGGGCAAGGAGCTGTCGTACAACAACATCGCCGACGCGGACGCCGCGTGGGAGTGCGTGAAGTCGTTCGACGCTGCCAACGGCGCCGCCTGCGTGATCATCAAGCACGCCAACCCGTGCGGCGTGGCCGTGGGCGTGAACGCGCTGGAAGCCTACGACAAGGCCTTCAAGACCGACTCGACCTCGGCCTTCGGCGGCATCATCGCCTTCAACGTGGAGCTGGACGAAGCCGCCGCGCAGGCCGTGGCGAAGCAGTTCGTGGAAGTGCTGATCGCCCCGTCGTTCAGCACGGCGGCCCGCAACGTGTTCGCGGCCAAGCAGAACGTGCGCCTGCTGGAGATTCGGCTGGGCAAGGGCGTGAACCAGTACGACCTCAAGCGCGTGGGCGGCGGCCTGCTGGTGCAGGGCCCCGATGCGCGCAACGTGCAGCCGTCCGAGCTGCGCGTGGTGACGCGCCGTCACCCCACCCCGAAGGAAATGGACGATCTGATGTTCGCCTGGCGCGTGGCCAAGTTCGTGAAGTCGAACGCCATCGTGTTCTGCGGCGGCGGCATGACGCTGGGCGTGGGCGCGGGCCAGATGAGCCGCGTGGATTCGGCCCGCATCGCCAGCATCAAGGCGCAGAACGCCGGCCTGACCCTGGCCGGCTCCGCCGTGGCCAGCGACGCCTTCTTCCCGTTCCGTGATGGCCTGGACGTGGTGGTGGACGCCGGCGCAACCTGCGTGATCCAGCCGGGCGGCTCGATGCGCGACGACGAGGTGATCGCCGCCGCCGACGAGCGCAACATCGCCATGGTGCTGACCGGCACGCGCCACTTCCGGCACTGATGTGTCCCGCTGGGGACCGGGGCGCCCGCTTCGATCCCCAGGGCCCCGCGCCCATCGGCGCAGGCGCCAACCCGCAATTCCACTACACTACGCGCATCTCTCCGGCTTCTCCCGCTTTCATGCGCATCCTCGGCATCGATCCCGGCCTCCGCACCACCGGCTTTGGCGTGTTGGAAAAACACGGCAACAAGCTGGCCTACGTGGCCTCCGGCACCATCAAGAGCGACGGGAATTCCAGCCTCCCGGAGCGGCTCAAGACCCTTTACGACGGCATCGCCGAAGTCGCCCGCACCTATGCGCCCGACTGCGCGGCCATCGAGAAGGTCTTCGTCAACGTCAATCCGCAGTCCACGCTGATGCTCGGCCAGGCGCGCGGGGCCGCCATCTGCGGCCTGGTCGGCCATGGCCTGCCCGTGTTCGAATACACCGCGCTCCAGCTCAAGGTGGCCGTGGTCGGCTATGGCCGGGCCAACAAGGAGCAGGTGCAGGAGATGGTGATGCGGCTGCTGGCGCTGTCCGGCCGGCCCAGTTCCGATGCGGCCGATGCCCTCGGCGTGGCCATCTGCCATGCCAACGGCGGCGATACGCTTGGCACGCTGGCCGGCATGGCGCCCGACCTCGCCCGCAAGGGGCTGCGCGTGCGCCGCGGGCGCCTGGTCGGCTAGGCCGGCACACCTCGGCATACCTCAACAAACCCGGACCCTGCCGCGTCGGCGGGCGCCGGACAGGCCAACCCCGGCCTCTGCTCGTACAATCGGCGTTCCGCCCCCTCCCATGAACGCCGCGCGATGTCCTTCCTTCCCCGCCTGACCCTTGCCTTTGCCACCGCCACGCTGATCGCGGGCTGCGCCACGCCGCCGCACCACGCGCACAAGGACAAGGCTGCGGCCGCATCAGCCCCGGCCCCCGCCCAGGCCGCGCCGCCGGCCCCGAAGGCGCTGGTCATCGCCCATCGTGGTGCCAGCGCGCTGCGGCCGGAGCACACGCTGGCGTCCTACGCCAAGGCCATCGAGGACGGCGCCGACGTGATCGAGCCAGACCTCGTCATGACCCGCGACGGCGTGCTGGTGGCCCGCCACGAGAACGACATCACCGGCACCACCAACGTGGCCGAAGTGGCCGGGTTCGCCGACCGCAAGCGCATCAAGGTCATCGACGGAGAACGCCTGACCGGCTGGTTCACCGAGGACTTCACGCTGGCCGAACTGAAGACGCTGCGCGCGCGCGAGCGGATTCCGAAGCTGCGCCCGCTCAACGCCAAGCTGAACGACCAGTTCGAGATTCCCACCTTCGACGAAATCCTGCGGCTGGCCTCGCAGGCCGCCCTCAAGCGCGGCCGCCCGGTGGGCCTGTACCCCGAGCTGAAGCACCCGAGCTATTTCCGGGGCATCGGCCTGCCGCTCGAGGAGAAGCTCGCCGCCGCGCTGCAGGGCAACGCCTACGCCCGCAGCGCGCCGGTCTACGTCCAGTCGTTCGAAGTGGGCCCGCTGCGCACGATGAAGCGACTGCTGGGTACGTCGATGCCGAACGTGAAGATCGTGCAGCTGATTGGCAGCCCGTCCGGCCGCCCCGCCGACTGGCGCCTGGCCGGCGACACGCGCAATTACGCCGAGATGCTCACGCCGCTGGGCCTGCGCGAGGTGGCCACCTACGCCAACGGCATCGGCCCCGAGAAGAGCAACGTGGTGCCGCGCGACGCCCAGGGCGCGCTGGCCGCCCCCACCGCGCTGGTGACCAACGCCCACGCGGCGGGGCTGACCGTCCACCCGTACACGTTCCGGCCCGAGAACGGCTTCCTGCCGAAGCCTTTCCGGGTGGCCGGCGATGACGCCACGCGCAGCCCCAACGGCCTGGTGCGCGAGATCCAGGCCTTCCTGGCCGCCGGCGTGGACGGCGTCTTCACGGACGACCCGGCGCTGGGCCGCCGCGCGGTGGACAGCACGCCGGAGCGGTAGCACGGCGCGATAACCGCCAGCGCGCCACCCGCTCGCGCTACACTTGCCGGCAATTTCGTCACCCCACCCTGCCCACCATGATCGGTCGCATTGCCGGCACCCTGCTTGAGAAGAATCCCCCGCACCTGTTGGTCGACTGCCACGGCGTGGGTTATGAGATCGACGTGCCGATGAGCACGTTCTACAACCTGCCCGCCGTGGGCCAACCGGTGACGCTGCTGACGCAGCAGATCGTGCGCGAGGATGCCCACCTGCTCTACGGCTTCGGCTCGGCGTCCGAGCGCAACACGTTCCGCGAGCTGATCAAGATCACCGGCATCGGCGCGCGCATGGCGCTGGCCGTGCTGTCGGGGCTGTCCGTCGCCGAACTGGCGCAGGCCGTCACGCTGCAGGAGGCGGGCCGGCTGACGCGGATTCCGGGCATCGGCAAGAAAACCGCCGAGCGGCTGCTGCTGGAGCTCAAGGGCAAGCTGGGGGCCGAACTGGGCCACGCGCCCGGCGCCACGCCCGTGGCCGACAACGCCGTGGACGTGCTCAACGCCCTGCTGGCGCTGGGCTACTCCGAGAAGGAGGCCGCGCTGGCCATCAAGCAGGTGCCGGCCGGCACAGGCGTGTCCGACGGCATCAAGCTGGCGCTGAAGGCGCTCTCGAAGGGTTAGCGAAGGGCTAGCGAAGGGCGAACGCTAGAGGCAGCCGGCGTAGAATGACGGCTGTTCTGCATTCCACTGCCATGATCGAAACCGACAAGCTCACCGGCGCCGAGCGCCAGCCCGAACGGGTTATCTCGGCCACCCCCGCCTCCGCCCGCGAGGAGGCCTTCGAGCGCGCCCTGCGGCCCAAGCTGCTGGATGAGTACGTCGGCCAGGAAAAGATCCGTGGCCAGCTCGACATCTTCATGCACGCGGCCCGCAACCGCCGCGAGGCCCTGGACCACGTGCTGCTGTTTGGCCCGCCGGGCCTCGGCAAGACCACGCTGGCCCACATCATCGCGCGCGAGATGGGTGTGAGCCTGCGCCAGACCTCCGGGCCGGTGCTGGAGCGCCCGGGCGACCTCGCCGCGCTTCTGACCAACCTCGAAGCCAACGATGTGCTGTTCATCGACGAAATCCACCGGCTCTCGCCGGTCGTCGAGGAAATCCTGTACCCGGCGCTCGAGGACTACCAGATCGACATCATGATCGGCGAGGGCCCGGCGGCCCGCTCGGTCAAGCTGGACCTGCAGCCGTTCACGCTGGTGGGTGCCACCACGCGCGCCGGCATGCTGACCAACCCGCTGCGCGACCGCTTCGGCATTGTGGCGCGGCTGGAGTTCTATACCGCCGACGAGCTGGCGCGCATCGTCACGCGCTCCGCCCAGCTGCTCAACGCGGTGATCGAGCCCCAGGGTGCGCTCGAGATTGCCCGCCGTGCACGCGGCACGCCGCGGATCGCCAACCGGCTGCTGCGGCGCGTGCGCGACTACGCCGAGGTAAAGGGCAACGGCACGATCAGCCGCGAGACCGCCGACGCCGCGCTGGCGATGCTCGACGTGGACCGCGTTGGCTTCGACCTGATGGACCGCAAGCTGCTGGAAGCCGTGCTGCACAAGTTCGGCGGCGGCCCGGTGGGTGTGGACAACCTGGCGGCGGCCATCGGCGAGGAGCGCGACACGATCGAGGACGTGCTGGAGCCCTACCTGATCCAGCAGGGTTACCTGCAGCGCACTCCGCGCGGACGGGTAGCGACGGCGGCCGCGTACCGGCATTTCGGGCTCGCCACGCCACAGGGCGACACGGGCGGCGATCTGCTTGAGGCACCCTGAGCACCCTGAGCACCCTGAGCACCCCGAGCACCCCGAGCGCCCCGAGCGCCCCGAGCGCCCACTAAGCCTCTCCCCAGACCTCTCCCAGACCCAATCGGCCGAATCCGGCCTGCTGCGGTGCGCAACGACCGCGCATTGCAGCCCTCCCCCGCCAGTTAAACGTTTTCGCGCACCGCTCCAAATTTTTTCGAAGTGGATTGCCCGCTTATGGCCGGTTGTCCACAATGGCTCCATCAGTTTCCACTCCCAGCGCCCACTGCGCCAGAAAGGACTCAGAGCCATGATCCAGCGACCCATCCCGACCCTTGCCGTGCTTGCCAGCCTGCTCCTGGCCGCTGGCGCCGCGCATGCGCAGAAGACGCCTGCGCCGGTCGGCATCGCCGAGGAAGCCGTTATCAGCGGCAAGGTCGTCGATATCGATGCCAACTCGAAGGCGGTACTCGTGCAGGGGCCAAAGGGCAATCTCGTCGAGATCGTGGGCGGCGACGAGGCCAAGAACATCGGCAACGTGCGCAAGGGCGACATCGTCACGCTGACCCGCGCGGCGGCCGTGGTGGCGGCGCTGGAGCCGCTCGACAGCAAGGACACCGCGCTGATGGAGCAGGTGGAGCGCACCTCGCGCGCGCCGGAGGGCGGCAAGCCCGGCGTGATGCGCGAGATCACCACCACCATCACGGCGCAGATCACCAAGATCGATACCGCCAATCGCACCGTGACGTTCCGTGGCCCGCGCGAGACGCTGCGCACGGTCAAGGTCCGTGATCCGAACATCGACCTCACCAAGATCAAGCAGGGACAGATGGCGAAGATCGTTGTGCGGGAGGTTGTCGCCATTACCGTGAAGTCGCCTAACGCCGGCTGAAATCCGGTCCGAACCACCGGAAAGAGTCGAATGCAGTACTTTTCCCCATCAGGAGGTTGCATATGAATCGACGCCATTTCGTGACGCGGGTGACCGGATCCGGCCTGCTCGTGGCCACGGCATTTGCCGCGGGCTGCACCACCACGGGCCCCAAGACGCCAGAGGACGCCGCTGCCAAGAGACAGGAAATCGACGCCGGCGTGGACGGCGCGCTGAACCGGCTCTACGCCTCGGTGGACGGCTCGCGCGAGCTGGCCAACCGCTCCCAGGGCATTCTGGTGTTCCCGCGCGTGATCGGCGGCGGGCTGGTCGTGGCCGGCGAGTATGGCGATGGCGCGCTGCGCTCGAAGGGCGCCACGGTGGGCTACTACCGCACGATCTCGGCCTCGTTCGGCTTCACCGCCGGCGGCCAGTCGAAGGCGGTGATCATGATGTTCATGACGCCCGAGGCCTATAACAAGTTCGTGCAGTCCAGCGGCTGGACGGCCGGCGTGGACGCCAGCGTGGCGCTGGCCAAGATTGGCGCGAACGGCAAGGTGGATACCGTCACGGGCCAGCAACCGGTGATCGGCTTCGTGCAGACCAACGCGGGGCTGATGTTCGATGCCTCGCTCGACGGCTCCAAGATCAGCAAGCTGTCGCTCTGATCGCCTGGTTTTCCATCCTCCAGGGTGTGTTGGCTCCCGGCTCCGGCCGGGAGTTTTCTTTTGCGGGCCCGGCGCAGGCGGCTTGCCGACACGTGTGGCGCCGCGCTGGCATAATCGCGCGAACCCCGCACCGGAAGCCCCACGCCCCATGCCCCCACCCATGCCAGAGTCTCACGCCACGCCCCTCCCGGCCGTCGATGCCGCGCATACCGGGCGCGTCTACCGCTACTACGACTTCGTCATGGTGGCCTTCGTCACGGTGCTGCTCTGCTCCAACCTGATCGGTGCGGCCAAGGCGGCGCAGGTCACGCTGCCGTGGATCGGGCCGGTCACCTTCGGCGCCGGCGTGCTGTTCTTCCCGATTTCCTACATCTTTGGCGACGTGCTGACCGAGGTCTACGGCTATGGCCGCGACCGCCGCGTGGTCTGGGCCGGCTTCACCGCGCTGGCCTTCGCCACGTTCATGAGCCTGGTGGTACTGAAGATGCCGGTGGCGCCGTTCATGGCGGACTACCAGAAGAGCCTGGAGGATGTGTTCGGCAACACATGGCGGATTGCGCTGGGGTCGCTGATCGCGTTCTGCTGCGGCAGCTTCACCAACAGCTACGTGCTGGCCAAGATGAAGCTGTGGAGCGGCGGGCGCTGGCTGTGGACGCGCACCATCGGCTCCACGCTGGCCGGGGAGCTGGTCGATTCCTCGCTGTTCTACGTGATTGCCTTCTACGGCATCTGGCCGCTGGAGAAGGTGATCCAGGTGGCCGTGGCGCAGTACGTGCTGAAGACGGCCTGGGAAGTGGTGATGACGCCGGTCACCTACAAGGTGGTGGGCTTCCTGAAGCGGGCCGAGAACGAGGACTGGTTCGACCGGCACACGAACTTCACGCCGTTCCGGCTCAAGGTCTGAGGTCCGAGGTCCGAGGTCTGAGGGGGCGGGGGCGGCCCCCGGCCCGCGGCTAGGGCACGCGCTTGTCGACTTCGTCGAGCGCCAGCGCCTCCAGGTGGCTCACATCGCCCCATTGCAGCAAGGTCAGGTGCGCGCTGTCGCTGCGCAGGCGGTTGACGCTGGCGTTCAGCAGTTCGTGCTGGCGCGGCGCCTCGAGCGTCATGCCGGTGGCCTCGCGATACAGGCAGTCGAGCACGCCGCCGTGCGCCACCAGCGCGATGCGCTCGCCCGGATGCCGGCGCGACAGCGCCAGCGCGGCCTCGACCGCGCGTTCGTGGAATTCCAGCAGCGATTCGCCCTCGGGCGGCGCGTAGTCCGGCACACGCGCCTGCCAGCGCGCGAAGTCCTCGGGGCGCGCCTCGGCCACTTCGGCATAGGTCATGCCTTCCAGGTCGCCATAGCAGCGCTCGCGCAGGCGGTTGTCGGGGCGCACCGGCAGGCCGAGCGTCTCGGCCAGCGGCGTGGCGGTTTCCATGGCGCGGCCCAGGTCGCTCGAATAGATCGCGTCGATCGGTTCGCCGGCCAGCGCCTCGGCCAGTGCGGCGGCCTGGGCGCGCCCCACCTCGTTCAGCGGGATATCGAGCTGGCCCTGCAGCCGCCGCGCGCGGTTCCAGGCCGTCTCGCCATGACGGATCACGATCAGGTGGGTGTAGGCCAGCGACTGCGGCCCGGTGCTTTGCGACATGCCGGTTCCTTGGGGGCGACGGTTGCGCGCGGGGTCTGCGCCCTGCGCGCGGATGATTACCGGATCAGTTTCGGATTGAGCGTGTAGGTGCCGGTCAGCGAGGCTTCGGCCAGCACGTGGCCCTGGATGGCCTGGCGCACATCGGCGCCCGTGAAATGGCCTTCCACCGGCAGGCGTTCGATATCGAGCGCGTAGACGGTGAACACGTAACGGTGCACGAGCGCATCGTTCCACGGCGGGCAGGGACCGTCATAGCCGAAGTAGTGGCCCTTCATGTCCTCGTCGCCGGAGAACCAGGCCGTGTAGTCGTTGGTGCCATGGCGCAGGCCACCGGCCACGGCCGTGCCGACCAGCGTGTCCGGGCCCGGCTTGCCGCGTGCGATCACGCCGTCGCTGTGCGTGCCGGCCGAGATCGTGTTCAGGCCCGGCGGCATGTCCACCAGCACCCAGTGGAAGAAGTCCGCGCGCGGCAGCGACGCCGGCACTTCGCGGTCGGGCTGGTTCACGTCGTCGCCCACGGTCGGCACATCGGGATCATGGCAGACCAGCACGAACGAACGCGTCTCGGCGGGGGCCCCGTCCCAATGCAGGTCCGGATTGCGGTTGCTCGACAGCGCCACATGATTGGCGGCATCAGGCACGCAGAATGCAAACTCGCCCGGAATGGGCGCGTTGTCGGCAAATGCCTTGCTCCAGAGTTTCATGAGGATCTCCTTGGGATGTGTCACGCCGTGCCGGCCGGCGGCACGCGCAGCCAGAACGTCACAGGGCCGTCATTGACGAGGCTGACCTGCATCATCGCGCCGAACTCGCCGGTTTCCACCAACGGATGCGCGGCGCGCGCGCGGGCCACGAAATGTTCATACAATCGCCGTCCCGCCTCGGGCGACGCCGCCGGCGTGAAGCTTGGCCGCGTGCCGCTGTTGGTATCGGCGGCGAGCGTGAACTGCGACACCACCAGCAGCCCGCCCGCCTTACCCTGCCCGTCCATGTTCTGCACTGGCAGGTTCATCTTCCCCTCGGCGTCTGAAAACACGCGGTAGGCGAGCAGTTTGGCCAGCAGGCGTTCGGCCTGGGCCTCGGTATCCCCGCGCTCGGCGCAAACCAGCGCCAGCAGCCCGGCGCCGATTTCGCCCGTGGTGCGGCCCGCCACGGTCACGCGGGCCTGCGCCACACGCTGGATCAGGGCGATCATCGCGCCTTACGCCAGGGTCACGCGGGCGAAGCGGCGCTTGCCCACCTGGACCACGTAGGTGCCGGCGGCCACCTTGGTGGCCTTGTCGCTCACCACGGAGCCGTCGATCTTGACCCCGCCCTGCTCGATATTGCGGTTGGCCTCCGAGGTGGACGGCACCAGGTTGGCCTGCTTCAGCAGTTGGGCGATGCCCAGCGGCGCGCCTTCCAGCGTCACCGCCGGAATGTCGTCCGGCACGCCACCGCGCGCGCGGTGGTTGAAGTCCTCGAGCGCCTTGTCGGCATCGGCCGCGCTGTGGAAGCGCGTGACGATCTCCTGCGCCAGCATCACCTTGCAGTCGCGCGGGTTGCGGCCCAGCGAGATCTCCTGCTTCATCAGGTCGATCTCGCTCATCGGCCGGAACGACAGCAGCGTGAAGTACTGCCACATCAGGTCGTCCGAGATGCTCATCAGCTTGCCGAACATGTCGTTCGGAGCCTCGGTCACGCCGATGTAGTTGTTTTTCGACTTCGACATCTTCTCGACGCCGTCCAGCCCCACCAGCAGCGGCATGGTCAGGATGCACTGCGGCTCCTGGCCGTATTCCTTCTGCAGCTCCCGGCCCACCAGCAGGTTGAACTTCTGGTCGGTGCCGCCCAGCTCGATATCGGCCTTGAGCGCCACGGAATCGTAGCCCTGCATGAGCGGATAAAGGAACTCATGGACCGAAATCGGAATCCCAGACCGGAACCGTTTGGTGAAGTCGTCGCGCTCCATCATCCGGGCCACGGTGTACTTGGCCGCCAGCTGGATCATGCCGCGCGCGCCGAGCGGGTCGCTCCACTCGCTGTTGTAGCGGATCTCGGTCCGGGCGGGGTCGAGCACCAGGCTGGCCTGGCGGTAGTAGGTCTGGGCGTTGGCCTCGATCTGTTCCCGGGTCAGCGGCGGCCGGGTGGCATTGCGGCCCGACGGATCGCCGATCGTGGAGGTGAAATCGCCAATCAGGAAGATCACCTGGTGGCCAAGGTCCTGGAGCTGGCGCAGCTTGTTCAGCACCACGGTATGACCCAGGTGGATGTCAGGCGCGGTGGGGTCCAGGCCCAGCTTGATACGGAGCGGCACGCCGGTGGCCTCGCTGCGGGCGAGCTTCTGGAGCCACTCGGCTTCGATCAACAGCTCGTCGCAGCCACGCTTGGTGATCTCCAGGGCATGCATCACCGACGGCGTAAGTGGATATTTGGCCGCGGCGGCCGGGGTCACTTCAGACATGAGATAAGTCGTTGAAATAATTAAGGAATCGCCGACGGACAGCCGGAGTCGTTCTGGTATAATCCGCGCTTTGTGTCTGCCGGGGCTGCCCGGCGGCAACCGCCATTGTAGGCGGCTGACAAACATTGGCCCGCGCCGCAACCTCGGGGGAGGAAGGCAGACGAAGACACATCGTCGCGGCAGCGGAGCCCGGAATCAAGGTTGAATTTTACGTGATGTGGTCCAGTCTCCGCGAAGTTTTCGCGCGCGAGCTGGTGGTGCTTGTCGACCCGACCAACCCCCAGCATGCCCGGCGCCGCAAGCAACTCACCGTTGCTGTCGGCACCGTTTTCACGCTCGGCATGGCTGCCGCGATGGGCGTCGCCCCGCGCAATGCCTATGACGACCCCCAGGCGCCGAAGGTGCGGGAGGCCATTCGCCTGCCCGACCTGCGCACCCAGCTCGAGCAACTCACCGAGAGCGACACCGAGAACCGCTATGTGCGCGAAGACCGCATGCAGCGCGGCGACACCCTGGCCACGCTGCTGCGCCGGCTGGGCGTGGAAGACCCGGACGCCCAGGCGTTCATCCTCAAGAACGCCACCGCGCGCGGGCTGCTCAACCTCGACGCCGGCCAGGCCGTGCAGGCCGAGATCGACGACCGCAACCTGCTGGTGTCGCTGCAGGCCAACCTGGGCGGCGACGCCGCCGCCTCGCGCGAACTCGTGATCGAGCGCGTGGCGCCAAAGGCCGAGGGCGGCGACTACACCTACAAGGCGCGCGTCCAGTCCGTGGACAACGACGTGCACTACGAGATGGCCTCCGGCGCGATCGAGGCCGGCGGCTTCTTCAAGGCAATGGACGGCGCCAACGTGCCGGACGAGATCGTCCAGCAGATGATTTCGATCTTCTCGGGCGTGATCGACTTCCACCACGACATCGCCAAGGGCGACCGCTTCCGTATCGTCTACGAGGCCGGTTTCCGCGACGGCGCCTTCGTGCGCAACGGCCGCGTGGTGGCCATCGAGCTGATCAATCGCAACACATTGCACCAGGCGCTCTGGTACGCGCCGGAAGACAGCGCAGCCGGCGCCTACTACACCTTCGACGGGCGCAGCATGAAGCGGCCGTTCCTGCGCTCGCCGGTGGAGTTCTCGCGCGTGTCGTCCGGTTTCGGCGGGCGTGATCATCCGCTCCACCACCAGTGGGCGCAGCACAAGGGCGTGGACTTCGCCGCGCCGCAGGGTACCAAGGTCATCGCCACCGGCGACGCCACGGTGGACTTCGTCGGCCAGCAGAACGGCTACGGCAATATCGTGGTGCTTCAGCACGCGGGCGGCTACTCCACGTACTACGCCCACCTGTCCGGCTTTGCCGGGCTGCGCCAGGGCCAGCACGTGAGCCAGGGCCAGGTGATCGGCTATGTCGGCGCTACCGGCTGGGCCACCGGGCCGCACCTGCACTACGAGTTCCGCTTCAACGACGTGCCGCAGAACCCGCTCACCATCACGCTGATGGAAGCGCCGGCGCTGACCGGCAAGTCGCGCACGCAGTTCCTGACCTATACCAGCGCGATGTTGAGCCGCATCAACATGCTGCGCACCTACAACGTCCTGACCGCCAGCAACTGACCATGTCCGTGCCCCCGGCAAGCAGCGAGCGATTTATCGGCCTGATGTCGGGCACCAGCATGGATGGCGCGGACGGCGTGCTCGTCGATTTTTCCGGCGCGCACCCGGTCGTGCTGGCGGCGGCGCACACCCCCTTCCCCCAGCCATTGCGCGAGGCGTTCGGCGCCTTGCAGCAACCGGGCGACGACGAGATCCATCGCGAGGCACTGGCCGCCAACGCGCTCGCCGGCGTCTATGCCGAGTGCGTGGCAACGCTGCTGCGGCTCGCCGATGCCCGCCCGGCATCGATCGCGGCCATCGGCGCGCACGGCCAGACCATCCGCCATCGTCCCGGCCTCTATGACGGCACGGGCTATACGCGACAGAGCCAGCATCCGGCGCTGCTGGCCGAGCTGACTGGCATCGACGTGGTTGCCGACTTCCGCAGCCGCGACGTGGCCGCCGGCGGCCAGGGCGCCCCCCTCGTGCCCGCCGTGCACGCGGCACTGTTCGGCGCGCCGGACGAGACCCGCGTAGTCTGCAATATCGGCGGCATCTCCAACATCAGCATCCTGCCGGCAACGGGCAGCGGGCGCCCGGTCACCGGGTTCGACTGCGGCCCCGGCAACGCGCTGCTCGACGACTGGATTCACCGCCATCGCGGCCTGCCCTACGACGACAACGGCGCCTGGGCCGCCAGCGGCACGGTGGATGCAGCGCTGCTGGCGCAATGCCTGACCGAACCCTATTTCAGCGCGCCGCCGCCCAAGAGCACCGGCCGCGACCTGTTCCACCCGGGCTGGCTGCAGGCGCTGCTGGCCACGCGCGGCAACCGCCAGCCGCCCGCCGCCGACGTGCAGGCCACGCTGGCGACGCTGACGGCCTCCGCCATTGCGCGTGACGTGCAGACGCACGCCGCCGATGCGCGCCGGCTTATCGTCTGCGGAGGCGGCGCCCGCAATGGCTATGTGATGGCCGAACTCGCGCGGCTGCTGCCGGGCGTGGCGGTGGAGACGACCGATGATTTCGGCGTGCCGGTGCTGGAGGTGGAGGCACTCGCCTTCGCCTGGCTGGCGCGGCAATGCGTGCGGCGCGCACCCGGCAACGTGCCCACGGTCACCGGCGCGGCCGGCCCGCGCGTGCTCGGGGCGATCTATCCGCGTTAGATTCCCGCGCTGATTTCCAAAAATCGAAGGCAACAAAAAAGCGCACCGAAGTGCGCTTTTTTATCGACCGTAACCGGGTTCAGACCGAGAACGACGAGCCGCAACCGCAAGTGGTCGAGGCATTCGGGTTCTTGATCACGAACTGCGCGCCGTTGATGTCTTCCTTGTAGTCGATCTCGGCGCCCACCAGGTACTGGTAGCTCATCGAGTCGATCAGCAGCGTCACGCCGTTCTTGACCATCGTGGTGTCGTCTTCGTTGACGTCTTCGTCAAACGTGAAGCCGTACTGGAAGCCAGAGCAGCCGCCGCCCTGCACGAACACGCGCAGCTTCAGCTCGGCATTGCCCTCCTCCTCGATCAACTGCTTGACCTTGTCGGCGGCGCTGTCGGTAAAGACGAACGGTGCCGGCACGTCCTCGGTTACGGGTGCCTCAGCGACTGCGTTCATGGGGATTCTCCTGTTTAGATACGCCGTATTCTAAGCGCTACTTCGAAATCGTGCCGAACCCGTTAAATTTCAAGGGCTTCTGGGCGTTCACGTCACATCCATCGGCAAAAGATCAGGCCGTGGCGCCTGCGTTCTCGGGCGCGGCCCTGGACGACACCTCGCCAGCCTCGGCTTCGGACGTGTTCGATTCCACCGGCGCCGCTTGATTGACCTCGGCGGCCGGCACATGGTTCGGCAGTGCGCGCACTTCGCCCTGCCCGATCGGCACGAGGCGACCTTCGACGATGGCGCCCTGATGCATTTCCAGCGCCGCATAATGCACTTCGCCGTAGACGCGCGCGTGGGGCTGGAGTTCGAGCAGTTCGCTGGCGCTTACCGGGCCGGTCACGGTGCCGTTGAGGATCAGGTGCCCGACGCGCACTTCGCCCTCGACCGCGCCCTTCTCGCTGATGACGAGCATGCTGCGCTGCGCGTCCGATGCCAGCACGTTGCCGCGTACGCGGCCATCCAGGCGCAGACCGCCCGCGAACGTGACATCGCCCTCGATGGTGGCGTCCTGGCCGATCAGGGTGTCGATCGACAGGCCTTTCTTCTTCGAAAACAACATGATCCCTCTCCTTGTTCGGGTCCTACGGCGTTGCCGACTGCGCCGCGCGGACCTGTCCGTTCTGCACGATACGGACCGATACGGCACGTACCTCGGCGCCCTTGGGAATCGCCAGGTCGCCCTCGATACGCTGGTAATGCGTGAGGCGCACCGCCGGTAGCGGCGCCTCCTTCGGATTCGGCAGTGTCATGGTTAACGGCTGCCCAGCCCGGACCGCTGAAATTGTGAACTGTAGATCACCCTTGAATTCGGGCTGCTCGACAAACGCCTTCGAGCCGCCCTGCATCACGAGCAGGCGATAGTGCACGGCCTGGGGCTGCGCTTCGTCGACGACCACGCGGAAACTGCGCACGTGGATGCCTGACGTATCGCCGGTGGCAGGCAGCAGCGCCTCGAAGAAGCCGAGGTCTTCCTTGAGCTGGCTCACCTCGGCCTCCGCCGACTTCAGTTGCTGCACCAGGCGCTCTCGCTCGGCCCGGGCCATCTCCAGCCGGGCCTCCGGCGTGTTCGCACTGGTACGCAGGCGGTCGCGCTCGGCGGTGACCTCGGCCAGTTGCTCACGCAACGCGGCATTGGCCGCCACAAGTGTCGTATCCGCCGGCCCGGCAGGCTGGCGCACGCCAAGACCGGCATCGATCGCCCACGCCACGGCCAGTCCAAGCCCGATGGCCAGCACCAGTGCCCAGATCCACACGCGCCAGGGCCGGTGCACACGAATCACGGCCCGCGAAGCGCGCAATCCCCGGCGCGGCCGCAACGGCCGGTACTTCAGGCCCATGGCACCATCGTTCGTCCTCTCATTCGCAGGCCCGTGATTGTATCCCCGAGCCGCCATTGTGCGGATCAATGTATGACATCTGAGACACCTTTGCCAAAAAAGTGATTAATTCCACACCACACTGGCGAAAAAAAACCGCACGACAGAGCGTGCGGTTTTTCCGGATTCGACAGATCCGCGTGAGCGGACCTGCGAATGCGCATCAGCGCTTCGAGAACTGCTTCCGGCGACGTGCCTTGTGCAGACCGACCTTCTTACGTTCCACTTCACGTGCATCGCGCGTGACGAAACCGGCCTTCGACAGCGTCGGCTTCAGCGTGGCGTCGTAGTCGATCAGGGCGCGGGTGATGCCGTGGCGCACTGCGCCGGCCTGGCCCGTTTCGCCACCGCCGGTCACGTTGACCTTGATGTCGAACGTTTCGGCGTGGGTGGTCAGTTCCAGCGGCTGACGCACGATCATCAGCGAGGTTTCGCGAGCGAAATACTCGTTGATGGGCTTGCCGTTGACGACGATTTCACCCTTGCCCGACTTGATGAAGACACGAGCCACAGCGCTCTTGCGGCGGCCAGTACCGTAATTCCAGTTACCGATCATGGATTGGCCTCCTTAGATGTCGAGCGTCTTGGGTTGCTGTGCCTCATGCGGATGATCGGCTTCGGCGTAAACCTTCAGCTTCTTGATCATTGCATAGCCCAGCGGACCCTTCGGCAGCATGCCCTTGACAGCCTTTTCCAGGGCACGGCCCGGGAAACGCTGCTGCATCTTGCCGAACGTCGTTTCGTAGATACCGCCCGGGTAACCCGAATGGCGATAGTACTTCTTGTCCGTTTCCTTGGTACCCGTGACACGCAGCTTGGCTGCGTTGACGATGACGATGTAATCGCCCGTGTCGACGTGCGGAGTGAATTCCGGCTTGTGCTTGCCGCGCAGTCGGCGTGCCACTTCGCTGGCAACACGGCCGAGGACCTTGTCCGTCGCGTCAATCACGTACCAGTCGCGCTTTACCTCATGAGGCTTGGCGGAAAAGGTCTTCATGATTTTTCCTGACTATTGAATACTGCCCGAGGTGACGGTCGCCGTTTTAGCGTCCTGTCGATCGGCCGGCCCTTGGGACCTGACCTTCCTGCTTGTGTTTGCAGGCTCTCCCTGACTCTTTTTCCGGGGGCAATGACCGGAAAAGCCTGCGATTATACTCGGGGAATACGATGGCGCACAAGCAAAGTCGTGGCTTTTCGTCAAGCCCCCTGCATCACATGGGAGCTGGGGCCGAAATGAGGGCGAAAAAGGGGACGAAAAAAAACCCAAGTCGGTTTGGACTTGGGTTTGAATCCACCAAAGGAGGAGGGTGGAGGAGACACCGGTAGATCGACAGGGCGGCGGGCGGTGCGGAGCGCTTTCGCTTTCGCACTCTGGCGCGCCAGATGCGCCGTCGTTCAATGGAATGAATTATACATAGCGGCTGTCGCAACGCAAGAAAATCTGCACTACGAAATCGCATTGCACATTGCGCAATGCTTTAATCGACGCTTATAGATGTTTACCTTTCTGAAAAATCAATGACTTAGCGTCGATGTGATGCTGAGTCATCGGCACCACAATAGAGGATTCCCTCAGATTCCCGAGGGAAATCCCTTGCCCCGGGCACGGCGCGCCGATGCCATATACTCACGAAATGCAAGATTCGTGATTGCGCGGACGTGAGCGCGAAAACACATTGGTAAAACCAAGGAACGAACAAAATGGAATGCAAAGTGACATGGATGGGCCCGGAAGGCATGAGCTTCGTGGCCCAGACCGGCAGCGGCCATATCGTGGCGATGGACGGCGCGCCCGATGGCGGTGGCAACAACCTGGCGCCGCGCCCCATGGAGATGGTGCTGCTCGGCACCGGCGGCTGCACGGCCTATGACGTGGTGCTGATCCTCAAGCGTGGCCGCCAGGACGTGCGCGGCTGCACGGTGAAGCTCGAGGCCGAGCGCGCCGGCGAGGACCCGAAGGTCTTCACGCGCATCAACTTCCACTTCACGGTGACGGGCCGCAACCTGAACCCGGCCACGGTGGAGCGTGCGATCACGCTGTCGCACGACAAGTACTGCTCGGCCTCGATCATGCTGGCCAAGACCGCCGAGATCACGCACACGATGGAAATCGTCGAGGGCTGAACGCCCTGACGTCAGGAAGGTGGAGCAAAGCAGGCCGATAAGCCGGATTCTGTGCGCGCGGCCCGCCTTGCGGCGCGCTGCGCGTGACAACCATTCCTCTAGGCCGACCGTTACCGGCCGGCTCCAGCTCCCTACCCGCAGACTCAGCGGGCCGCTTCATCGTCTGCCTATTTGGGATTGCTCCGGGTGGAGGTTACCGCGTTTCACCCTTCCCGCCAGGCGAACCCGGCGGCAAGACTCGTCTCTGTGGCCCTATTCCGCACGTTGCCGTGGATGGCTGTTAGCCAACACCCTGCCCTGTGGAGTCCGGACTTTCCTCCCCTTGCCCCTTGCGAGACAAGCAGCGATTGTCTGGCCTGCTTTGCGGCCCGCAGTCTACCACCGAACTCAGCGGATCTGGCGGCCGGGGCGGAACACGCGGGTATCGTCGTAGAACGAGGGCACGGCGTTCTCATCACACCAGCCAGGAATGCCCAGCACCGGCAGCGGCGCGAAGCAGCGGCCACCGCGCAGCCTGCCCTGCCCGGCTGCCTCGGCGAGCGACGCGGCCAGGGTCTGGTCGATGACCGGCAGTGCCGTGCCGGGCGGCACCGGCAGCCACCACGCGTGGGCCGTGATCGCCTTGTAAGGCTGCACCAGCTTTTCCAGCAAGGCGTGGCCGAACGGGATGACCGCGCAGGCGCTGCCCCACGCGGCGCGCGCCTCCACGAACAGCGTGCGCCACGCAAACCCTTGTAGCGCCTGGGCCAGCCGGGCGTCCTCGGTCAGGAAAATCACCGCGTTTTCGTCGAATAGCGTTGCGGCATCGCGCAGGCCGCCGCGCACGGGCAGCACGCCGTCACGGGCGATGGCCTCGGACTGGAGCCGGTTCAGCACGGCCTTGGTCGCGGGGAAATGGAGCCAGATCAGCGCGTTGAACGCGTCGTGGAGATTGTCGCGCGTGGGGACGTGGCCCGTGGCGTGGATATGCGCCTCATAGGCCACCCCATCGGGGAGATCGGATTGGGGCACGAAGCGCAGCGGCTGGCCGTTGGCGTTCGCCAGCCCGGCAGCGGCGGCTTGTTCGTCGAGCGCCGCGCGCGAATCGGCGGCGGAAAGCGCGGCGGCGGAGAGCGCGACCCCGGACGCGGCGAACGGCCGGAACCACGGCCGCGTCCAGTCGATGCCAGGCAAGTCGCTTATTGCGCCTTCCAGCGCAGGGTCTCGCCGGCGCGCAGCGGCACCAGCGTGGTGTCGCCGTACGGCAGTTCAGCCGGCAGTTCCCAGTCTTCGCGCGAGAGCGTGAGCGTGCCGGTGTTGCGCGGCAGGCCATAGAACGCCGGGCCGTGGAAGCTGGCGAAGCCTTCCAGCTTGTCGAGCGCGCCGGCAGCGTCGAACGCTTCGGCGTACAGCTCCATCGCATGCAGTGCCGTATAGCAGCCCGCGCAGCCGCAGGCGTGTTCCTTCAGGCCGCGGGCGTGCGGCGCGCTATCCGTGCCGAGGAAGAACCGCGCGCTGCCCGACGTGGCCGCCTTGACCAGTGCCTCGCGATGGGTCTCGCGCTTGAGCACCGGCAGGCAGTAGTAATGCGGGCGGATGCCGCCGGTGAAGATCGCGTTGCGGTTGTACAGCAGGTGGTGCGCGGTGATCGTCGCGCCAACCGGGCCTTCGGCCTCGGCCACGTACTCGGCCGCGTCCTTGGTGGTGATGTGCTCGAACACCACCTTCAGCTCCGGGAAGTCCTTGCGCAGCGGCCGCATCACGCGGTCGATGAACACGGCTTCGCGGTCAAAGATGTCGATGTCGCCATCGGTCACTTCGCCGTGCACCAGCAGCGGCAGGCCGGCGCGCTGCATGGCCTCCAGCGTGGCGGCGCAGCGGCGGATGTCGGTCACGCCGGCATCGCTGTTGGTGGTGGCACCGGCCGGATACAGCTTCACCGCGTGGACGAAGCCGCTCGCCTTGGCGGCGACGATTTCCTCGGCCGGCGTGTTGTCGGTCAGGTACAGCGTCATCAGCGGCTCGAACGCCATGCCGGACGGCAGCGCGGCCAGGATGCGCGCCCGGTAGGCGGCGGCCTGCTCCACCGTGGTCACGGGCGGCTTCAGGTTCGGCATGATGATCGCGCGGCCGAACTGGCGCGCGGTGTCCGGCAGTACGGCGGCCAGCGCCGCGCCATCGCGCAGGTGCAGGTGCCAGTCGTCCGGGCGGGTGATGGTGAGCGTCTGGGTCATAGCTGGAAAATCAAAGAATCAGGATGGCGCGGTAATCGTTCACGTTGGTGCGCGTGGGGCCGGTATGGACCAGGTCGCCGATGGCATCGAAGAAGCCCCAGGCGTCGTGCGCGTCGAGTTGCTGGCGGGCGGAGACCCCTGCGGCCTCGGCGCGCTGGAGCGAATCGGGGCAGCACAGGGCGCCGGCGTTGTCCTCGGAGCCATCGATGCCGTCCGTATCGGCGGCAATCGCATGGATATTGTCCGCCCCGCCCAGCTCGATCGCCAGCGAGAGCAGGAACTCCGAGCAACGACCGCCCCGGGCCCGTTCCGCGCCGCTGGCGGGCAGCGTCACCGTGCATTCGCCACCGGAAATCAGTGCCACCGGCGCCGCGAACGGCGCATTGTACGCGCGAATCTCGCGCACCAGCGCGGCATAGACCCGCGCGACTTCCTGGGCTTCGCCGGTCACGGTGTCGCCGAGGACCACGGGCTGGATGCCCTGCTTGCGGAACAGTGCGGCGGCGGCTTCCAGGCTGCCGTGCGCGGTGGCGATCATGTGGTTCTGGACCCGGGTGAACAACGGATCACCCGGTTTGGGCGTCTCGTCGATCTCGCCCCGCGCGCCGCGTTCCAGGTGCGACTGCACCGGGGCCGGCACCTTCGCGCCATAGCGTTGCAGGATGGCGAGCGCATCGGCATAAGTGCTCGCATCGGGCACGGTGGGGCCGGAAGCGATGGCGCTGGGATCATCGCCGGCCACGTCCGAGACGATCAGCGTGGTCACGGGCGCCTTGCTCGCCTGCGCCAGCCGGCCGCCCTGGATGCGCGACAGGTGCTTGCGCACGACATTCATTTCTGTGATCGGCGCGCCACACCGGAGCAGTTCGCGCGTGGTGGCCTTGAGGTCCGCCATGGCGATGCCTTCGGCCGGCAGCGACAGCAGGCTCGACCCGCCGCCAGACACCAGCACGATCAGCCGGTCTTCCGGCCCGAGCGCCTGCACGCGGGTGAGGATGTCCGCCGCGGCCTGTTCGCCAGCTTCGTCGGGCACGGGATGGCCGGCCTCGATCACGCGGATATGGTCGGTCGGCAGGCCATGCGCATAGCGGGTGACGACGATGCCGTCGAGCGTGGCGCGGCCCGCGTAGGCACGCTCCACGGCCAGCGCCATCGATGCGGCAGCCTTGCCCGCCCCGACCACGAGCGTGCGGCCGCCGGCGTGGGGCGGCGGCAGGTGGGCGGCGACGATCTCGAGCGGGTCTGCGGCGGCGACGGCGGCCCGGAAGCTCTCCAGCAGCAGCGTACGGGGATCGATATGGGAGTTCGCGGTATTCACAGCGCCTCCGCAATCGCACGGCCCAGGTCTGCCGTTCCGGCGGTGCCGCCAATGTCGCGCGTCAGCGGCGCGTGGCCTGGCCCGGCGGTCAGCACCTTCTCGATGGCGGCCAGCACGGCGGCGCCCGCATCGGCATGGCCGAGGTGCTCCAGCATCATCGCGCCGCACCAGATCTGGCCGATCGGGTTGGCCACGCCGCGCCCGGCGATGTCCGGCGCCGAGCCATGCACCGGCTCGAACAAGCTCGGATAGGTCTTGTCCGGGTTGATATTGCCCGACGGGGCCACGCCGATCGTGCCGGTGCAGGCCGGGCCGAGGTCGGACAGGATGTCGCCGAACAGGTTGCTGGCCACCACCACGTCGAACCAGTCCGGATGCTGCACGAAGTGCGCGGTCAGGATGTCGATGTGGTACTTGTCCACCTTCAGGCCGGGGTAGTTGGCGGCCATGGCCTCCACGCGCTCGTCCCAGTAGGGCATGGTGATGGAGATGCCGTTCGACTTGGTGGCCGAGGTCAGGTGCTGCTTGGGCCTTTTCTGGGCCAGTTCAAACGCGAATTTCAGGATGCGGCCCACGCCGACGCGGCTCATCACGGTCTCCTGGACCACGATTTCGCGCTCGGTGCCCGGGAACATGCGCCCGCCGATGCTCGAATACTCGCCCTCGGTGTTCTCGCGCACCACGTAGAAGTCGATATCGCCAGGCTGGCGGCCGGCCAGCGGGCTCTTGATGCCGGGCATCAGGCGCACCGGGCGCAGGTTCACGTACTGGTCGAACGAGCGGCGGAACTGGAGCAGCGAGCCCCACAGGGACACGTGGTCCGGGATCTTCTCGGGCCAGCCCACGGCGCCGAAGTAGATGGCGTCGTACTTGACCAGCGTGTCGAACCAGTCGTCCGGCAGCATCTTGCCGTGGCGGGCGTAGTAGTCGTAGCTGGAGAAGTCGAAGTGGTCCCATTGGAAGTCGATGCCGAAGCGGCGCGCGGCGGCATCCATGGCACGGATGCCTTCGGGCATCACTTCCGTTCCGATTCCGTCTCCGGGAATGACAGCGATCTTGTATTGACTCATAGCTGGGAAGGGGCTGGGGCTGAACAACTGGGGGGCGCCCGGGCGCCGCGCTTGGCAGCGTCCCGCACGCGCGGGATAATGTCTGCATTCTATTGCAAAGCGGCAGCCCCTTGCCGCACCGGTGCCCCCATGTGCCAGCTGCTAGGCATGAACTGCGCCACGCCAACCGACGTGACGTTCTCCTTCACGGGCTTTGCCGCCCGTGGCGGCGTGACCGACCACCATGCCGACGGTTTCGGCGTGGCGTTCTTCGAGGACAAGGCCTGCCGGCTGTTCATCGACAACCAGTCTGCCGGCACCTCGCCGGTGGCGGAGCTGATCAAGCGTTATCCGATCAAGTCGAAGAACGTCATTTCCCATATCCGCAAGGCAACGCAGGGCACGGTGCTGCTGGAAAACTGCCATCCGTTCATGCGCGAGCTCTGGGGCCGGCACTGGATCTTCGCCCATAACGGCGACCTGAAGGGCTTCGCGCCGTTCCTCTCCGGTGTGTACCAGCCGGTGGGCGACACCGACAGCGAACTCGCGTTCTGCACGCTGATGCAAGGGCTGCGCAAGCGGTTCCCGGGCTCCCAGCCACCGCTGAACGAGTTGGGCCACGCGCTGGCTGACATCACGCGCGACATCACGCTGCACGGCGTTTTCAACTTTCTACTATGCAATGGGCAGGCACTGTTCGCGCACTGCTCGACGCACCTGTACTACATCGTGCGGCAATGGCCGTTCTCGAAGGCGCATCTGATCGATGCCGACCTGTCGATCGATTTCGCCCAGGTGACCACGCCCGACGACCGCGTGGCCGTGATCGCCACCGCGCCGCTGACCGACAACGAGACCTGGACGCGCTTCATGCCGGGCGAGCTGATCATGTTCGAACATGGGCTGCCGACGATGACCCTGACCGTGCCGATCCCGCCCGAGGTGCAGGCGAAGAACGCGGCCAATACGGCGTGTACTTGAGGCTTTAGGCTTTGGGGGGTGAAGCGGGAGGGATGCTGCGCCCCTCTCCCGTGGGGAGAGGGGGTCTGACGACCTGCTACACCGATCAGTGTTGCAGGATCTTCGACAGGAACTGGCGGGCGCGCTCCGAGCGGGCGGCGATATCGCCGAAGAACTCTTCCTTCGGGCAGTCCTCGACGATCTTGCCGGCGTCCATGAAGATCACGCGGTTGGCCACCTTGCGTGCGAAGCCCATTTCGTGGGTCACGCACATCATGGTCATGCCTTCCTGAGCCAGCTGCACCATCACGTCCAGCACCTCGTTGACCATCTCCGGGTCAAGCGCCGAGGTCGGCTCGTCGAACAACATGCAGATCGGGTCCATCGACAGCGCGCGGGCAATCGCCACGCGCTGCTGCTGGCCGCCGGACAGCTGGCCGGGGAACTTGGACGCCTGGTTCTTCAGGCCCACGCGCTCCAGGTACTTCAAGCCCTTGGCCATCGCCTCGTCCTTCGAGCGGCCGAGCACCTTCATCTGGGCGATGGTCAGGTTCTCGGTGATCGACAGGTGCGGGAACAGCTCGAAGTTCTGGAACACCATGCCCACGCGCGAGCGCAGCTTCGGCAGGTTGGTCTTGGGGTTGCCCACCGAGGTACCGTCGACCATGATGTCGCCCTTCTGGAACGGCTCCAGCGCGTTCACGGTCTTGATCAGCGTGGACTTGCCCGAACCGGACGGGCCGCACACCACCACCACTTCACCCTTGGCAACCTTGGTGGTGCAGTCGGTCAGCACCTGGAACGTGCCATACCACTTGGAAACGTTATTAATTTCGATCATACAGCCACCTTTTTCTGATAACGCTTGACCAGCAGCGAAGCGGAGAAGCAGATAACGAAGTACACGAAGCCCGCGAACAGCAGCATTTCGACGATGCGGCCGTCGCGCTCGCCAATGCCGTAGGCCTGGCCGAAGAAGTCAGCCAGCGCGCTCACGTAGACCAGCGACGTATCCTGGAACAGGATGATGCCCTGCGTCAGCAGCAGCGGCACCATGTTGCGGAACGCCTGCGGCAGGATCACCAGCCGCATGGTCTGGCCGTAGGTCATGCCCAGCGCCTGCGCGGCGAACATCTGCCCGCGCGACACGCTCTGGATACCGGCCCGGATGATCTCGGAGTAGTAAGCGGCCTCGAACAGCGCGAACGCGATGAGCGCCGAGGTCATCCGCAGGTCGGCCGCGGGCGACAGGTTGAACAGCTTCTGCAGCAGCTGCGGGATGATCAGGAAGAACCACAACAGCACCATCACCAGCGGGATGGAGCGGAAGATGGTCACGTACCCCTGGGCAAACCAGTTCAGCGCCCTGAAGGAGGACAGGCGCATCATCGCGAGGATGGTGCCCCAGACAATGCCCACCACCACCGCGGTCACGGTGATCTTGAGCGACACCATCATGCCCTCGCCCAGCACGCGCAGGGTGTCGGGGTTGATGGAACTGAAGTCGAATTCGTATGCCATGTGCGCCCCTTTACTTGCCGCCGATGAAGCCCGGCACGCGGGTCCGGCGTTCCACCCAGCGCATGATCAGCATGACCGTCACATTGATCAGCATGTACATCACTGTGACCGCGATGAACGATTCATACGGACGCGCCGTGTAGTCCACCAGCTGGCGGCCCTGCGCGGCGAGTTCCAGCAGGCCGATCGTGGAGGCCACCGCCGAGTTCTTGAAGATGTTCAGGAATTCGGAGGTCAGCGGCGGCACGATGACGCGGAAGGACATCGGCAACAGCACGAAGCGGTACGTCTGCGCGAGCGTGAAGCCCATCGCCAGGCCGGCGTTGCGCTGGCCCGGCGGCAGCGAGTTGATACCCGAGCGCACCTGTTCGCAAACCCGGGCGGCCGTAAACGTGCCCAGGCAGAGCATGGCGGCCAGGAACTGCTGGGTGAATGGGTTCATCTGCTTGATCGCGTCGCCGAACGGCAGCAGCTCGGGAATCACGAAATACCAGATGAACAGCTGAACCAGCAGCGGAATGTTCCGGAAAATCTCGACATACGTCGCGGCAATACCCGACAGCAGCTTGTTCGGCACCGTGCGCAGCACGCCGAGCACCGAGCCGATGACGAGGGCGATGGCCCACGAGGTGAGGCCCAGCGCGATCGTCACCTTGAGACCGGAAATCATCCAGTCCAGGTACGTCTCGTTCTGCGCGGCCTGCTCGAGGAACACTCCCCAGTGAAAAATGTAATCCATAGTGCGTCCTTCAAAAAGAAACGGAAGGACTTCTCCTTCCGTTTCGCACTGCTCTGATCACAGGGATCAGTCGAGTGCCTTGTCGTTCGGGTTCTTGAAGAGCGCCTTCATGTCTTCGGACAGCGGGAAGTCCAGGTTCAGGCCCTTCGGCGGTACCGGCTGCATGAACCACTTGGTGTACATCGTGTTGATCGAGCCGTCCTTCATCAGGCCGGTGATCACGGTGTCCGTCACCTTCTTGAACGGGGCATCATCCTTGCGGATCATGCAGCCGTACGACTCGCGCGATTGCGGCTTGCCAACGACGATCCAGTCGGCCGGGTTCTTGGCCTTGGCGCGTTCGCCGTAGAGCAGCGCGTCGTCCATCATGAACGCCACGGCACGGCCCGACTCCAGCGTCAGGAACGACTGGCCATGGTCCTTGGTGCTGATGATGTTGGCGCCCAGCTTCTGCTCGTCGTTCATCTTGCGCAGCAGGCGCTCGGACGTCGTGCCAGCGGTGGTCACCACGTTCTTGCCCTTCAGGTCGGCCCAGTCCTTGATGCCGCCATCCTTCTTCACCATGATGCGGGTGCCGATGATGAAGATGCTGGTCGAGAACGAGACCTGCTTCTGGCGCTCCAGGTTATTGGTCGTGGAACCGCACTCGATGTCGATCGTGCCGTTCTGCAGCAGCGTGATCCGGTTCTGCGAGGTAATCGGAATTTCCTTAACCTGCAGGTTCGGCAGCTTCAGCTGGTCCTTCACGGCTTCCACGATCTTCATATTGATATCGTAGGAATAGCCCACCTGGCGCACGCCGCCAAGGTTGTAGTTGAACGGAATCGAGGAATCCCGCACACCCAGCGTAATAACACCCGTGTCCTTGATCTTCTGCAGCGTGCCCGTCAGCGGCTCTGCAGCCTGCGCGGTACCGCACAGAATACCCGCAGCAACCGCCAGGCTAGCCAGCTTGGCTACATTCATAACATCTCCTTGACCATGAAGAGAAAGGCGGGACTCTAGCAAAAAAACGCCCCACCGGCGAAACAGTATTGCTTAGCTCGTGACCCAAGACAACGGGTTTTTCCCCTAACTGGTGCCTGTGCGGGCATGGTTGCGCGGCATTGCGCCAAAATGCGACACAACTGCAATGATTCCAAGAACAAAAAAACGCGGCTGCCGGAAAACTCCGGCCGCCGCGTCCTTTCATGTCGGGGAACGAATCATTGCTGCATCGCAGCATGTCCATGCCCTTTCATTGCCCGTTTCAATCAGGGATACAGGCCGCGCATCTCGCGCGCCTGCAGGATTCGCGTACAGGCAACGATAAACGCAGCCGTCCGCAGCGTGACCTTATTGTCCTGGGCAACCTGCCAGATCGCCCGGAAGGCCTCTTGCATGATTCGTACCAGGCGCTCGTTAATCTCCTCCTCGGTCCAGAAGAAGCTCGAGAAATCCTGCACCCATTCGAAGTAGGACACGGTCACGCCGCCGGCGTTGGCGATGACGTCCGGGCAGACCAGGATGTTGCGCTCGCGCAGGATGTCGTCCGCCTGGGGCGTGGTCGGGCCGTTGGCGCCCTCGATCACCAGCTTGGCCGTAATCTTGGGCGCGTTGGCCGCCGTGATCTGGCCTTCCAGCGCGGCCGGGATCAGGATCTCGCACTCGACTTCCCAGAACCGCTCGGTGGTCAGGACCTCGCCCTGGAAACCGTCGATCGTGCCGCTGTGCGACGCGTATTCCATCATCGCCGGCACATCGAGGCCGGCCGGGTTGTACAACGTGGTACGGTGGTCCTGCACGGCCACCACCTTGGCACCGGCCTCGTGGAACAGCTTGGCTGCCACGGCGCCCACATTGCCGAAGCCCTGCACGGCCACGCGTGCGCCCTTGATGTCCATGCCGAGGTTGCGGGCGGCTTCCGAGCCGACCACGAACACGCCGCGGCCGGTAGCCTCGTGACGGCCCAGCGAGCCGCCCAGCGAGATCGGCTTGCCGGTCACCACGCCGGTGGCCGTGCTGCCCGAGTTCATCGAGTAGGTATCCATCATCCAGGCCATGACCTGGGCGTTGGTGTTCACGTCCGGCGCCGGAATATCCTTGGTCGGGCCGATGATCAGGTTGATTTCACTGGTGTAGCGGCGCGTCAGGCGTTCCAGTTCGGCCGTGGAGAGCGTGCGCGGATCCACGCGGATGCCGCCCTTTGCACCACCGTAGGGCACATTGACGGCGGCGTTCTTGACCGACATCCACGCCGACAGGGCCATCACCTCGGACAGCGTCACGTCCTGGTGGAAACGCACGCCGCCCTTGCCGGGGCCGCGCGAGAGGTTGTGCTGCACGCGATAGCCCTCGTAGTGGGCGATGGTGCCGTTGTCCAGCTCGATGGGCACGTCCACGATCAGCGCACGCTTGGGGCGCTTCAGCGTTTCCACCCAGCGGGCCAGCGAGCCCAGGTAGGGCGTGACGCGGTCGACCTGCTGGAGGTAGATGCCCCAGGGCCCGAGCGCGTCGGCGTTCAGGTACGAAGGCAGGGTGTGGGAGGCGATGGACGGCTTGGACGGTGCTGCGGAAGACATCGTTGAGTTCCGAGTGAAGGTGACACGCAGAATATCGGCGCCTCCATATCGGAATCCAATGCCGTTTGCTCATCCCGCCCTGCAGCATTATGCAAGGCTTGCATAACCTTGCGGCCCGGCCCTCAAGCTTGCGTCGTCAACGAAGCCCAGACCTTGTCCACCAGCTGGCGCTTGCGCCGGCTCTGGCCGCCGCGCCGGTCGTTGCCGGCATCGGTGGGCCGTTCGCGATAGAGCCGGATTTCCATGTCGATGGACTGCGGCAGCCCGCGCGCGGCCTCGGCCCGCACCAGCCGGCCGGCGTGCACGTCGTCCCGGACCGCGCTCTCGGGAAGGAAGGCCATGCCGTGGCCGGCCAGCGCCATGACCTTGAGCGCCTCGGCCATATCGGTCTCGTAGCATTTGTCGAGCTTGAGGGTGTCCGCCGACTCGGACAGCAGCATGTCCACCATCCGCCCCAGGAACGCATTGGGCGTGTAACTGAGGAACGGCACCGGCTTCTTGTCGGTGCCGGGCAGCCGGAACACGGGCCGGCCGGCGCTGTCGGGCACGCTGTAGGGCGACAGCCGCTCGGTGCCGAGCACCAGCATGTCGTAGTGGGCCGGATCGAGCTGGATGGCCTGGCGCGGGTGGTGGTAGACCATGACCAGGTCACAGCCGCCCTCCACCAGCATCAGCACGGCATCGTGGACGTTCAGCGCGCGCAGCCGGCACGGCAGCGTGCCGACCTTGCGCTCCACGCCCTTGAGCCATTCCGGGAAGAAGGTCAGCGACAGCGTGTGCGGCACCGCGAATTCCAGCACCTGGGCGTTGGCCGAGCGCTGGCCGCGCATCAGGGCCCGGGTCTCGCTGACCTGGGCCAGCATGGCCAGCGCCTGCTCGTAGAACACCTTGCCGGCGTCGGTCAGGGTGGTCGGGTAGCTCGAGCGGTCGATCAGTTCGGTGCCCACCCACGCCTCGAGCGACTGGATACGCCGCGAGAACGCCGGTTGCGTGACATGCCGCAGCTCCGCCGAGCGCGAGAAGCTGTGCGTCTCGGCCAGGCTGACGAAGTCTTCAAGCCATTTGATTTCCATGGCGCGGATTATCGCTTGCCGGCCGCCCGGCTGCACGATAAGCAAATCCATTCCAATTTTTTTTGAATTATTGGAACAGGATTACAATTCCTGCGGAATTTGGACGACAGATTGGATATTCTTGCTCAGGAGGCCCGACTAAGATGAATGTGATCCCATCCTGCCCCCTCACCCGCCATGCAGCCATCCGTCCTCCCTTCGTCCTTCTCCCTGCTCGCCACTGGCATGGAGGCCACGCTGGCCCAGAGCGCCCGGATGGTAGCGACGCACGTGGCGGCCAGCCTGCCGGACGCCGACACCCTGCTCGCCAGCCTGCCCCCGGGCGCGCTCGAAGGCAGTCCGGACCGCTACACCCGGCATCTGGTCCATGCCGATCCGTTCGAACGGTTCTCGGTGATGGTGCTGGTCTGGCGGCCGGGGCAGTTCAGCCCGGTCCACGGCCATCGCACCTGGTGCGCCTACCGCGTGCTGCGCGGCACGCTGGCCGAGCGCCACTACCGCTGGAACCCGCAGGACCGCACCGCCACGCAGGTCAACGCCGTCACGCGCGAGGCCGGCGACACCTTCAGCGTGCCAGCCGGCCTGCAGCACATCCACGCGCTGGGCAATGCCAGCGACGCCGTGGCGGTGTCGCTGCATATCTACGGCGTGGACCAGGACCGCATCGCCACCGGCGTGAACCTGCTGGTGGATACCATCGTCAGTTGAGGATTCATGGACCGCTATGACCGCCAGATCCTGGAGATCCTCCAGGAAGACGCCACCGTACCCGTCGCCGAGATCGGCGAGCAGGTCGGCCTCACGTCCACGCCGTGCTGGCGGCGGGTGCAAAAGCTCGAGGAATCGGGCGTGATCCGCAAGCGCGTGGCGCTGCTGGATGCCGGCAAGCTCAATGTGGGCGTGACCGTGTTCGTGTCGATCCGGACCAACCAGCACAACGTGAAATGGCTCAAGGCCTTCCACGGGCTGGTGGCGTCGATCCCGGAAGTGACCGAGTTCTACCGCATGGCCGGCGACACGGACTACCTGCTACGCGTGGTGGTGCCCGATATCGCCGCCTACGACGCCGTGTACAAGAAGCTGATCCAGGGCGCGGAACTGGCCGATGTCAGCTCCAGTTTCGCGATGGAACAGATCAAGTACACGACGGCGCTGCCGCTGGACTACGCCTAACCGCCATCCGAGCGCGCATCAGCCCCGGTGCGCCCAGCCCGTCATGCGCTTTTCCAGCACCGCGAACAGCTCGTACATCCCCATCGCCATCACGGCGATGACGACCAGGCCCGCGAATGCCAGCGGCATCTTCATCGCCGAACCGGCCGAGACCAGCAGGTAGCCGATACCCTCGTTGGCGGCGCTCATCTCGGACACCGTGGTGCCAACGAAGGCCAGCGTGATGGCCACCTTCAGCGAGGCGAAGAAGAACGGCATCGCGCGCGGCAGGCCCACCTTGAGCAGCACGTCGCGGCGCTTGGCGCCGAGCACGCGCAGTACATCTTCGAGTTCCGGCTCCAGCGTGGCCAGCCCGGTGGCGATGTTGACCATGATTGGGAAGAACGAGATCAGGAACGCGGTCAGGATGGCCGGCCCGGCGCCCAACCCGAACCAGACCACGAGGATCGGCACGAAGGCGGCCTTGGGCAGCGCGTTAAAGGCGGTCATCAGCGGATAGGTTGCCGCGTAGGCCAGCTTCGACGAGCCCATCAGCAGGCCCAGCACCACGCCCACGCCAATCGCCAGCCCAAAACCCACCATCGTGGTCCAGAACGTGCGCCAGGCATGGCCGGCGATCACGCCGCCGTACTCGGCCAGCGAAGCGACGATGGCCGACGGGCTCGGCAGGATGAAGTCGGAAATCTGGAAGGCGAGGCAGGCGCCCTGCCAGACCATCAGGAAAGCCCCCAGCAGGAGCCACGGCGCCACGCGCTGCACGCGCTTTGCCTGGGTGGAAGTCATGGTTGCCATGGTGTGGATCGCTTCTTATTGCTGGCGGACGTGGCCGATCTTCTCGCGCAGTTCATGCACGCGCTCGGCAAACGGTTCGGAATACGTGACGTCCAGCGGACGCGGACGCGGCAGGTCGATCTCCTTGCGCAACAGGATGCGACCCGGGCGGGCGCTCATCACGTAGACCGTGTCGGCGAGGAATACGGCCTCCCGCAGGTCGTGCGTGACGAGGATGACGTTGAAGCGCTGGGCCTGCCAGAGGTCGCGCAGCACGCACCAGAGTTCCTCGCGCGTGAAGGCGTCGAGCGCGCCGAACGGCTCGTCCAGCAGCAGCATGCGCGGCTGGTGGATCAGCGCGCGGCAGATCGACGCGCGCTGCTGCATCCCGCCGGACAGCTGCCACGGGAACTTGTCCTCGTAGCCGGCCAGGCCGACGGTCTTGAGCAGGTCCCGCGCCCGGGCCTCGTACTCCTTGCGCCTGGCGCGCATGGTGGAGCGGTATGGCTCGACGATCTCCAGCGGCAGCATCACGTTGTCGAGCGTGGTGCGCCACGGCAGCAGCGTCGGCGCCTGGAAGGCCATGCCGACTTGCTTGAGCGGCCCATTCACCTTCTGGCCCGCGATGCTGACCGAGCCGCGCGTGGCGGGCCGCAGCCCGGTGGCCAGCTTCATGAACGTGGACTTGCCGCAGCCGGACGGCCCGACGATGGCGATGAACTCGCCCGGCGCCGCCTGCAGCGAGATGTCCTCCACGGCAAACTCGCCACGCCGCGCCAGCTCGTCGTCATAGGCGAGCCAGACGCGGTTGAAATCGACGAACGGCTTGGGGGCAGCCTCGGGAGCCTCGGCGGCCCCGGTAGCCGACCCACCCGAGGCGGTAGACAGGTTGTCTCGCGCCATCATCATCGCAGGACGTCCAGTTCGGCAGCGGAAGGCAGGTAGGCGTCGGTCCAGAGCGTGTCCGGGTTGATCCGGCCCTTGGTGCCGAACGCGTCGGCCACCTGCGACGCCATCAGCGAAAGGCGCGGCTTGCTCACGCGGCCGAAGCCCTCGGCCCTGGCATCCGGCGACTTCACCACGCTGTCCAGCGCCATCTTAAGGCGGCGCACTTCCAGCTTCTCGTCGATGATGCCGTCACGGGCCTTCACGGCCTTGATGCCCTCCTCGGGGCTCGCGATCACGTCGCGCGCGGACTTGGAGAACGCGCGCAGGAACGCCTTGACCGCCTCCGGGTTGCTCTTCAGGAACTGCTCGGACGCGATGATGGCGTTGCCGTACAGCTTCACGCCGAACTGCGGGTACGGCAGCACGACGATGTCCTCATCCTTCACGCCACGCGCGTTGAGGTTCAGGATCGACGTGAACGAGAAGCCGGTGATGGCGTCCAGGTCGCCGCGCGTGAGCATGGTCTCGCGCAGCGTGGGGTCCATCGCCTGCCAGTTGAACGACTGCGCCTGCAGGCCGTTGGCCTTGGCGAAGATCGGGAAGGCGCGGCGGCCGGCGTCGAACACCGGGGCGCCGAGCTTCTTGCCGGCCAGGTCCCTGGGCGCGCGGATGCCGGACTTCTTCAGCGCCAGCACGGCGGCCGGCGTGTTGTTGTAGACCATCATCACGGCCACCGGCTTGTTCTTGGCGTCCGGGTTGTTGCCGTAGAACTCCATCACCGAGGCCAGGTCGGCGAATCCCATGTCATAGGTGCCGGAGGCCACGCGGTTCACCACGTTGCCCGAGCCGTTGCCGGCGTCGATGGACACGTCGAGCTTCTCCGCCTTGTAGTAGCCCTTCTGCTCGCCCAGCAGGAACAGCGCGGACGGGCCCTCGAAACGCCAGTCGAGCTGGAAGCGGACCTTGGTGGCGGCTTGCGCCTGGGCGGTGCCTGCGCAGAGTGTCGACAGCACCATGGTGGTGCCCAGTGCGGTGCACAGCTTCAGCAGATGACGGCGCGCGGCGGATTGCGGCATGAACCTTCTCCAGTAGTTGATCTCTCTGGGGAAGACTTTTCGCAAGGCGCGTGCCAGCTTTTCACATGGGTGTCATGCCCCGGCCCGGAGCACGCGCGCCGTGCATTGACGAACCATGATTGTGCGCGGCGCTCTGTGGATCGGGGTTGCCGACAGGGATTGTCGACAATCGCGGGCCAATATCAGGCGTCCTGCGTGGCGTCGCCGACGTCGATGGCGAGCACGTCCGACGGCGAAGCCGCAGTTACCGTGCCGTCCACGGCCCCTTCCGCCGCACTGCGCGCCTGGATCAGCCACATCTCCGCGTAACGCCCGTTGGCGCGCATCAGCTCGGCGTGGGTGCCGCGTTCGACGATGCGACCATGGTCCATCACCAGGATCTGGTCGGCGTGGACCACGGTGGAGAGCCGGTGCGCGATCAGCAGCGTGGTGCGGTTCTGCGCCAGCCGCATCAGTTCGGCCTGGATGGCCTGCTCGGTGCGCGAGTCGAGCGCCGAGGTGGCTTCGTCGAACACCAGGATCGGTGGATTCTTGAGCAGCGTGCGGGCGATGGCCACGCGCTGCTTCTCGCCGCCGGACAGCTTCAGGCCGCGCTCGCCCACCGGGGTGTCGTAGCCCTGCGGCAGTTCGCGGATGAAGGTGTCGATCTGGGCGGCGCGTGCGGCCTCGATGACCTCGTCGCGCGTGGCCTCCGGCCGGCCATAGGCGATGTTGTAGTAGATGCTGTCGTTGAACAGCACGGTGTCCTGCGGCACGATGCCGATCGACGCCCGCAGGCTCGACTGGCGCACGTTGCGGATGTCCTGGCCATCGACCTCGATCCCGCCGCGCGTCACATCGTAGAAGCGGAACAGCAGCCGCGCCAGCGTGGACTTGCCCGAGCCGCTATGGCCGACCACGGCGGTGGTCGTCCCCGCCGCGATGGTGAAATCGACGTCATCCAGGATCACCCGGTTGCTCTCGTAGCCAAACCCCACATGGCGGAAGCGCACCTCGGCGCCGCGCACCTGGAGCGGGAGCGCGCCGGGTGTGTCGGCCACCTCCTGGTTGGTGCCGAGGAGGACGAACATGCGGTCCATGTCGGTCGTCGACTGCTTGATCTCGCGGTAGATCACGCCGAGGAAGTTCAGCGGGATATAGAGCTGGATCATCAGCGTGTTCACCAGCACGAGGTCGCCCAGCGTCAGCGTGCCGGCTGCCACGCCCACCGTGGCGCGCCACAGGATCAGGATCAGCCCCAGGGCGATGATGGTCTGCTGGCCGAAGTTCAGGAACGACAGCGAGTTCTGCGAGCGGATCGCGGCGGTGCGGTAGGTGCGCAGGTTCTCGTCGTAGCGGCGGGCCTCGTATTCCTCGTTGCCGAAGTACTTCACGGTCTCGAAGTTCAGCAGCGAGTCGATGGCCTTCTGGTTGGCACGCGAGTCCAGCTCGTTCATCTTGCGCCGGAAGTGCGTGCGCCACTCGGTCACGACGATGGTGAAGACGATGTAGCCGACCAGCGCACAAGTGGTGATCGCCGCGAACCAGATGTCATAGCGGACCACGAAGAAGCCGATCACCAGCGACATCTCCACCAGCGTGGGCAGGATGCTGTACAGCGAGTACGAGATCAGGGACTGGATACCGCGCGTGCCCCGCTCGATGTCGCGGCTCATGCCGCCGGTCTGCCGGTCCAGGTGGAAGCGCAGCGACAGCGCATGCAGGTGGCGGAAGACCTGGAGCGCAATCTCGCGCACCGCGCTCTGCGTCACCTTCGAAAAGAGGATCTCCCGCAACTCGGTGAACAGCGTGCCCGAGAGCCGCAGCACCCCGTAGGCGACGATCAGGCCAACCGGCACCACGAGCAGCGCGGCGGTATCGCCGGGGGCGATGTTCATGCTGTCGATCAGCTTCTTCATCAGCACCGGCACGCCGAGGTTGGCCACCTTGGCCGCCACCAGGCAGGTCAGCGCCAGCATCACGCGCCATTTGTAGTGCCAGACGTAGGGCAGCAGGTTACGGACGGTCTGCCAGTCGCTGCGGGGCTTGCCGCCGGCGGGGAACAGCGAATTGGCCGGCTCGGGGGAGGAGTCAGCGGACGTGGAGTAGCGGCGCATACGTTAGAATTCTTGCCAATGCCGCGATTGTCGCAGAGATCGCACAACCCGGCAGGCCATGACATTCCCTCGCATCCCGCCCCACCTTCCTGCCAATATGAACCATCCTGCCCCGCTCTCCGAACTGCCCGCCGGCAAGAACCCCGCCCTGCGCGTGGTGCCGATGCCCGCCGACGCCAATGTGCATGGCGATGTGTTCGGTGGCTGGATCATGTCCCAGGTGGACATCGCCGGCTCGATCCCGGCGGTGGAGCGCGCCCAGGGCCGCGTCGCCACGGTGGCGGTGAACTCGTTCCTGTTCAAGCACCCGGTGATGGTGGGCGATCTGGTGAGCTTCTATGCCGATATCGTCAAGACCGGCCGGACCTCGATCACCGTGTCGGTGGAGGTCTACGCGCAACGCATGCGCCACAGCAATGAATGCGTGAAGGTGACGGAGGCCACGCTGACGTACGTGGCCACCGACGAGACGCGGCAGCCGAGAATCCTCCCGACCGCCTGAAGCGCCGGCTGGCGGCTAGCGGCTAGCGGCGCTCGCGTCCTAGCTGAACTTCGAGAAATCGGGCTTGCGCTTCTCGAAGAACGCCGAGAACGCCTCTTTCGCTTCCGGCGCCACCAGCATGCGCCGGAACACCTCGCCCTCCTCGCCCATCTTCCGCTCCACGGCGGCCACGTCGTCACCCTTCATCAGCCGCTTGGTCTCGCGCAATGACGACGCCGGCAGCGCGGCCAGCTTGGCCGCCTGCTGGCGCACATAGTCCTGCAGCTCGCCCACGGGCAGCACCTTGGTCACCAGTCCCATCGCCAGTGCCTCCTGCGCGCTGAACGCCTCGCCCAGCAGCAGCTTCTCGGCGGCGCGCTGGTAGCCGACCAGACGCGGCAGCAGCAGGCTCGACGCCGCCTCCGGGCACAGGCCAAGCTGCGCGAACGGCAGCGACAGCTTCGCCGTGTCCGAGGCATAGACGAGATCGCAATGCAGCAGCAGCGTGGTGCCGATGCCCACCGCCGCCCCACTGACCGCCGCCACCACGGGCTTGCTCGCGTGGCTGATTGCATGCAGGAACTGGAACACCGGCGCCGGCGTGCCATCCGTGCCGTGCGACGGCGGGCGCTTCATGAAGTCCTCGAGGTCGTTGCCGGCGGTGAAGATTTCCGGCTTGCCCTCGATCACGATCACGCGCACGGCGGGGTCGGTCTCCGCCGCGCGCAGCGCATCGGCCATGGTCTGGTACATCGCGGCCGTGATCGCATTTTTCTTGTCGATGCGGTCGAAGCCAATGGTCAGGATGCCCTGGTCGATTCGTGTGGCAATACTCATGTCAAACCTCGTCTGTCTCGTCTAGCTCATTGGGATGCCGCTCATACGAACGGTGGCGGCACTTCGGAAAGGTAACCGATGCTGAACGCGCCGGCGCCGATGTTCAGCGCCACGGTCAGGCTCATCGGGGCCAGCATCAGCTCCACGCCGGCGCGCTCGGCCGTGGTGGCCAACGCCTGCCACGCGGGCCACGCGCGCACCTCGTCGATATTGCCGGCATAGGCCACCGAGATGTCCGGTGTCAGCAGGCAGCCGGCACGCACGCAGCTCTCGGCATGGGCCAGCAGCCGGCGAATGCCTTCCTCCTGCCCGCGCGCCTTGCCAATCGCCTCGGTCTCGCCCTGGTGCATGCGGATGATCGGGCGGATGTTGAACGCATTGCCCAGCATGTAGCGGCCCCAGGTGATGCTGTTCTCGCCCTTCTGCTTGGCGCGCGTATACATATAGAGCAGCTCGTTCGGCACCATGATCATGTGCGCGGCGTCGCGCAGGCGCGTCTCCACGGCGTGGGAGATGTCGGCGCCATCGGCGCCGTCGGCCAGCATGCGGGCCGCCTCGCGCACGATCAGCGCCTGCCCCGGGCCGATGGCGCCGGTGTCGATCACGGTCAGGTCGAACAGGCCGCTGCGCCCGGCGTCCTTGCGCAGCTTGAAGCTGCGCGCCACGGTGCCGACCACGGCACCGGTGGCATTCGCGTAGAACTTGCTGCGCGTGCTGGCAATCGTCAGCAGGATGGCGCGATCGCAGCCGGCCACCACGTGCCGGAGCAGATGGTCTTCCAGCTCGCGCTCGAGCAGGGGGATCGATTCGGCGTAGTGGTCCTGCTTGCCGACCAGGTACTGCTGGTACAGGTCGGGCAGCGCAGCTTCATCGCGGGTGTCGACCACGAAGCGGTCGCCGGCGCGAATCCGGAAAGGAATGGTATGAACGCCCAGCGCGTCCATCATTGCGCGCGGCATGTCGCATGCCGCATCGGCCAGAATGGCTGTCTCCTGCATATTATTGTGTTCCTCCGTATCAAGCGTTCAAGTGTGTGGCTTCTCCGTTCCATCGCACTACGTTCTTCACCTGATCAGAGGGTTCGGGACAGCCCACCCGCCGGGCTGTCCCGGTGGCGCGCTGTCCCTGTGGCGCGTTTATACGCGCTCGAAGATACCGGCGGCGCCCATGCCCGTGCCCACGCACATGGTCACCATGCCGTACTTGAGATTGTGGCGACGCAGCGCGTGCACCACGGTGGCCGAGCGGATCGCGCCCGTGGCACCGAGCGGGTGACCCAGCGCAATCGCGCCGCCCATCCGGTTGACCTTGGCCGGGTCCAGCGCCAGGTCACGCATCACCGCCAGCGACTGCGCGGCGAAAGCCTCGTTCAGCTCGATCCAGTCGATCTGGTCCTGCGTCAGCCCCGCCGCGCGCAGCGCGGCCGGAATCGCCTCCTTCGGGCCAATCCCCATGATCTCGGGCGGCACGCCACGCACTGCGAACGACACGAAGCGGGCCAGCGGCACGAGGTTGAACTGCTTGAGGATCTTTTCCGAGACCAGGATCAGCGCGCCGGCGCCGTCCGACGTCTGCGAGCTGTTGCCAGCCGTCACGCTACCCTTGTTGGCGAACACCGGGCGCAGCTTGCCCAGGCCTTCCAGCGACGTGTCGGGGCGCGGGCCCTCGTCCAGCGAGATAGTACGCGTCTTGACGCCGACCTGACCAGTGGCGAGATCCGGGAATTTCTCGGTTACCTCGATTGGGGTAATTTCATCGGCAAACTCCCCGGCCTGCTGCGCGGCCATCGCCTTCTGGTGCGACGCCAGCGAGAACGCGTCCTGGTCCTCGCGGCTCACCTTCCACTGGGTGGCCACCTTCTCGGCGGTCAGGCCCATGCCGTAGGCAATGCCGACGTTCTCATCGCGCGTGAAGATCGACGGGGACATGGACGGCGTGTTGCCCATCATCGGCACCATGCTCATCGATTCCACGCCGGCGGCGATCATCACATCCGACTCGCCCACGCGGATGCGGTCCGCGGCCATCGCCACGGCCGACACGCCCGAGGCGCAGAAGCGGTTCACGGTGATGCCGCCCACGGTGTTCGGCAGGCCCGAGAGCAGCGCGCCGATGCGCGCCACGTTCAGGCCCTGCTGGGCTTCGGGGATGGCACAGCCCACGATGGCGTCCTCGATCAGCGCCGGGTCGAGGTTGGGCACCTGCGCCACGGCGGCGCGCAGGATCATGGCGAGCAGGTCGTCAGGCCGGGTGTTCCGGAACGCGCCCTTGGGGGCCTTGCCGATTGGCGAACGGGTGGCCGCGACGATGTAGGCGTCTTGCAGTTGTTTCATGATGTCGGTTCCTATTCTGGCCTGTTAGTTGCGCACCGGCTTGCCGGTCTGCAGCATGCCCATGATGCGCTCCTGCGTCTTGCCCGTGCCGAGCAGCTCGATGAAGGCGCGGCGCTCCAGCGCCAGCAGCCAGTCCTCGCTGACCAGCGAGCCGGCCTCCACGTCGCCGCCGCACACGGCCTCGGCGATGCGCGTGGCGATCAGGAAATCGTGGGCCGAGATGAAGTTGCCGTCGCGCATGTTGACCAGCGACGCCTGGATGGTGGCGATGCCCGAGCGGCCCGCCACCGGCACCAGCGCGCCGGGCACCGGCGCACGGTAGCCGGCGTTGGCCAGCGCGCGCACTTCGCTCTGCGCCACGTACAGCAGTTCGTGGACGTTGAAGACGATGGTGTCGGTCGGCTGCAGATAGCCGATCTGCTGCGCATCGAGCGCCGAGGTGGACACCTTCGCCATCGCCGCCGCCTGGAAGCGGTTGGTCAGGAATTGCAGGTAGTTGGTGCTGCCCGCCGCCTGCGCCGCGCGCGCGGCAGCCAGCGCTGCCTCCTTGAGGCCGCCGCCGGCCGGGACCAGGCCCACGCCCACTTCCACGAGGCCGATATAGGTTTCGAGCGCCGCCACGCGTTTGGCCGAATGCAGCATCAGCTCGCAGCCACCGCCGAGCGCGATGCCCGACGCCGCCGCCACCACCGGCACGGCCGAATACTTCACACGCATCATGCCGTCCTGGAACTTCTTGACGAACGGCTCGATGCCCTTGGCGCCGCCCATCATGAACGCGGGCATGGCGGCTTCCAGGTTGGCGCCGGCCGAGAACGGACCGCCGGGCGCGCCCAGTTGGAGCGAAGTCGGTTGCCACACCACCAGGCCCTTGTAGCCGGCTTCGGCCAGGTCGATGGCGCGCGTCAGGCCGTCGATCACATCGGGGCCGATCGTGTTCATCTTGCTCTTGAAGGACACCACCAGCACGTCGTCGGCGCCAGCGCTGGTCCAGATGCGCGCGGCATCGTTTTCCTCGACGGTCTTGCCGGCTGTGCGCGGATCGGCCGCATCCGTGCCGCGCAGCGCCGCGCGGAACACCTGGCGCTGGTGCACCGGCAGTTCGGCGCGCTGGACGAACGATCCGGTCGCCGGGGACCACGAACCCTTGGCGCTATGCACGCCCTGGTTCTCGGCCACGGCGCCACTGAACACCCACGCGGGCAGCGCGGCGTTCGACAGGGCGCGTCCTGCATCGACATCTTCCTTGACCCACTCCGCCACCTGCTTCCAGCCGGCGGCCTGCCAGTCCTCGAACGGACCCGAGTTCCAGCCGAAGCCCCAGCGGATGGCCAGGTCCACGTCAGCCGCCGAACCGGCGATCTGCTCGAGGTAGACGGCGATGTAGTGGAACACGTCGCGGAACACGCTCCACAGGAACTGCGCCTGCGGGTTGGTCGATTCACGCAGCAGCTTGATGCGCTCCGCCGGCTCCTTCTTGAGCATGCGGACCACGATTTCGTCGGCCTTCTTGCCCGACTCCACGTACTGGCCGGTCTTGGCGTCCAGCACCTTGATCGCCTTGCCTTCCTTCTTGTAGAAGCCGGCGCCGGTCTTCTGGCCCAGCGCGCCCGCATCGACCAGCCCCTTCAGCACGGCCGGCGTCTGGTAGACCGAGGCGAACGGGTCGTTGGTCAGGTTGTCCTGCATCGTCTTGATCACGTGCGCCATGGTGTCCAGGCCCACCACATCGGCGGTGCGGAACGTGGCGGACTTGGCACGGCCCAGCTTGGAACCGGTCAGGTCATCGACGACATCGAACGGAATGCCGAACTTCTCGGCCTCGGCGAACACGGCCAGGATCGAGAAGATGCCGACACGGTTGGCGATGAAGTTCGGCGTGTCCTTGGCGCGCACCACGCCCTTGCCGAGCGTGGTGGTCAGGAAGGCTTCCAGGCGGTCGAGGATCTCGGGCTGCGTGGTGGCCGTCGGAATCAGCTCCACCAGATGCATGTAGCGCGGCGGGTTGAAGAAGTGCACGCCGCAGAAGCGGGATTTCAGGCCGGCGTCGAAGCCGTCGGACAGCGCGGTGATCGACAGCCCCGAGGTATTGGTCGCGAAGATCGCGTGCGGGGCCAGGTGCGGGGCCACCTTCTTGTAGAGGTCGTGCTTCCAGTCCATGCGCTCGGCGATGGCTTCGATCACGACGTCGCACTCGCCCAGCAGGGCGATGTCGTCCTCGTAGTTGGCGGCGCGGATCAGGCCGGCTTCGTCCTTGATGCCGAGCGGCGCGGGCGAGAGCTTCTTCAGGTTCTCGATGGCGCGCAGGGCGATGCCGTTCTTGGGGCCGTCCTTGGCGGGCAGGTCGAACAGCACCACGGGCACGCGGGCGTTGACCAGGTGGGCGGCAATCTGCGCCCCCATGACGCCGGCACCCAGCACGGCGACTTTCTTGACGATGAAATTGGACATGCGCGCTCCTCAGTCTGTGAGCGTTGAGAGGATGTGAAATACGGGCAGGCGCGGCGGCGGATGGCCGCACGCGCCTGCCGGCAAATCAGAACAGGTCGGCGTCCAGCGCCATCAGCGTGGCCGAGCCGGCGCGCGCCTTGCGGATCTCCGCGGCGGTTTCCGGCAGCAGCTTGGCGAAGTAGAACCGCGCCGTGGCCAGCTTGCTGGTGTAGAACTTGTCGCCGCTGCCCTCCTTCTCGAGCGCGAGCCTGGCCATGCGGGCCCAGAAATACGAGAACACCAGGTGCCCCACCACGCGCAGGTACGGCACGGCGGCCGCGCCCACTTCGTCCGGGTTGCCCATGGCCTTCATGCCGATTTCCATGGTCAGCTTCTGCACCTTGTCGCCAAGGTCGGCCAGCGGGTTCACGAACTCCTGCATCGCCTCGTTGGTGCCCTCTTCCTCGACGAACTGCTGCACGATCTTGCCGAACGCCTTCATCTTGGCGCCCATGTCGCCCAGGATCTTGCGGCCCAGCAGATCCAGCGCCTGGATCGTGTTGGTGCCTTCGTAGATCATGTTGATGCGGGCGTCGCGCACGTACTGCTCCATGCCCCATTCGGCGATGTAGCCGTGGCCGCCGAACACCTGCATGCCCTCGTTGGTCGAGGCGAAGGCGTTATCGGTCAGGAACGCCTTGATCACCGGCGTCAGCAGCGCCACGAGGTCGCCGGCTTCCTTGCGCACGGCGGCGTCGGGGTGCGACAGCTCGCGGTCGATCTGCAGCGCGGTCCAGTAGCTGAACGCGCGGCCACCTTCGACGTAGGCCTTCTGCGTCAGCAGCATGCGGCGCACGTCCGGGTGCACGATGATCGGGTCGGCGGGCTTCTCCGGCGCCTTCGGGCCGGTCAGCGCGCGCATCTGCAGGCGGTCCTTCGCGTAAGCCAGCGAGTTCTGGTACGCCACCTCGGTCAGGCCCAGGCCCTGGGCGCCCACGCCCAGGCGCGCGGCGTTCATCATCACGAACATCGCGTTCAGGCCCTTGTTCGGCTCGCCCACCAGCCAGCCGCGTGCGCCGTCCAGGTTCATCACGCAGGTAGCGTTGCCGTGGATCCCCATCTTGTGCTCGATGGAGCCGCACTTGATGCCGTTGCGCTCGCCCGGGTTGCCGCTGGCATCGGGGATGAACTTCGGTACCACGAACAGCGAGATGCCCTTGGTGCCTTGCGGGGCGTCCGGCAGGCGGGCCAGCACCAGGTGGATGATGTTCTCGGCCATGTCGTGTTCGCCGGCCGAGATGAAGATCTTGGTGCCCGAGATCAGGTAGGAGCCATCGGCCTGCGGCTCGGCCTTGCTGCGCAGGATGCCGAGGTCGGTGCCGCAATGCGGCTCGGTCAGGCACATCGTGCCGGTCCACACGCCGGACACCAGCTTGGGCAGGTAGGTCTGCTTCAGTTCCGGCGTGCCATGGGCATGCAGCGCCTCATAGGCGCCGTGCGAGAGGCCCGGATACATCGTCCACGCCTGGCCGGCCGAGTTCAGCATCTCGTACAGCGCGTTGTTGATGATGATGGGCAGGCCCTGGCCGCCGAACTCGGGGTCGCAGGCCAGCGCCGGCCAGCCGGCTTCGACGTACTGCTGGTACGCCTCCTTGAAGCCCTTGGGCGCGCGGACCACGCCATCGCCCTCGTAGGTGCAGCCCTCGCGGTCACCGGGCTGGTTCAGCGGGAAGACCACGTCGGCGCAGAACTTGCCGGCTTCCTCGATAACCTGGTTGATGGTGTCCGCGTCGATGTCGGCGTGCGTCGGCATCGCCTTGAGTTCGGCTTCTGCGCCGAGCAGTTCATGGAGCACGAACTGCATGTCGCGCAACGGTGCGGTGTACTGGCCCATCAAAAACTCCTTGGAGGTTTGCGATGCCGCCACGTGCACGCCGCGCCGCCTTCAGGGAGGGGGCGAGACCGTTGCCGGGGGCGGCGTCAGGTACGGTAAGACTGAATCAGTTTGTTGAGCGCGACCATGGCAAGTTCGGCGCTGTCCGGCAGGCGCAGGAAACGGGCGTCGTGATGCAAGCCTAGTTCAAGGCTGTACATCTCGAACAGCATCGTGCGCGGATCGCAGTCCGCGCGCAGGTGCCCCTCCTCCTTGGCCTGATCGATTGCGCGCATCAGCGCGGCCCGCCAGATCGTGACGCTCTTGACTAGTTCGTCACGCACCGGGCTTTCCGCGCGATCGTCGTACTCGACCGCCCCGCTGATGTAGATGCAGCCCGTGGTCACTTCCTGGATGCGCTTTTCCATCCAGCGCCGCACCATCGACCACAGGCGCGGCAGACCGCGCGGCTCGTGCAGCGAGGGGTAAAACACCTCCTGCTCGAACCGGCGGTGATACTCGCGCACCACTTCCACCTGCAGGTCCTCGCGCGAACCGAAATGCGCGAATACGCCGCTCTTGCTCATCTGCATGCGTTCCGCGAGCAGGCCGATGGTCAGCCCTTCCAGCCCGTCGCGGGACGACAATTCCAGTGCGGCATCGAGAATCGCCACGCGCGTCATCTCACCCTTGCGCAAGGGCGCGGGCGCGGCAGCGGATTCAAGACGGACTGACTGGTGTCGCATGATTTTCTCTCCGTTCTCGCAGCGCCCTTCTCCGGCGCTGCCTATGACCTGACTTTGCTTTGAACCTGGCATTGCGGCTGCCGTAATGCCGTGGCAAGCCGCGAATGCACGCAGTCTAAGCCAAAAAAGAACGGTCGTTCAGATTATTCTGGCGAGGCCGTTTGGCATCAAGCAATTAATTAGACCGGGGTTTCTAAACAGACGGTGTTGGCGCTGCGCTGACCACGCATTGCAGCAACGGCTTAAAACCGCCCGGCACCAGCGCGCGCGGGATGGCGCGTGCGGCAGGGCAGCATGGTAACGCCACGCGCGCCGCCATGCGTCGAGGCGCTCAGTAGCGCCCCGTCACCCCGGCGATGACGACGCCGACGCGCAACACATAGTAGGCCGCCCAGTTGGCAAACCGGCGCAGGCGCGGCAGGCCCGCGTGCGCCTCCGGCACCACGCGCGCGCTGCGCTGCGCCATGGCGCGTTCCAGGTGCGCGCGCAGGTCGTTCGCGAAGTGGGTGTCGTAGACGGCCACGTTGGCCTCGCGCGCCAGCAGCAGGCTGAACGGGTCCATGTTGCTCGAGCCAACCGTCGCCCAGGTGTCGTCGACCACGGCCACCTTCGCGTGCAGGAAGCTCGCCTCGTATTCGTAGATCTCCACGCCCGCCTCGAGCAGGGTGGCATAGAGCGCGTGCGTGGCGAAATGCTGGAGCCGGTACTCGACCACCCCCTGGAGCAGCAGCCGCACCCGCACACCGCGCTCGCGGCAGGCCAGCAGCGCGCGGCGCATCTTGTGGCCGGGCAGGAAGTAGGCGTTGGCCAGGATCACGTCCTGCCGTGCCGCGCCCAGCGCGTAGAGGTACTCGCGCTCGATCGTCCGGCGGTTGCGCAGGTTGTCGCGCAGCAGCAACGCGGCCGGCACGCCGGCTGGCTGTACGTTGCGCCGCGCCTGCCGGGCGGCCGTGGTCAGCGTCTCCACCTCGGCGAAGGCGGCGGCGGTCTCGCGCAGGCCGCGGCGCTGGGCAATACGGAACCAGAGCCGGGCGGACGCCAGCGCGATCTGCGCCACCAGGGGCCCGGACACGCGCACCGCGAAGTCGTAGCGCGGGCCGAGCTCGGGCAGATCGAGCGGGCCGTGGTTGTGATCGTCGATGATATTGATGCCGCCGACGAACGCCACGCTGTCATCGATCACGGCCATCTTGCGGTGGAGCCGGCGCAGATGCCGGCGCGCGAACTTGAAGCCGCGCAGTGGCCGGTAGATTTCGAGCTTCACCCCGCCGGCCCGGAGGCGCTGTTGCAGGGCTTCGGGCATGTCGCCGGCGCCGAAGCCATCGACCACCAGCCGTACGTCCACGCCTCGCTGCGCTGCAGCGATCAGCGCCTCGCTGACGCGCTGGCCTACCCCATCATCGGCATAGATATAGGTCTCCAGCACAACGTGGCGGGTGGCCGTGCCGATGGCGGCGATCAGGGCTGGGAAGAAGGCTTCGCCATTGCGCAGCAGTTCCACGGCATTGCCGGGCACCGGATTGCCGCGCCGGCGGCCCCAGCGCAGCAGCGGCGCGCGAAGGGCGGCGCCAGCCGGCGCTGCCTTGGGGGGAATGGGCGGCGCCGGAGCCTGGGGCGTCGAGGCAGGTGTGGGGCGGTCGACCCGGTCGTAGATCCGTGACATGGCTTGATTATCGGATAACGGGCGGCTCCTGCACATCGCCCTGGCCAACTCTGCTATTGTCGGGCCATTGTGTGGCGGAAAACGGAAAGAATTGTGAAGGTATTCGGCATCGCCGGTGCGTCGGGCAGCGGCAAGACCACGCTGCTGGACCAGCTGATTCCCCGCTTCGTGGACGACGGCCTGCGGGTAGCCGGCATCAAGCACACCCACCACGGCTTCGACCCCGACACCCCCGGCAAGGACTCCTGGCGCATGCGCGCGGGCGGCTGCGAGAACGTCGTGCTGGTCGGCGCGCGTCACCTGACGCTGATGCGCCACTACCCGGAATCGAAGCCATCGCCCGAGATCAGCGAGGCGCTGGCCGTGCTGCCGCCCGAGACCGACCTGGTGCTGGTCGAAGGCTATAAATGGAGCGATTTCCCCAAGCTCGAGGTCTATCGGCCCGCCCACGGCAAGCCGCCGCTCTGGCGCGACGTGCCCGGCGTGGTCGCCGTGGCGACGGACGCCCCGGCCGAAGTCGCCACGCAGACGGCCCTGCCGGTACTCGACCTCGCCGACGCGGATGCCATCTACCGCTGGATCCGCACCGCGCTGAGCCTGTAACCCCGGGCGCTACACCTCGGGAATCGCCACCCGGCGGGCCAGTTCCGCCACCAGCGGCACGTGGTCCGAACGCTCGGCCCATTCGCGGCCGGTCAGCGCCTGGGTGCGCTCGATCTCGAATCCCCGTACATAGATCCGGTCCAGCTGCCACCACGGCATATGGCTCGGGAAGGTGTGGATGCGGCCGCTCTTGGCGTGCGCCGACTCCACCGCGTTGAGGGTGTTGCAGATCTGGGCGTCAAGCCGATGGTTCCAGTCGTTGAAATCGCCGGCGATGACCAGCGGCGCATCGGCCGGCACCACGGCGCGCACGCGCTCCACCAGCGCGCTCGCCTGCCGCGCCCGGCTGCGCGCGAACAGGCCGAAATGCACGCAGATCAGGTGCGCTTCCACGCCGTTGATGTCCGCCACGGCGTGCAGCAGGCCGCGCTGCTCGAAGCGGTGATCCGAGATATCGAGATTTTCCGACATCAGGATCGGATGCCGGGACAGGATGGCGTTGCCGTGATGGCCGTGGTCGTAGACCGCATTGCGGCCGTAGACCGAATGCGGATAGGCGTCGGTGGCCAGGTAGTTGAGCTGGGTGTGGTCAGGGTCGAACAATTCGGCGGCGACCAGCCGGTCATTGCGGTCCTGCACTTCCTGCAGGAAGACGATGTCCGCATTCATGGTCTGCAGGCCGGTGCGCACATTCTGGATACGCGGTTTGCCGCTGAACCCCTTCACGCCCTTGTGGATGTTGTACGTGACCACGCGCAGCTTCATCATGCCGCTCCCGAGGTCACATCGAGCCCCGCCGCCGCGCGCCAGGCCAGCTGGCGCACGGCTTCCGCATTGCTGCTGGAGAAGCAGCGCTCGGCGGCCTCCTGCCAGGGCAGCCACGCGTAGCGCAGGTGCTCACGTGGCGCCAGCGTCACCGGCACCGGTGCGGGCACGCACAGCCCGAACCAGTGCTCGGTATTGCGTGCCACGCCGGGCGCGTAGCGGTGGCGCCACTGGGGGTAGATGTCGTACGTGATGGTGTGCTGCCAGTCGGTCAGGCCATGCGCGCTGGCGATGATGCCGGTTTCCTCGGCCACCTCGCGGGCGGCGGTCACTGGCAGCGGCTCGTCCTCGGCGTCCAGGCTGCCGGTGACCGACTGCCAGAAGCCGGGCCGGTCGGCGCGCTCGATCAGCAGGACTTGCAGGTCTGGCGTGTAGATGACGACCAGCACCGATTCGGGAATCTTGTAGGGCATGGGGCGCGTTGGAAGGACAAACCCAAGGATAGCGCAAACCCCTCCGCTCAGGCCGCCGAGCGATCGGCGGCAGGTGCCGCTACCCCGTCTTCCGGCCTGGCGTGGCGCAGCCAGGTCTCGAAAACATCCGGCGAATCGCCATGGCCCCACGCCGAACGCAGTTGCTGCATCAGCGGCGCCAGCGCCTGTGTGTAACGCTGCGACGCCACGTGGGCATGCTCGGCGAGCGCATCGGTGCTCTCGCGCAGTTGCGCGGCCAGATTGGCGCGCTCCTGGCCGATGTCCTTCTCGCGCTGGCCCAGCTGGTTGTATTTCTGGATCAGGAAGCGCTGGTAATCGCCCGCCTCCACGCCTTGCGCGGCCTGGGCGTTGACCTGCTCGAAGCGCATGACGATGCTCGCGGTCTCCTGTTCGACGTGGGCGGCTTCCGCCACCAGCGCCTGAAGCGCCTCCTGGAGCGTCAGCGCCTCGCGGCGATGGGTCTGGAGCCGGGCGGCTTCGTCCTCGAACGTGCGCTGGGCGGTCAGGTAGGCCTGCACGACGGGCTGCGGGGCCACGACCAGCAGCGGGTCCGCACCGCCAGCACGCCGGCCGGACAGCAGCGCGTCCTCGGCCAGGCGCAGGTTGCCGACATCCTCGAGCCAGCGTCCACGGGCCATGACAGTCGCCACGGTATCGAGCGACAGGCGGCGCAGCGCATCGGCGCGCTGGGCCGTGACCGGCTCGGCGCCATCGGGATCTGTGGCAATGGGGTGTGCCGTCTGCGCCGCATGGGCGATATCGGGCACGCAGGCCGCCACCGTCGTCGCCACCGATTCAGACATCGCCTGCGCCGACTTGCGTACCGCGCGACGCAGCTCGAATTTCGCCAGCAACATCATCACCAGGCCGGCCACCAGCCACGTCAGGATGGTCTCCGCATGCGCCTGCAGGAACTGGCGGATTTGTTCGATATCGAGGTTCACAGATTCGTCCTCCCAGACGGCGCGGCACGGTTGATTATGGGTTTTTCAACCTAGGGAGACATTGTTGCGGGAGGCTTCGTTCCTATTCGTAACAAATGGAAACGAGATTATTGGTGTTCGAGGGCGAAATCCCCGCGTACCATCGACGTTTGTTTCAATTCAAGCAATGGGAGCCATCGCCGAATTCAGCAGATGCTCTGCGCCGGAGGGCGCGATCAGTTCTCGCGGCCTCAGATAACCGCTGTGGTCCACGCGCAGAAACCCCGCGCGCGAGTCGTGGATGTAGTGGTCGAACAGTCGGAGCAGGCCCGGCGACAGCTTGGGGGGATTCACCCAGGCTTCCCAGTAGGCGGCTTCCTCGTCGGACAGCGGCTGGTTCATCGGGCTGCGCGGACCGCCGGCCGCATCGATGGTGCGGTCGTATTCGCTGCGATTGGTTTTCCACAGCTCCGTCAGGTAACTGCGCCAGTTCATCGTGTCCACTTCGATTTTCAGGCGTTCATGAAACGCCTGAATGCGTTGCAGCTGCGCCTGTACTTCCGGGTCGGTCGAACACACGTTCTTGTAGATGTCACAAGGCTTCTGTTCGAAGCGCTCCTTCAGCCAGCCATAGTAGAGGCGCATGTGTCTGAAGATCTGCGCCTCGAGCGTGCCGCCGCTCTCGACATGGCTCATGTATTCGTCGAATAGTGCTTTGGCGTCCTCGTCGTACTCAAAAAGATCGTGGACATCCTTGGTGGCGAGCGACGGCGCAGTGAATGGCACGCCGCTGATGGCACCCTCCAGGCGCATGCGATTCAGTGCGATGCGCGCCAGCAGGTCGGAACGGGCCTGTCCGCCGGGGCGATAGCCGCCGCCGATGTCAGAGTGCACGCCGGGCCAGATCAGCTTTTCAACCGGCGCGCCGCCATCGTGCGCCCGTGTCAGCGGGAAGTAGGCCCGCAGCTCGTGACCGGCCGCGATGTGAAAGCACCGTTCCACCTGATCAGGAATACGCATCCACATGTCGCTATTGAGGTTGTGCCCCGGCAGGCCGACGGACTCGACCGTATCGAACAGACCCAGAAACCGGATATGCAGCGGCGCGGCTTCACCATCGACGGCCGTCGGGCAAGGCCAGAACGGCGCGCCATGCCGCATCTCGCATTGTTTCAACAGCCGGTTCACAAAGGCACGCGCAAGCGCCGCGCCGCGGGAGAAGCCGAATACGGCGATGTCGATGCGGGTGACTTTGTGGTTGGCTTTCAATCTATCTCGAAAATCTGCCTCGGCCAACGCTAATCGCGCATCGGCGCCCAATCCGGCTCCTCCGCCCAGTGTCTCGCTGTCGCGGATTTGTTCCCACCAACTTGGATCACTGGCGCCAAGCGGCGTGCCAACGCCCGGGTAGTAAAGCGCCACGATCAACGGTTCTTCATCAGCGACATGCCCCTTAAACAGTCGGGCGATGTTGGACTTCTTCTGCCGTGGTTTGTCCAACTCCAGATTGTTGCCGGTACCATCGAAAAAGAAGCTGAACCACGGCTTCTGCTCGCAGGTCGAGCAGGTCGTGAACTCTTCGTTGTGTAGCACCGTGGCGGTCTTGAGCGCCCGATGGAAAGTATCGTGGCTGTCGGCAAACCAGTCTTGCATCGTTATTCTTCCTTTTTGCGCATCACGCGTGGCCTACCAAAAAAAAGTCTGTCTATCCGTAGATTCTCCGGTCCGAGATCGCCGTCACCAGCGAGCAGTTCGGTCTCGACCTCATGGTCCGGAAAGAACCGGACAATCAGATAGCTCTGAAGCTTATAGTTTGGCTTTGGCATCCCCCCTTTTACGTCAACATCCCGTGTATAGGTCTTCCACTTGGACCTGTCGTCCTGGCGCCCACCGACCTCCCATACGACCCTGATCGTCTGACCGACGCCGGGCATTCGCGCACAGCATCGCTGCCCACTGGTCCCGCCTCGCGAGAACTCCGATACATTGGAGCCTCCCACTCCGGTGTTCTTCCCCAAAGCCGTCTGAATCCAGTAGTCATAGATATAGTCCTCGGTGTAGTTCGCACTGCGCGCCGCCGCCAATACAGAACGGTCAGACTGGACCGCAGCGCAACCACCGAGCGCGGCCAATATCATCACAAACGACACACAAGCAATCCGTCTCATTCAGCCCTACTCCGTTTCAAGCCGCGATGTTCTGCCGCGTGGCTATTGGTAATCCAATCCTGCATCGTTATTCCCCCTTGTGGCGCATTACGCGCTGGCCTGAAAAAAGCTTGTCGACCCGTGGGCTAGCGCCTCCGTCCCGCACCCCTCGATCAGGAATCACTTCCGCCTCCACTTCATGACCCGGGAAAAATCTGACCATCAGAATGTTGTATGCGTCCTTCCTTGTGGGCATTGCTCCCTTTACGACAACATCCCGACTGTAGGTCTTCCACGCCGACTTCTCGTCCTGACGTCCTCCGACGCGCCATACGACCTTGATCGCCTGGCCGACGCCTGGCATCTGCGCGCAGCATTCGCATCCACCGGTCCCACCTCTGGAAAATTCCAAGACCTGGATCCCCCCCACTCCGGTGTCCGTGCCTGAACTCCTACGGATCTCAAAATCGTAGATATAGTCCTCGGTGTAGTTCGCACTCCACGCCGAGACCCTGACATCTCGGTTCGCCCGATCCACCGCGCACCCGCCAAGCATGGCCATCGTCATCACAAGCAACCCACATGCAATCCATCTCATTCAGCCCTACTCCGTTTCAAGCCGCGATGTTCTGCCGCGTGGCTATTGGTAATCCAATCCTGCATCGTTATTCCCCCTTTTGGCGCATCACGCGCTGACCTGAAAACAGTTTGTCGGAGCGGGGATTCCCAGGGCCAAACTCGCCGTCCCCGGCGAGCAGTTCGGTCTCGATTTCATGATTCGGGAAGAAGCTGCGGATACTTGCGCAGGAGCTTGAAAGCGAACTGATGGCCGAGCAGGCCATGGCGTCGCAGGATGGCCTCGATAATTTCCGGCGCGGTCTTGTGCTGATAGATGCGGGTCGCGCGCGTGAGGCGCAGGCGTGCTACCAGCGGCTCCACGTCTATCTCATAACGGTGGAAGTCCCGCGTCTCGGCCGTCTTGGTGAATCGTGTGATGCAGCCCGCAAACGTGCGGGGTTCCGTCCCGTCCCCGGGATCGATCACGAACGTGGCCGGCTTCCCAACGTAATCGGCGCGGCCCTGCTCCAGCGGGTGGGTCAGTGCGACCGTCACCACATACGGCTCACCTAGCCGCTCCACCGCCTTGAAGGACACCACGGAAAGCGCAGCGGCGCTCGGCGCGCCAGGCACTTCCAGACGATAGGCCTGCCGGCCCGTTTCCCCCTTGCGCAGGGCGCTGCCATCAGACGTCCTTCCTTTGCTCAAATCCGCCACGGTTCCTTGCTCCGTTCTCAAGCCATGCACAGCGTGGTCGCGCTGCGCGGCGCACATTACGCCGTTTTACCTGGGCTGCGAACCTCAATGGCATTGCAATCCACTGCAACATTGAGCGAAGTCAATAGAACCGTGCCACTCGGCCAACCTTTGTGCGCACACCACACGTGACTGGCTCGGGCCCAAAAGAAAAAGGGCGCCCAGCTGAACTGCACCCCAAAAGTTGGACACCCGTTCAACCTTTGGGGTGTTTTTCATGGCGAAGTACAACGAGGCGTTCAAGCGCCAGGTGGTTCAGGAATATTTGTCCGGGGGAGTTGGGACTGGGACACTGAGCCGGAAGCACGGAATA
>NZ_JBFRHD010000030.1:0-71128 GCF_052115685.1 Cupriavidus sp. 2KB_3
GCATCCTAAAGTCCGAATTCTTCTACCTGAACAAGTTCACCAGCATCGAGCAACTGCAGGATGGACTGCGCCAATACATTCACTACTACAATCATGACCGCATCAAGCTCAAACTAAAAGGGCTGAGTCCCGTGCAATACAGGACTCAGYCCTTTCCGGCCTAGCCATCAACCGTCCAACTTCTGGGGGTCAGTTCAGATTGCCGGGGCCTTCTTACATTTAGCGCAGGGCCAGTGCGAAGTCGTCGAGTTGGGTGATGCAGGTGTTCCAGCCGTCGAAGAAGCCCAGCTTCTCGTGCTGGTCCCGCGTTTCGTCATCGGGGTGCATCACCGTAGCGGTGTAGCGGCTGCCCGTACCTTCGTCGGCCATCGTGATGATGGCCGTGAAGCCAAGCCACGGCTTGGCCGGACGCCAGCCGCCAGTCAGCATCGACGTCATCACCAGGCGCGCTTGCGGCACCACCTCGAGAAAGCTGCCGGGGTTGTCGCTGACACCCCCGTCGGGGCCGCGCATGATGGTATGGAAGGCGCCGCCCGGCCTGAGGTCGAAGGCCAGCACCTCGGTGGTCCAGGGTTTGGGGCACCACCATTCCTTGAGCAATACCGGGTCCGACCAGGCGCGCCACAATGCGGCGCGCGGCGCGCGTAGCACGCGGGAGATGACGAGGTCGCGGGATTCAGCGTTGTCGGCTGGGCTGTTTGACATGGGCTTGCTCCTCCTGATGTAGACGTTCGACAAATTGGGCCATGCGATCGGACCTGGCCTCCCAGACGGCGCGTTGCTCGGCTATCCACTGCTCGGCCTGCGAGAGCCGCTCCGGCAACAACTCGCACGTGCGGGTGCGCCCAAGCTTGTGCGTGCGGATCAGGCCGCTGCGTTCGAGCACGGTCAGGTGCTTCATGAACGACGGCAGCGCCATGTCGAACGGCGCCGCCAGCGTGGACACCGACTGCGCGCCGCCGCCCAGTGCGCTGACAATCGCGCAGCGGGTGGGGTCGGCGAGCGCGTGGAACACCTCGCTGACCGAAGCTTGATAGTTAGCCATATGGGTAACTATAGGCCAAAAGAAAATCCCCGGCAAGGCGGGGCCTGCTCGGGGATTCGGGACGGGCGAAGGCGCGAGCCGCGTGATCAGCCCATCGCCGCCTTCACCGCCTCGCCGAGTTGATACACCGCCAGCGCGTAGAAAAAGCTGCGGTTGTAGCGCGTGAGCACGTAGAAATTGCGCAGGCCGATCAGGTACTCGGTGGGCTGGTCCGGCGTGGGCAGGTCCACCACCAGCACGCCGGTCTCGCCTTCGCGCTGGAGGTCGATCGGCTCGTCCACGCGCAACCCGGCGCGGGTGAGCTGGTTCAGCGTGCGCGTAGGCCACGGCTCGCCGTCTGCGGCAGCCACGGCAATGCCCCGGCTGCCTTCGTCGCCGGCAATGCGCCAGATCACGGGCCGGCCCTGCTCCCAGCCGTGCAGTTGCAGGAAGCGGCCCACGCTGCCGATGGCATCGACGGTGCTGTTGCGCAGGTCGACGTGCCCGTCCTTGTCATAGTCGAGTGCGTACTCGCGCAGGCTGGTCGGCATGAACTGCGGAATGCCCACCGCGCCCGCGTACGAGCCGAGCACCGAGTAGACATCGGTACGGGTCTCGCGGCACCAGAGCAGGTAGTCCGCCAGTTGGTCGCGGAACAGCTTGGTGCGCGCGTCGCGGTTCGGGGTGTCTGGGTAGTCGAAGGCCAGCGTGGAGAGCGAATCCAGCACGCGGAACGTGCCCATGTCGCGCCCGTAGATGGTTTCCACGCCGATGATGCCGACGATGACCGACGCCGGCACGCCGAACTCGGCCTCGGCGCGGCGCAGCGTGTCGCGGTTTTCCTGCCAGAAGCGCACGCCCGCGTTGATGCGGATCGGCTCGATGAAGCGCGAGCGGTACGTCCGCCAGCTCTTCCGGCCCGGCGTGCTCGGCGGCATGATCAGCCGCGACACCGTGGCCGAATACACCGCCTGGCTGAAATACGTGTCCAGCTCGGCGCGCGGGAAGCCGTGGCGCGCCACCATGTCGTCGATGAACGCGCGGGTTTGCGGATGATTTCGATAGCGGCCCGGTTCGATTTCTTCTTCCCGGACGCTCACACGACGCTTGCCGGCAGCCATCAGTCGAGGAGAAACGCCGCACAGGCCCAATGCGGCAGCGGTGAGTGCGGCGCCCAGCAGCGGGCGGCGCAAGGAGCGCTGTTTGTCGGTCATGTTGTCCTTTGCAAGTCGCACCGAGTATAGCGGATGCCTCCCGGCGCCAGCGATCCCGCCGGCTCACGGATGATGTGGCACGTCATGTGCTAACGTATCGATTGGAGACAAACTTGACCCGGAAACGACAATGCCAACGGGCTACTACACACATCCCGCATTCCAGCTGCACGAGATGGGACATTTCCATCCGGAGTGCCCGGAACGGCTGCAGGCGATCGAGGATCACCTGATCTCGCACGGGCTGGACGGGCTGCTGGACCGCCGCGACGCGCCAGCCGCCACCGAAGAGCAGATCGAGCGCGTGCACCGGCCCGACTATGTCTCCCAGTTGGCGGCCGTGAGCCCCGCGAGCGGCTACCACGCGATCGATCCGGATACCACCATGAATCCCCACACGCTGACCGCCGCCACGCACGCGGCCGGCGCCGCCGTGGCCGCCACCGACGCCGTGATGGCCGGCGAACTGGAAAACGCGTTCTGCTGCGTGCGCCCGCCGGGCCACCACGCCGAGCCGGACCGCGCCATGGGCTTCTGCTTCTACAACAACGTGGCGATTGCCGCCCGTCACGCGCTGGCCGCGCACGGCCTGGAGCGCGTGGCCGTGATCGATTTCGATGTCCACCACGGCAACGGCACCGAGGCGGCTTTCCGCAACGACCCGCAGGTGCTGATGTGCAGCTTTTTCCAGCACCCGTTCTATCCGTACAGCGGTACGGAGCACATTGCGTCGAACATGGCGAACATCCCGCTGCCCGCCTATACCAACGGCATGGCAGTGCGCGAGGTGGTGGAGACGATCTGGCTGCCGCGCCTGAACGAATTCCGGCCCCAGATGCTCTTTATCTCGGCCGGCTTCGATGCCCACCGCGAGGACGACCTCGGCCAGATGGGTCTGGTAGAGCAGGACTACGCGTGGATCACCGAGCGGCTGATGGAAGTGGCGCGCGTGCACGCCAAGGGTCGCATCGTGAGTTGCCTGGAGGGCGGCTACAACCTCAGCGCGCTGGGTCGGAGCGTGCATGCGCACCTGAAGGTGTTGATGGAAGGCTGAAAACCTTTAAGGTCGTCGATTCAAGTGACCCGTAATTCGCAAAAATGCGATCGACGGTGCTTCTATATGCTCTCAATGCATAAGGGGATCGAAAAAATCTCGTTTGAGGTATGAAGCGAATCGCATAAAATGCGAGCTTCAGAAAAATAATGCGCGGCAACAACGCTGGAGACCCCACGCTGTTGCCGTTTTCTTTTCTCTTTCCATGATCGAACTGCAAGGACTCTCGCAGCGATTCCCCGGCGGGTCGGGGGAAGTGCATGCGCTGCGCGACGTCAGCCTCTCCATCGCGCCCGGTGAAGTCTTCGGCATCATCGGCCGAAGCGGGGCCGGCAAGAGCACGCTGGTGCGTGCCATCAACCTCCTGAACCGGCCCAGCGCCGGCCGGGTGATCGTCGACGGCCACGATTTGACCGCGCTGGACGCCAACCGCCTGCGCGCGGCGCGCCGCGAGATCGGCATGATCTTCCAGCATTTCAACCTGCTGTCGTCGCGCACGGTCTATGACAACGTAGCGCTGCCGCTGGAGCTGGCCGGCAAAACCAAGTCAGAAATTGCCGCGACGGTGCTGCCGCTGCTGGACCTCGTGGGCCTGTCGGCCCTGCGCGACCGCTATCCCGCGCAGATCAGCGGTGGGCAGAAGCAGCGCGTGGGTATTGCGCGTGCGCTGGCCAGCAAGCCGAAGGTGCTGCTGTCCGACGAAGCCACCTCCGCGCTGGACCCCGAGACCACGCGCGCGATCCTCGACCTGCTCAAGCAGATCAACCGCGAGCTGGGCCTGACCATCGTCATGATCACGCACCAGATGGAGGTCATCAAGCAGGTCTGCGACCGCGTGGCCGTGCTCGAGGCCGGCCAGGTCGTGGAAACCGGCCGCGTGATCGACGTCTTCCTGCGCCCGCAGCACGCCGTCACGCGCGCGATGATCGGCGACGTGATCGCCCAGGAGCTGCCGGCCAGCGTGCTCAAGCGCGTGGAAAGCCGGCTCGGCAACGGCCGCGACCACGTCTACCGGCTGGCTTTCACGGGCGAGAACGTCGACCGGCCGGTGCTGGCCCAGGCGATCCGCCAGCACGGGCTGGACTTCAACATTCTGCACGGCCATATCGACGAGATCCAGGGGCAGGCGTTCGGCTCGCTGGCGATCATGGCCACGGGCGAGCCGGCCGCGGTGCGCGCGGCCATGGAGTATTTGCAGACGCAGGGCGTTGTGGTGGAGGAGATCGAACATGTGGTCTGAAATGTTTGACCTGTTCCTGGCGTCGTTCGGCGAGACGCTGTTGATGGTGTCGATCTCGGGCGTGGTGGGCGCATTGTTCGGCGTGCCGCTGGGCGTGCTGCTGCACCTGACCAACCGGGGCGGCGTGCTGTCGCATCCGCTGTTCAACCGCTCCATCGGCGTGGTCGTGAACGCGGTGCGTTCGATCCCGTTCATCATCCTGCTGGTGGTGGTGATCCCGTTCACGCGCTTTATCGTCGGTTCGTCGATCGGCACAACGGCGGCCGTGGTGCCGCTGACGATCGCGGCGGTGCCGTTCATCGCCCGGCTGGTCGAGGCGGCGCTGCGCGAGGTGGACAAGGGGCTGGTGGAAGCCGCGCAGTCGATGGGCGCCACCACGCGCCAGATCGTCTGGAAGGTGCTGTTGCCCGAGGCAATGCCTGGCATCGTGGCCGGCCTGACCATCACCTTCGTGAGCCTGGTCGGCTATTCGGCCATGGCCGGCGCCATCGGCGGCGGCGGGCTGGGTGACCTGGGCATCCGCTACGGCTACCAGCGCTATATCACCGAGGTCATGGTCGCCGTGGTGGTGATCCTGATTGTCTTCGTACAGGCCGTGCAGAGCTTTGGCGACTGGCTCGTGCGCCGCATCAGCCATCGTTGATCGGCTTCAATTCTTTGGGAAACTAGGGGTAAATCGAAAATGCAACGTCGTAATTTGCTGAAGACTGCCGCAGCGCTGGCGCTGGGCATGGCTGTTTCCGTGGGCGCCTCCGCGCAGGAAAAGCCGATCAAGGTTGGCGTGACGGGCGGCCCGCACGCGCAGATCATGGAGCAGGTGAAGAAGGTGGCGGCCAAGGACGGCCTGAATATCCAGGTGGTGGAGTTCAGCGACTATATCCAGCCGAACGCTGCGCTGGCCGCTGGCGACCTCGATGCCAACAGCTACCAGCATCTGCCGTACCTCGAAGCCCAGATCAAGGATCGCGGCTACAAGTTCACGCACGTGGGCTTCACGGTCACGTTCCCGATGGGCGTGTACTCGAAGAAGGTGAAGTCGCTGGACCAGATCAAGCAGGGCGCCCGCGTGGGCGTGCCGAACGATCCGACCAACGGCGGCCGCGGCCTGTTGCTGCTGCAGGCCAAGGGCTTGATCAAGCTGCGTCCGGACGCCGGCCTGAAGGCCACGCCGCTGGACATCGTGGAAAATCCGAAGAAGATCAAGATCGTCGAACTGGACGCCGCCCAGCTGCCGCGCTCGCTTGACGACCTGGACGCCGCCGCGATCAACGGCAACTATGCCGAGTCCGCCGGCCTGTCGCCCACGCGTGATGCAATCGCCACAGAAGGCCCGAAGGGCCCGTACGCGAACCTGATTGCCATCCGCGCGGCGGACAAGGACAAGCCGTGGGTGGCCAAGCTGGTCAAGGCCTACCACTCGGCCGAGGTGAAGCAGTACATCACCAACACCTACAAGGAGTCGGTGATCACCGCCTGGTAATCATCACTCCGGTGCCGGTCAGGGACGATTTTCGAGGAAATCGTCCAAACCCTGTGCACGCGGGGCATCCTGCGGCACAATGGGCGCAGATTTCTTCGATTGCCGGGCTAGCCCCGGCAATTCTTTGTCTATAAAATAGTACGATCGTTCGAAAAACTAAAGCTGCGCCACCCCGGTGGTTATAATGGCGAGCGATTTAAATCTTTGGACTATCAGCTATCAGTGGAGTGAGCGCATGAAAGTACTCGTCGCAGTCAAGCGGGTGGTGGACTACAACGTCAAGGTCCGCGTGAAGTCGGATGGCACGGGCGTCGACCTGGCCAACGTCAAGATGAGCATGAACCCGTTCGACGAAATCGCCGTGGAAGAGGCCGTGCGCCTGAAAGAAGCTGGCGTCGTCACCGAAGTGATCGCCGTGTCGTGCGGTGTCACGCAGTGCCAGGAGACCCTGCGCACCGCGATGGCCATTGGCGCCGACCGCGGCATCCTGGTGGAATCGAACGAAGACCTGCAGCCGCTGGCCGTGGCCAAGCTGATCAAGGCACTGATCGACAAGGAGCAGCCGCAACTGGTGATCCTGGGCAAGCAGGCCATCGACGATGACTCGAACCAGACCGGCCAGATGGTGGCCGCGCTGGCCGGCCTGCCGCAAGCCACGTTCGCCTCGAAGGTAGTGGTGGCGGATGGCAAGGCATCGGTGACCCGTGAAGTGGATGGCGGTCTGGAAACGCTGTCGGTCAAGCTGCCGGCCGTGGTGACCACGGACCTGCGCCTGAACGAGCCGCGCTACGTGACGCTGCCGAACATCATGAAGGCCAAGAAGAAGCCGCTGGAAACCGTGAAGCCCGAAGACCTCGGCGTGGATGTGGCCCCGCGTCTGTCGACCGTGAAGGTCGTGGAGCCGGCCAAGCGCAGCGCGGGCGTGATGGTGCCGGACGTGGCCACGCTGGTGCAAAAGCTGAAGTCTGAAGCCAAGGTTATCTGAGCGCGGGGAGAGAAAACATGACTGCACTCGTCATTGCTGAACACGACAATCAATCGATCAAGGCCGCCACGCTGAACACCGTGACGGCTGCCGCACAGTGCGGTGGCGACGTCCACGTGCTGGTAGCCGGCGCCAATGCCAAGGCTGCCGCCGATGCCGCCGCCAAGATCGCCGGCGTTACCAAGGTCCTGCTGGCCGATGCCGCCTATTTCGGCGACGGCCTGGCCGAGAACGTGGCCGAGCAGGTGCTGGCCATCGCCAACGACTACAGCCACATCCTGGCGCCGGCTACGCCGTACGGCAAGAACATCCTGCCGCGCGTGGCCGCCCGCCTGGACGTGGCCCAGATCTCGGAAATCTCCAAGGTCGACGCACCGGATACCTTCGAGCGTCCGATTTACGCTGGCAACGCCATTGCCACCGTGAAGTCGGCCGACAAGATCAAGGTCATCACCGTGCGCGGCACGGCGTTCGACGCGGCTGCCGCCGAAGGTGGCTCGGCTGCGGTCGAGACCCTGCCGGCCGTGGCTGACCTGGGCATCTCGCAATTCGTCTCGCGCGAAGTGGCCAAGAGCGACCGTCCGGAGCTGACCGCCGCCAAGATCATCGTGTCCGGTGGCCGTGGCGTGGGTTCGGGCGAGAACTACACCAAGGTGCTGACGCCGCTGGCCGACAAGCTGGGCGCCGCGCTGGGCGCCTCGCGCGCCGCCGTGGACGCCGGCTTCGTGCCGAACGACTATCAGGTCGGCCAGACCGGCAAGATCGTCGCGCCGCAGCTGTACATCGCCGTCGGTATTTCGGGCGCGATCCAGCATCTGGCCGGCATGAAGGACTCCAAGGTGATCGTCGCGATCAACAAGGACGCCGAAGCCCCGATCTTCTCGGTGGCGGACTACGGCCTGGTGGGCGACCTGAACACCGTGGTGCCGGAGCTGGTGGCAGCACTGGGCTGATGTCTGGCCCGCGCCGGGCCGCGTACCGTCTGGTATGGGCGCCGGCGCCACAACAAGAAGAATGAAGCCGTTCCGGGAGCATCCCGCGAGCGGCTTTTTTACAAGATCCAGGAGACTTCGATGACTTATCGCGCACCGCTCAAGGACATGCTGTTCGTCATGAACGAACTGGCGGACCTGAACGCCGTCAGCCAGATGCCGGGCTATGAGGAAGCCACCCCGGACACGGTGCAGGCCGTGCTCGAGGAAGCGGCTCGGTTCAACGAGGAAGTGGTGGCCCCGCTGAACCGCGCGGGCGATCTCGACCCCAGCAGCTGGAAGGACGGCGTGGTCACCACCACGCCCGGGTTCCGCGACGCGTTCCGCCAGTTCGGCGAGGGCGGCTGGCAGGGCGTGCTGCATCCGAGCGATTTTGGCGGCCAGGGTTTGCCCAAGCTCGTCGCTACGCCGTGCATCGAGATGCTGAACAGCGCCAACCTGTCGTTCGCGCTGTGCCCGCTGCTGACCGATGGCGCCATCGAAGCCCTGCTGACCGCCGGCACCGACGAACAGAAGGCGGTCATCCTGCCCAAGCTGATCGCAGGCGAGTGGACCGGCACGATGAACCTGACCGAGCCGCAGGCCGGCTCGGACCTGGCCGCCGTGCGCACGCGCGCAGAGCCGCAGGGCGACGGCACGTTCAAGCTGTTCGGCACCAAGATCTTCATCACGTACGGCGAGCACGACATGGCGAAGAACATCGTCCATCTGGTGCTGGCCCGCACGCCGAGCGCGCCGGAAGGCGTCAAGGGCATCTCGCTGTTCGTCGTGCCGAAGTTCCTGGTCAACCCGGACGGCACGACCGGTGCGCGCAACGACGTGCACTGCGTGTCGATCGAGCACAAGCTCGGCATCAAGGCCAGCCCGACGGCGGTGCTCCAGTTCGGCGACCATGGCGGCGCTATCGGCACGCTGGTCGGCGAGGAGAATCGCGGCCTCGAATACATGTTCATCATGATGAACGCGGCGCGCTTCGCGGTGGGCATGCAGGGCATCGCGGTGTCCGAGCGCGCCTACCAGCACGCCGTGGCCTATGCGCGGGACCGCGTGCAGAGCCGGCCGGTCGACGGCTCGGCGCGCGAAGCCGTGACGATCATCCATCACCCCGACGTCAAGCGCATGCTGATGACGATGCGCGCGCTGACCGAGGGCGCTCGCGCCGTGGCCTACGTGGCCGCTGCGACCAGCGATGCCGCCCACCAGCATCCGGACGAGGCGACGCGCCGCGAAAACCAGGCGTTCTACGAGTTCATGGTGCCCGTGGTCAAGGGCTGGAGCACCGAGCTGTCGATCGATGTGACCAGCCTTGGCGTGCAGGTGCACGGCGGCATGGGCTTCATCGAGGAAACCGGCGCGGCACAGTACTACCGCGACGCGCGGATCCTGCCGATCTACGAGGGCACCACGGCTATCCAGGCCAATGACCTCGTGGGCCGCAAGACCGTGCGCGATGGCGGTGCCGTGGCGCGCGCGATCTGCGCGAAGATCGCCGAGACCGAGGCCGCGCTGGGCCAGCATGGCGGCGCTGCCTTCGTGGCAGTGCAGGGCCAACTCAAGCGGGGCCGCGAGGCGCTCGAGGCCGTGGTGCGCTTCGTCGTGGAGAGCGCCAAGGGCGATCCGAACGCGGTGTTCGCGGGCAGCGTGCCGTACCTGAAACTGTGCGGCATCGTGTTCTCGGGCTGGCAACTGGGCCGTGCGATGCTGGCGGCCGACGCCAAGCGCGGCGAAGACCCGGCGTTTTACGATGCCAAGATCGCCACGGCGCATTTCTTCGGCGAGCACATCCTGTCGCAGGCGACGTCGCTGCGCGACGCCATCGTCGCCGGTGCCGAGCCGGTCAAGGCGATGTCGGTGGACCAGTTCTGACGCGCAGCTTGCGTTGGGGATGAAAAAGGGCGACCCGAAGGTCGCCTTTTTTTCGTCGAAGTACGGACGCTCAGGAACGATCAGGCCGGCACCGGACGCGGCACGCCGTGCGTGCGCGCGGGTTGGCGGTAGCGGTCCACCGACAGGTCGTCGGCGCGAATCGCCGGGCGCGTGCCGGAGACCAGGTCGGACAGCAGCTTGCCCGAGCCGCAGGCCATGGTCCAGCCGAGCGTGCCGTGGCCGGTGTTGAGCCACAGGCCGCGAATGCCGGCGGGGCCGACCACTGGCGTGCCGTCCGGCGTCATCGGACGCAGGCCGGTCCAGAAGGTCGCGCGGCTGACATCGCCGGCGCCGGGGAACAGGTCCGTCACCACGTGTTCGAGCGTGCGGCGCTTGGCCGGATCGAGCGAACGGTCATAGCCGACGATCTGCGCCATGCCGCCCACGCGGATGCGGTCGTCGAAGCGCGTGATCGCCACCTTGTAGGTCTCGTCGAGCACCGTCGACACCGGGCTGCGCGCGGCATCGGTCATCGGCACCGTGATCGAGAAGCCCTTGAGGGGGTACACCGGCAGGTTCGACAGTCCCGGCAGCACGTTGCGGACGAACGGCGTGGACCAGCTGCCCAGCGCCACCACCACGGCCTCGGCATACATCGGCTGGCCGCCGACCACGGCTCCGGTCACGGCGTCACCCTGGGTCATCAGGCCGTCGATCGAGCGGTTGTACAGGAACTGCACGCCAAGCGATTCGGCCATGGCTGCCAGCCGCTGGGTAAACAGCTGGCAATCTCCGGTTTCATCATTCGGCAGGCGCAGGCCGCCGGCCAGCTTGTGGCCAGCGGCGGCCAGCGCCGGTTCGCTCGCGCCGAGTTCCTCGCGCGAAAGCAATTGGTAGGGCACGCCCGCTTCCTCGAGCACGGCGATGTCGCGCGCCGCGGCTTGGAGTTGCGCGTCCGTGCGGAACACCTGGAGCGTGCCCTGCTGGCGGCCTTCATAGGCGATGCCGGTCTCGGCGCGCAGTGCGCGGATGCAATCGCGGCTGTACTCGGCCAGCCGCACCATGCGCTCCTTGTTCACGGCATAGCGGGCCGGTGTGCAGTTGCGCAGCATCTGCCACATCCACTGGAGCTGGAACAGCGTGCCATCCGGCTTGATGCTCAGCGGGGCGTGTTCCTGGAACATCCACTTGATGGCCTTGAGCGGCACACCCGGCGCGGCCCACGGCGACGCGTAGCCCGGCGAGATCTGGCCGGCATTGGCAAAGCTGGTGCCAAGCGCCGGCGCGGATTCGCGATCCACGACGGTCACTTCATGACCGGCACGGGCCAGGTACCACGCGCTGGTCACGCCAATAACACCACTGCCAAGCACAAGAACACGCATTTCGATGACTCCGGACCTGCGAAAGAATGAAATAGAAGGATTCGTATCTATACTATTGACTTCAAAGTAGTGTTAGTTACCGATTAATTTAGAAAAACAGGAAAAAGTCATGAGAACGACGCGTCAGCCGGTGCGCGGCCTCGATCGGCTGGATCGGAAGATTCTTACGGTGCTCCAGGACGACGGGCGGGTGTCGATGAAAGACCTGGCGGAGCGGGTGGGGCTGACCATCACGCCGTGCATCGAGCGCGTGAAGCGCCTGGAGCGCGACGGTGTCATCATGGGCTACTACGCCCGGCTGAATCCGGGGCTGCTGGGTAGCGCGCTGCTGGTATTCGTGGAGATTTCGCTGGGCAACAAATCGGGCAATATGTTCGAGCAGTTCCGGCGCGAGGTGCTGCGGATTCCCGAGGTGCTGGAGTGTCACCTCGTCTCAGGCGACTTCGACTACCTGATCAAGGCGCGGATTCGCGAGATCAGCGAGTACCGCCGCCTGCTCGGCGACATTCTGTTGCAGTTGCCGGGCGCAGCCCAATCCAAGAGCTACGTGGTGATGGAAGAGATCAAGGAGACACTGGCCATCTCGGTGGAAGAGCGCGAGTAAGGCCGTCCGACGCAAGATGGGTGACGATCACGACTTCGGCGGCGACGGGAAGGGCGAAGGCGCCCGCCGTCCGCCCGTGGCCCGCAAGGGGCGCGGCGCCGTCAGCAATCTCCAGGGACGCTTCGAGCGCGACCAGCGCGAGGCGTTCGACGACGGCTGGGCGCCGGCCGAAGACGATCCGGCCCCGGCCGAAGGCGCGCTGCCGCCCAGGCTCGTCACCCAGGTCACGCTCGAGCAGGCCCGCTCGATCCTGACGCGCAACGCCTCGCCAGACATCCCGTTCGATGTCTCGATCAATCCTTACCGGGGCTGCGAGCACGGCTGCATCTACTGCTTCGCCCGGCCGACGCACGCCTATCTGGACTTGTCGCCGGGGCTCGATTTCGAGACGAAGCTCTACGCCAAGACCAATGCGGCCGAGCGCCTGCGCGACGAATTGTCCAGGCCGTCGTATCGCTGCGAAACCATCGCGCTGGGCGTGAATACCGACGCCTACCAGCCCATCGAGCGCGAGCAGCGCATCACGCGCGGCCTGCTAGAGGTATTGCACGAGACTGACCACCCGGTGGCGCTGATCACGAAGTCGTCACTGATCGAACGTGATATCGACCTGTTGGCACCCATGGCCGCCAAGCGGTTGGCGGTGGGGGCTGTGACGATCACCACACTCGACGCTGGCATCGCCCGCACGCTGGAGCCACGCGCGGCCACGCCGGCGCGGCGACTGCGCACGATCCGCGAACTGACCGATGCGGGGATTCCAGTGGGGGTGAGCGTGGCGCCGATCATCCCGTTCGTCACCGAACCGGACCTCGAGCGCGTGCTGGAAGCCGCCCGGGAGGCCGGGGCGGTCTATGCCAACTACATCGTGCTGCGTCTGCCGTGGGAGGTGCGCCCGCTATTCCAGGAGTGGTTGGAAGCGCATTTCCCCGACCGTGCCGAGCGGGTCATGAACCGCGTGCGCGAGATGCGGGGCGGCAAGGATTACGATGCCGACTTCGCCTCGCGTATGCGCGGCACGGGGATCTGGGCGGATCTGATGCGTCAGCGGTTCTACAAGACCGCCGAGCGGCTAGGCTTCCGTTACAACCGGTTCGAACTGGATACGTCGCTGTTCAGGCCGCCGCCCAGGCCGACCCGGCCCACCGGGCGACCCCGCGACACCGATGACCGGCAGGGTTCGCTTTTCTGAGGCGCCGCCTGCTGGTCCTCGATCATGCGGCAGGCCAACTCCAGCGCGGCTTTCGCACTGGTCGCCGGCAGGCCCGACGACAGGGCCAGCCTGACCGCGATGGCAGCCAGGCGTCCTTCTTCATACGTGGGATGTTCCATCGGGCGCTCCTTTGCATCGACCCGCCATGGCGGGCCATGCTCCATACCGTGCGTACTCGGACTTACCAGTATGGGCGATTTGCAGGAGCGCGTTTGACCAATGTCATCCCATTGTCATGTTGCAGCGAAAGTGTGCGCTAACTATTGGGAAAGCGCCTTGGCCGCCTCCACCTGCGACTCGAAGAACGTCTGGAAGCTGATAGCGAGCCCGGCCATCAGGAGGCCGGTACCGATCAGCAGGGACAGGATGACCAGGATCACCACGGGCCAGCCAGAGCGCGTGGGTTTGCCGTATGCGTTATAGCGCGCATCCCAGCGGTCGTCGGGGCGTAGCCCGAACACGATGGCGGTCAGGAAGGCCGCAATCACGGAGGTGCCGCCCGCCACCGCAAACGTCCAGTTCAGCGCGGTAGACCCGGCGCCCGTCACCAGCGAGGCGATCCCGATCGCCCCCGCCAGCGTGGCCAGCAGGTGCGCCCAGCCGAACTTGTCGCCGAATCCCTTCAGGTAGAAACGATGCGCCCCCAGGCTACCGAGCAGGAACGCCAGGGCGACGGTGATCAGCTTGGACTTGCCCCGGGCCGGGCGGCGTGCATCGGCGCCGAGGGCGGGGGCTTGGCTTGCGGTGGTGGGCATTGTGGGTGGCGATGTGGCAGGCACGGGGGCTGACAATCGTCACATTGTACGTGGAGGCTGCGCCCGGTGAGGATATCGGGACAAGACCGGAGTGGCCGGAGCCGGACCAGTGGGTGCCGGGCAGAGGCAGGTCAGTTCGATTGCCGTCTGCGCAACGACGGCACGCTGCGAGGGCGCCGGGGTTGAACCCCGTCTGGAATCGCCGACTGCACCGGGCGGCAGCCTGTGCGGACACGAGGCACGCACATCCTGAGAGACACGGCAAAACGGCCGGAGTTCCGGCCGTTCGAGAAAGGGGATGGGGGATGGGGGAGGGGCGGGAGCTCAGCGCGCGCCATCGCGGCCGCGCGCCTGCCAGCCCGGGCCCATGCCCGCCGGGCGCATGTCGTTGCCGCGACCGGGGGTATCATTCATGCTGCTGCGGTCGGACGTCTGCCTCACTGGGCGGTCATCGTCGCGTCCCGCGGCTCCGGGCGGGCGCCCGCTCAGGCGGTCATCATTGCGCGCCCGCTGTTCCATCCGTTCGATCTGCGCCCGCACGTGGTCCCGGCTTTCGGCACGCACACTCGCCATTTCCCAGCCACCGGCAACGCGATTGACGCGCGCCGATTGTTCGGCCCGGGCGGTGTGCCAGAAGGCAACTTGCGCGTGGCTGGCGGCAATACTGCCGATCAGGCCCGTGAGGGCCAGGGTACCAGCCACCAGGAGACGCAGGTGGGGGCGGGTAAGCATGCGAAATTCCAAGATCCTGTAGCAGGCAAAAGAGTCAGGAAGATGGGTTCATGGTACGCAGGCGCCGTGTGACCGCCTATGCCAATCCCGTTACCCGTGTAACCGATTGTTTCGACATTTTTGCCAGCTTTGTAACGTCGCGCCGGCCGTGGGTTTTGCGGCGGGTTTCACGGTGGATTTCACGATTTACGCGACGGTGCCGGCAGCCCATGTTGCGCCAACGGCGCACCAGGGGCCGGGCGCGGCGCGAAATGCGCGCTAAGTGTTTGTTTGGCATTGGGAACTGGGCTATACTCTTGCGTTTCGTGTTCGCACACCCCCGTTTTTTCGAGGAATAACCCCATGGTCGTAATCCGTCTGGCTCGCGGCGGCAGCAAGAAGCGCCCCTTCTTCAATATCGTTGCCGCTGACTCGCGCAACCGTCGCGATGGCCGTTTCATCGAGCGCGTTGGTTTCTACAACCCGCTCGCCTCCGGCAAGGAAGAAAGCCTGCGCCTGGTGCAAGACCGCCTGACGTACTGGCAAGGCGTTGGCGCCCAGCTGTCGCCGACGGTTGCCCGCCTGGTCAAGCAAGCCGCCAAGGCCGCTGTCTGATTGCCGCCATGGCGCGCGGCCCGTTGTGGCGCGTGCCTGACGCATCGGACGCATCGTCTCAGTGACTGGCAACGCCCCCGGCCGCAAGCCGTTGAACCGGCAAGGTACCGCGGCGCAGGCCGAGGTATCGGGCCAGCCGCCCAAGCCCCGCAAGCTGCCCGCAGCGCTGCTGTTCACCGACAGCCTGCCCGACGATCTCGTCGAAGTGGGCTATGTGGGCGCCGCCTATGGCATCCGTGGCTGGATCAAGGTCCTGCCGCACGCGGACGACGCCTCCGCATTGCTCCACGCCCGCCGCTGGTGGCTGCTTCGCGCGCCGCAGGCCGGCGTGGTGGTGGCGCCGGCACAGCCGGACGAGGCGTTGTGCGTCAAGATTGCCCAGTCGCGCGAACATAGCGGCACCGTGGTGGCCCAGGCCGCCGGCGTAGCGGACCGCAATGTGGCCGAAGCCCTGAAAGGGCGTCGCGTCTGGATCCGGCGCGCGGATTTCCCGCCGCCGGAAGAGAATGAGTTTTACTGGGTCGACCTGATCGGTTGCGCCGTGCTCAACGAACAGGGCGAAACCCTGGGCGAGGTATCCGGCCTGATCGACAATGGCGCCCACCAGATCCTCCAGGTGGCGTACACGCTGCCGGATGGGAAGCCCGGCGAGCGGCTGGTGCCGTTCGTGGACGCGTTCCTGCGCACGGTGGATACCGCCGCCCGGCGCATCGTGGTGGACTGGGGGCTCGACTACTGAAGTACCGAAGCACACCAAGGGGCCGCGGATGCAGTTCGATGTAATCACGCTGTTTCCCGAGATGTTTCGGGCGCTGACCGACTGGGGCATTACCAGCCGGGCGGCCAAGCAGCAGCGTTACGCGCTGCGCACCTGGAATCCGCGCGACTTCACGGTCGACAATTACCGCACCATCGACGACCGGCCTTACGGCGGTGGTCCTGGCATGGTGATGCTGGCCAAGCCGCTGGACGACGCGATCGACGCGGCGGCCGCGGCGCAGGCGGAAGCCGGTGTGGCAGTCCCGCATGTGGTACTGATGTCGCCGCAGGGCGCCCCGCTCACGCATGAGAAGGTGATGTCGCTGTCGCGGCGCCCCGGGTTGGTGCTGTTGTGCGGCCGCTACGAGGCAATCGACCAGCGGCTGATCGACCGCCGCGTGGACGAGGAAATCAGCCTCGGCGATTTCGTCCTGTCCGGTGGTGAACTGCCGGCCATGGCGCTGATCGACGCGGTGGTGCGGCATCTGCCTGGCGTGCTGGGCGATGCGCAGTCGGCCGTGCAGGACAGCTTCGTCAACGGCCTGCTGGATTGTCCGCATTACACGCGGCCGGAAGAATACGAAGGTGTGCGGGTGCCCGATATTTTGCTTGGGGGCCATCACGCCGAGATCGAGAAATGGCGGCGCCAGCAGGCGCTGGCCAACACCGCGCGCAAGCGTCCCGATTTGATCGAGGTGGCGCGCGGACAAGGTTTGTTGTCCAAGGCCGATGAGAAGTTTCTGTCGGAGTGGACGGCGAAAGCAGGGCGGGAGTTCGCTCCCGTCAAATGAAACCCCATCCTCTGCCGGGGCCCGGGCCAAGTCCTGGGGCATACAACGCTGGCATGATGGTAATGGAGAAAAAACGATGAATCTCATCGAGCAAATCGAGCAGGAAGAGATTGCGCGCCTGACCGCGAACAAGACCATTCCCGCGTTCGCCCCGGGCGACACCGTGATCGTCAACGTGAACGTCGTGGAAGGCACCCGCAAGCGCGTGCAGGCCTACGAAGGCGTGGTGATCGCCAAGCGTAACCGTGGCCTGAACTCGTCCTTCATCGTGCGCAAGATCTCGTCGGGTGAAGGCGTGGAACGTACGTTCCAGCTGTACTCGCCGCTGATCGCCGGCATCGAAGTGAAGCGTCGTGGCGACGTGCGCCGTGCAAAGCTGTACTACCTGCGCGAGCGTTCGGGCAAGTCGGCACGTATCAAGGAAAAGCTGGTCTCGAAGGCTGCGAAGGCTGCTGCCGCCGAGTAAGGCGATGCCGTCCGGCACCGGGCAACCGGTGCTGTATCGGATTCGGAAAGGACACCTTCGGGTGTCCTTTTTGCTTGTATGTGTGCTGCAGCGCGACATGGCGCGCTTCTGTCATACTCGATGGTGTCATGCGCCCCAAATTCGACCCAGAAACCTTGCCGGTCATCGGCACCGATGCCCTCCGCGCGCCGCTCTCGGCGCCCCGGATGCGCCCGGACTTCATCCGCCACCGCCTGCTGTCGCCGCCCGCCTGGGAGCCCGAGCTGACTGACGAGTCGCGCGTCTACGACAGGAGTCGGGGCCTGCGCGAAGCCGCCGTACTGGTGCCGCTGGTGGACCGTACGGACGGTCTGACCGTGCTGCTGACCGAACGCAACGCCAACCTCAAGGCCCACGCGGGCCAGATCAGCTTTCCGGGCGGGCGGCAGGAAACCTACGATGCGGACCGCATCGCCACCGCGCTGCGTGAGACGAAGGAAGAGATCGGGCTTGATCGGGACTATATCGAGGTGCTCGGCTCGCTGCCCGACTACATCACGGGCACCGGTTACCACGTCAGCCCCATTGTGGGGCTGGTGCGCACCGGCTTCGCGCTGGAGGCCGATGCCGGCGAGGTGGCCGACATCTTCGAAGTGCCGCTGGCCTTCCTGATGGACCCGTCACGCCACGAGCGGCGGCTGTTTCGCTGGGAGGAGGGCGAACGTCAGTTTTATTCGATGCCGTACCCGCGCGAGGAAGGTGGCCACCGCTTCATCTGGGGCGCCACCGCAGGCATGCTGCGCAACCTCTATCACCTGCTCGCCGCGTAAGAACTCGGCGAATTGCCAGGTGAATTCGCGTTGGGATGTGTGCGTCAGGCGGCCGCCTGACCGCTCTGCGCCGCGCAATGCGGGCATTGCTTGCCCACCACATAGCTTGGATGTTGCTGTTCCTCTGGCGTGACCACCGCACGGCAGGCAAAGCACTGCACCGGGCCGGCCGGCTCGAGGCTGGGGTTCAGGGCGGTTCGATAGTCGAACACGAAGCAGTCGCCCTTGTAGTGGCTGCCGCCCACTTCCTCGAAGTACTTCAGGATGCCGCCTTCGAGCTGGTAGATGTGCTCCATGCCCACTTCCTGCATGTGGATGGCGGCTTTCTCGCAGCGGATGCCGCCGGTGCAGAACGACACTACGGTCTTGCCCTCCAGCTCGGCCTTGCGGGCGGCCACGGCGGGCGGAAAATCGCTGAATTTCGCAATGTCGTATTCCACCGCGTTCTCGAAGGTGCCCACGGCCACCTCGAACGCATTGCGTGTATCGAGCATCACCACGGGGCGGCCGGCGTCGTCGTGGCCCTGGTCAAGCCAGCGCTTGAGATCCACGGGCCGCACGGACGGCGCCCGGCCCGCCTCGGGGCGGATCAGCGGCATCTTCATGGTGATGATTTCCTTCTTGGCGCGCACCAGCATCCGCTTGAACGGCTGGTTGTCCGACAGGCTCTCCTTGGGCGCGATGTCCGCGAAGCGCGCGTCGGCATGGAGCCAGGCCATGAAGGTGTCGATGGCGTCGCGCGGGCCGGCCAGGAACATGTTGATGCCCTCGGGCGCCAGCAGGATCGTGCCCTTGAGGCCGGCCGCCTCGCAGCGCGCGCGCATTTCCGGGCGCAGGGTCTCGATGTCGTCCAGCGTGACGAATTTGTAAGCGGAAATATTGACGATCTGCATGGGATGGGCGCTGCCGGACCGCGCGGCGGGCCGCGCGATAACTGCCTGATTGGAAAGGCGAAATTATAGCCGCTTGCGAGCCGGGCTGACACCCCGTTTCCAGGCACCCTGGACCGGACCAGACGTCGCCCGAGCCCCTCATTTTCCGAAAAGTCTCAAGTTTTCAGGCGGGGGGAGCCGGTACAATGGCGCCCTATGTCTGCACCCCGCTTCGTACACCTCCGCCTGCATTCCGAATACTCCGTCGTGGACGGCATCGTCCGTCTGGAGGATGCCGTCAAGGCCGCCGCCAAGGATGGCATGGGCGCGCTCGCCCTGACCGACCTCGCCAACGCATTCGGCCTGATCCGCTTCTACAAGGAAGCGCGCGGGGACGGCGTGAAACCGGTAGTGGGCGCTGACGTCTGGCTGACCAACGCCGATGACCGCGACAAGCCCGCGCGCATGCTGCTGCTGGTGCAGGACCGCCGTGGCTACCTGAACCTGTGCATGCTGCTCTCGCGTGCGTGGCTGGGCAACCAGCACAAGGGCCGCGCCGAGATCGAGCCGGGCTGGTTCGACGAACCCGGCGAGGACGGGCTGCCGCTGGCCACGGGCATGATCGCACTATCCGGCGCCATGGGCGGCGATATCGGTCAGGCGCTGGCCAACGGCAATGAGGAAGGCGCCCGCCGCGCTGCGCAGCACTGGGCGCGCGTGTTCCCGCAGCGGTTCTATATCGAACTGCAACGGGCCGGGCACCCCGGCACCGATGCCTACGTCCAGCAGGCCGTGCAGCTGGCTGCCGCGATGCAGCTGCCGGTGGTGGCCACGCACCCGGTGCAGTTCATGACGCCGGACGACTTCACGGCGCACGAGGCCCGCGTCTGCATCGCGGAAGGCGAGTTGCTGGCCAACCCGCGCCGCACGCGCAAGTTCACGACCGACCAGTATTTCAAGACGCAGGACGAGATGTGCGCGCTGTTCGCGGACATTCCTTCCGCGCTGCAGAACGCCGTCGAGATCGCGCGGCGCTGCAACCTGACGCTGGAACTGGGCAAGCCGCGCCTGCCGCTGTTCCCCACGCCGGACGGCATGTCGCTCGACGACTACCTGATCCACATGGCGCGCGAGGGCCTCGAGAAGCGGCTGGTTGTCCTGTTCCCGGACGAAGCCGAGCGCGAGGCGCAGCGGCCCGAGTACTACGCGCGGCTGGAGTTCGAGACCGGCACCATCATCAAGATGGGCTTCCCGGGCTACTTCCTGATCGTGGCGGACTTCATCAACTGGGCCAAGAACAACGGCGTGCCGGTGGGGCCGGGCCGTGGCTCGGGCGCCGGCTCGCTCGTGGCGTACGCGCTGGGCATTACCGACCTGGACCCGCTCAAGTACGCGCTGCTGTTCGAGCGTTTCCTGAATCCGGAGCGGGTCTCGATGCCCGACTTCGACATCGACTTCTGCCAGCACGGCCGCGACCGCGTGATCACGTATGTGAAGGAGAAGTACGGCAAGGACGCCGTGTCGCAGATCGCCACGTTCGGCACCATGGCTGCCAAGGCGGCCGTGCGCGACGTGGGCCGCGTGCTGGATCTCGGCTATGGCTTTGTCGACGGCGTGGCCAAGCTGATTCCGTTCAAGCCGGGCAAGCTCGTCACCATCGAGGAAGCCAAGAAGGAAGAGCCGGTCCTGGCCGAGCGCGAGAACAACGAGGAAGAGGTGCGCCAGCTGCTGGAGTTGGCGCAGCGCGTGGAAGGCATGACCCGGAACGTGGGCATGCACGCCGGCGGCGTGCTGATCGCGCCGGGCCGGCTCACCGATTTCTGCCCGCTCTACACCCAGGGCGGCCAGAACGACGGCATGAGCGGCGTGGTGAGCCAGTACGACAAGGACGACGTGGAGGCCGCCGGCCTGGTCAAGTTCGACTTCCTGGGCCTGACCACGCTGACCATTCTCGACTGGGCCGAGCGCTACATCCGCCGGCTGGACCCGAGCAAGGCTGACTGGAATTGCAGCCAGATCCCGCTGGCCGATGGCCCCGCGTTCGACATCCTGAAGACCGCCAACACGGTGGCCGTGTTCCAGCTGGAAAGCCGGGGCATGCAGGGCATGCTGAAAGACGCCAAGCCTGACCGCTTCGAGGACATCATCGCCCTCGTGGCACTGTATCGCCCGGGTCCGATGGACCTGATCCCGAGCTTCTGCGCCCGCAAGCATGGCCGCGAGAAGGTCGAGTACCCCGATCCGCGCGTGGAACCGGTGCTCAAGGAGACCTACGGCATCATGGTCTACCAGGAGCAGGTGATGCAGATGGCGCAGATCATCGGTGGCTACTCGCTTGGCGGCGCCGACCTGTTGCGCCGCGCCATGGGCAAGAAGAAGGCCGAGGAGATGGCCAAGCACCGCGAGCTGTTCCGCGAGGGCGCCGCCAAGAACGGGCTGTCGTCACAGCAGGCCGACGACATCTTCGACCTGATGGAGAAGTTCGCCGGCTACGGCTTCAACAAGTCGCACGCGGCCGCCTACGCGCTATTGGCGTACTACACGGCGTGGCTCAAGGCGCACCATCCGGCCGAATTCATGGCGGCCAACATGTCGCTGGCCATGGACGATACGGACAAGGTCAAGATCCTTTATGAGGATTGCCGCCTGAACGGCATCGCCGTGCTGCCGCCAGACGTCAACGCCAGCGAATACCGCTTCGCCCCGACCGATGCCAGGACCATCCGCTACGGGCTGGGCGGCATCAAGGGCTCGGGGCAGGGCGCCATCGAGGACATCCTGCGCGCCCGCGAGGAAAAGCCGTTCGCGGACCTGTTCGACTTCTGCGAGCGCGTGGACCGCCGGCAGGTCAATCGCCGCACGATCGAGGCGCTGATCCGCGCCGGCGCGTTCGACAGTCTCAATGACAATCGTGGCCAGTTGCTGGCCTCGGTGTCCATCGCCATGGAAGCGGCCGAGCAGAAGGCGGAGTCGGCCAACCAGGTGTCGCTGTTCGACCTGATGGGCGACGCCGGCGATGCCCACCGCCCGGAACTGCTCGACGAGCCGCGCTGGACGCCCAAGCGCACGCTGCAGGAGGAAAAGCAGGCGCTCGGCTACTACTTCTCGGGGCACCTGTTCGACGCCTGGCGCGACGAGGTACGCCGCTTCGTCAAGGGCACGCTGGCCGGGCTCGAGAAGGAAGTGCAGGGCAATGGCGGCGGCTATGGCCGCGACGTGCGGGGCAAGATCGTGGCGGGCGTCATCACCGGCATTCGCACGCAGATGACCCAGCGCGGCAAAATGTTGATCGTGCTGCTCGACGATGGTACGGGCCAGATCGAGATGACCGTGTTCAACGAGTTGTTCGACGCGAACCGCCACATGTTCCGCGAGGATGAGCTGCTGATTGCGCAGGGCAATGCCCGCCACGATACGTTCACCGGCGGCGTGCGGTTCACGGCTGAGTCGGTGATGGACCTCGTGGCCGCGCGCGCCAAGTATGCCGATGCGATCTGCCTGGGTTTCAACGGCAACGCCTCCACCGAGCGGCTGCGCGAACTGCTGACGCCGTACCTTGCCCACACGGCGCGTACGCCCGGCGTGCCGGTGCGTATTCGCTACGTCAACAAGACCGCGCAGTGCGAGGCCACGCTGGGCGAGCAATGGCAGGTCACGCCGTCGGACGACGCGCTGACCACCTTCCGCAACGCGCTGGGCGATAGCGTCCGGATGATCTATGGCTGAGGCGGCGGTGCAATCGATGACGCAGGGCGGCAAGCGGCGCATCCTGTTCCACGTCACCCATCTGCTGCATGGGGGAATCGAGACCGCGCTGGTCTCGCTGCTGACCTCGCTGGACCGCAGCCAGTTCGAGATCGGGCTGACGATCACCTATCCGTCGGACGAACTGGCCTCGCATTTTCTTGAGAGATTGCCGAAGGACGTGAAGGTCCACGTGCTGGCGCCCGAGGCCTGGCTGTCGCACTGCCGGCAGCTCAAGAAGAAGCGCAAGCTCGGGCCGCTCGGCAAGATCTACGAGGAACTGCTGCTGCCGCCGGTGCGCAAGCCGGTGCTGAACCGGCGCTTCCGCAAGATCCTGCAGGGCTATGACCTCGTAGTGGACTACGACATGTCCGTGTCTCGGCTGACGGGCAAGCTGCCCGTGCCGATGATGGGCTACCAGCATTTCAGCGTGGCGCACCTTGCGCGCGGGCATGGCCGCAAGCTCCGCAAGCTGCGGCGGCAGTGCCGCGAGCATTACGATGCCGTGGTCGTGCTCAATGACAGCATGCTGCGCGATGCGCAGGCGCTGATCCCGGAGGCTGCGGACCGGTTCGTACGGCTCTACAACCCGATCGATCTGGACAGCATCCGCGAGAAGGCCAAGGCACCGGTCGATGCGCCGGCCGGGCCGTTCGTCGTGTCGGTGGGCCGGCTCGAGGAGAGCCAGAAGGACTTCACCACGCTGCTGCACGCCTATGCGCGGCTGGTGGCGGATGGTATCGAGGACAGGCTGGTCATCGTCGGCGATGGCGCCTCCCGCCCGCAACTCGAGGCCCTGGCCAAGTCGCTCGGCATTGCTGACCGCGTCACGTTCCAGGGTTTCCAGTCGAACCCGTACGCCTGGATCCGGCGCGCGCGCCTGATGGCGTTCAGTTCGAAGATGGAAGGGCTGCCGAATGTCCTGCTGGAGGCGCTGGCGGTGGGTCAGGTTGTGGTCAGTACCGACTGCCCGACCGGGCCGCGCGAGATTCTCGATGAGGGCCGGGCGGGGCTACTGGTGCCCGTCGGCGATGCGCCGGCGCTGGCGGATGCGATCGGGCGCGGCCTGCGGGATGTCTCGCTGCGTGCCGCGCTGCTGGCGCACGCGGCGGTCCATATCGAGCAGATGGGCTTTGGGCCCACTGCGCGTGAATTCAGCGTGGTGGCAAACCGGCTGATGGCGGGGGTGTCTCCGCTGCCTGCCGGTGCAGCAGCCACAGCTTGACGTGCTTGTAGTAACTGGCCTGCCCGTTCATCAGCGCCACGCCGAGCCCCTGCGGGCCGTCGAGGAAGCCGCGCCGGAACAGGTAGGTCCGCAGGAAGGCCCAGGTGCCGTGCAGCAGGGCGCTGGCTGGCGAGGCGGTCTTGCCGCGCGCGAAGGCTTGCCGGGCGCCGAGCGTTGAATATTGATCGATCTTGCGCAGCACCTGCGAGAAGTCGTCGTAGGTGTAGTGCAGCAGCGGTGAACGCAGATGGGCCACCGGAGCATCGGTGACCACGTTCTCGTGGACGAGGTCATCGGTGAAGCGGGCCTTGCCCAGCCGGAACAGGCGGGTGAGGCGGTCCGGATACCAGCCGCCGTGGCGGATGAACCGGCCGCAGAACCGCGAGAGCCGGGGCATGTCATAGGCATCGGCCTGGCCCGAGTCGATGGCGGCCAGGATCTCGTCGCGCAGCGCGGGCGTGACACGCTCGTCGGCGTCGATGGACAGGACCCACTCACTCTGGGCCTTGGAGAGGGCGAGGTTTTTCTGGGGGCCGAAACCAGGCCACGTGGCGGTTTCGTAGACCTCCGCACCCATGGCGCGGGCAGCCTCCACGGTGCCGTCCGTGCTGCCCGAATCCACTATAATCGCGCGGTCGCACCAGGAGACGCTTTCGAGGCACTCCCGGATATTGTGTGCCTCGTTTTTCGTAATCAGTACGACAGAGATTTTCATAGAGATGCTTGCAAGGTTCCCCTTTTGGAACGCCATTCTAGCGGTAGTCGCAGTCTTGGCAGGCACAACCCCCCGTGCGAGCGGGGCGGAGTCATCGTGAACGAAAACAATAAACAAACGCCCCAGGAAGCCGACACCCTCAAGCGGGTCTGGGCTTACCTGAAGCCAGAGATGCGCCTGTTCGCGCTGGCCATCTTCGCCATGGGGCTGGTGGCCGCCAGCGAGGGGATTATCCCGAAGGTCGTCAACGACCTGCTCGACAAAGGGTTTGGCGGCGACTACGCCGGCAAGCTCTGGCATGTGCCCGCGCTGCTGACCGGTGTGGCGCTGGTCCGTGGCGTGGCGCAGTTCGCGTCCGGCTACCTGCTGGCGCAGATCTCGAACCGCGTGCTGTTCAAGATGCGCATGCAGATGTTCGGCCGCATGCTGCAGGCGCCCGCGCTGTTCTTCCACCGCAACACCGCCGCGTCGCTGATCAACGCCGTGATCTTCGAGGTCAACCAGGTGATGCAGATCCTGACCGGGGTGCTGATCACGCTGGTGCGAGACTCGCTGACCGTGCTGGCGCTGCTGATCTACCTGTTCTACACCAACTGGCGGCTTACGCTGGTGGTGGCGGTGCTGCTACCGGTAATCGGCTTCATCATGTCGAAGGTGAACCGGCGCCTGCGCCGGCTGAACCGTGACCACCAGACGCTGACCAACGAGGCCGCGTACGTGGTCGAGGAAGCCGCCGGCGGCTACAAGGTGGTCAAGCTGCACGGCGGGGAGGCCTACGAGCAGTCGCGCTTCGAGGCCATGGCCGAGCGCCTGCGCGGCTACTCGATGCGCATGGCCGTGGCGGGCGGGCTGAACCAGCCGGTCACCGCGTTCCTGGCCTCGCTGGCACTGTCGGTGATCCTGACCATCGCGATGATCCAGGCCCAGGGCAACCAGACCACCGTGGGCGGCTTCACCGGCTTTGTCATGGCGATGCTGCTGCTGATCTCGCCGCTCAAGCACCTGACCGACCTGAACCAGCCGCTGCAGCGCGGGCTCACCGCCGCCGAGATGATCTTCCGCCTCATCGACGAGCCGATCGAGCCGCAGACCGAAGGCCTGCCGCTCGAACGTGCGAAGGGCGATCTGGTGTTCGAGGACGTCGGTTTCCGCTATGGCGATGCCGGCCGGCCGGCGCTCCAGCACGTCAATTTCCGGGTGGCCCCGGGCGAGGTGGTGGCGCTGGTGGGTCCGTCCGGCAGCGGCAAGACCACGCTGGTCAATCTCGTGCCGCGCTTCTTCGATCCGACCGACGGCCGGATCGTGCTCGACGGCCAGCCCATCGCCCAGTTCGCGCTGGCCGACCTGCGTCGCCAGATCGCGTTCGTGAGCCAGGATGTCGTGCTGTTCAACGATACCGTGGCGGCCAATGTGGCCTACGGCGTTCATCCGCGTGAGGCGATCGATATGGCACGCGTGGAGCGTGCACTCGCAGCGGCCTACCTGACCGATACGGTCAAGGGGTTGCCGGAGGGGCTGGAGACCAATATCGGCGACAACGGCATGAAGCTGTCTGGCGGGCAGCGCCAGCGGTTGGCCATTGCGCGTGCGATCTACAAGGATGCCCCGATCCTGATCCTGGACGAGGCCACTTCCGCGCTCGATTCCGAATCGGAGCGGCAGGTGCAGGCGGCGCTGGAGTCGCTGATGGTGGGGCGGACCACGCTCGTGATCGCCCACCGCCTGTCCACGATCGAGAACGCCGACCGCATCGTCGTGCTGGAGCAGGGCCGCGTGGCCGAGCATGGCAGCCATGCCGAACTGCTCGCCGCCAACGGGCTCTACGCGGGCCTGCACCGCATCCAGTTCGCGACCCAGCAGTAACTTCCTCCGATCCCCCGAGGGCGCTTAGCGGATCTCCGCGCAAGCGCCGCTTTTCGGGTCGAACAGCACCGGCCACGCCTGCTCGTAGATTCCCGGCGTGCAGTGTTTCTCGCAGCGGGCATGGGCCAGCGTCACCCGGCGCGGGTCCTGCCACACCATCAGTTTGCAGCCGCTGCCGTCAATTGCATGCAGTTCGATGTGTGGCGTCTGCTGTACCTGCTTGAAATCCTCCAGATCGAACTGGCACGAACCCTTCCGGGACACCCAGAGCTTCCATCTCAGGGCCTGCACGGCATTGTGTGAAACCTTGACCAGTGCGTCCTCGCGGAAGCCATCCTCCTCGGTCCGCTTGCAACTGCCCTGTAACTCGATCACACGCGCCGCGATGGGCGTGGCGCGAGTTTCAGGCGGCGGCGGGTAGGGCTTTGGGGCGGTGGGGCCCTGCAAGGGCGCCGAGCGGTCAGCCAGCATCGGCGGCGCGCAGGCCGCACATAAAAAAACAGCCAGCATGGCTGGCAGTATGGGTTTGAACGGCATGCTGGCTCCTCGGGTGCGATCCGGCCGTCCTGCTTGGCGGCCCGCCTTCCTTATATATAGAGAGGAAGGCGCCGGAACGCGAGCGCGAGGGGATTGGGACAAGCCCTGAGGAACGCGCCTGCCCCGGCAATCTATAGTAAGAAGATGTGCGGCACGCGCCGGCTTCTCGTACTCGTCAGACCCGTTTCAAACGCTTCAGACGCGTTCCAGCCGTTTGTGCGGCAGTGGCGGCAGCGTCGTTTCGATGCCCTGCCCGGGCCGCACCACGCCGCCCGCTACGACTACGCCCATCACGCCAGCCTTGCGCACGATCTCGCCGTGCGCGTCCTTAACCACCACCTGACTCAGCAGCCCCTCGCGGAACTGCTCGATCTGCGCGCACGGGTTGCGCAGCCCGGTGATCTCGATCTGTGCATCGCCAATCCGCAAGCGGGTGCCGACCGGCAGCGCGAGCAGGTCGATGCCGGCCGTGGTGATGTTCTCGCCCAGTTCCCCATAGCCGATGTCGAACCCGGCCGCCGCCAGCGCCGCGTGCAGCTCGGCGTGGATCAGGTGGACCTGACGCAGGTTCGGCTGGGTCGGGTCCACGGCCACGCGCGAGCGGTGCTTGACCGTGGTGCCGGCATGGGCGTCGCCTTCCACGCCGATGCCGGGCAGCAGCCGGATGGACGCCTCGCGCGGCTTGCTGAAGCCGTGCACGGGGCTGCGGCTCACCGCCACCACCTGCGCCAGTCCGGCGGCCTGTTCGTCCGACTGCGCGGCTCGCATCAGGCGACCTCGCGCATGGCTTCGCGCGGCGCGGCTTGCTGCACCGCGCCAGCCGGGTAGCCGGCCGAGAACACCAGCCGGCCCGCCGACCACGTGTGCGTGACCAGCGGCTGCCCGGCCACCGTGGCCACGGCGATCAGGTCTGCGCGCAGACCCGGCGCCAGGCGGCCCCGGTCGTCGAGCAGGCAGGCATCGGCCGGGTTGGCGGTGACCAGCGCCAGCGCCTCGTTGAGCGGCAGGTCGGCCTGCCGGGCGGCGGCGTAGGCCGAGGCAATCAGCGTGGACGGCTGGTAGTCCGAACAGAGGATGTTGCCCACCCCGGCATGGATGGCGTCGATGGCGCGCATCGACCCGCTCTGGCTCTTGCCGCGCAGCACGTTGGGGGCGCCGAGGATGGTCGGCAGCGCGTGCGTGGCCGCCGCGCGGGCGGTCTCCAGGTTGATCGGGAACTCGCTCATCCGCACCCCGAGTGCCTGCATCGCGGCAATGCGCTGGGGGCTGTCGTCGTCATGGCTGGCCGTGGGAATGCCCAGTTCGTGCGCCCGGGCCACCAGCCGGTTCACGCGCTCGTGCGCACCGTCCAGCTCGGCGGATTTCCTGGCGGCGGCGTCGGCGGCTTCCTCGCGGCTCATGCCGTGGTTGCCCATCATGTACGAGAGATAGGCGTCCAGCGTCTTGAACTGGCCCTGGCCCGGGGAGTGATCCATCACGGAAAGCAGGTCCACCACGCCTTCGGCCATCAGCATTTCGAGCACGGGCACGGCGGCGGCGTCGGTCACCTCGTAGCGGCAGTGGATGCGGTTGTCGACCAGGCTGTGCGCGCGGTACGCGGCCACGGTACGCACCAGCGTGGCGGCGGTGTCGTTGTTGCGCACGCCGAACTGGTTGCTGGCGAACGAGAGCGCGTGGTACGGCGTGGTGATGCCGGCGGCGGCGTTGCGGCGGTCCACCTGCGCCACGGCGAAGTCCAGCGGAAACAGCACATTGGCGCGCGGCTCGGCCTCTTTTTCGATGGCGTCGCAGTGCACGTCGATCAGCCCCGGCATGACCGCGTGGCCGCGCAGGTCGATCACGGTGGCGTGGGCCGGCACGGCAGCCGGAGCGGGTTCGATGGCGGCGATGCGGCCATCCTCGATCAGCAGGGCGCTGTCTTGCAGCACGCGGTCCGGCAGGACCAGCGTGGCGTGGGTCAGGTAGGTGGTGGTCATGGGGGCGGTCGTCCGTCAGGCGATGGCGGTAGCGGGTTGCAGCGGCAGCAGGCGCGTGGCCACGGCGTCGCGTACGGCTTCGTCGTGGAAGATGCCGATCAGCGCGCGGCCTTCGGCCAGGGCTTCGCGGATCAGGTCGATCACCACGGCGCGGTTGTCGGCGTCGAGCGAGGCGGTGGGCTCGTCGAGCAGCAGGATCGGATGGCCGCCGATCAGCCCGCGCGCGATGTTCACGCGCTGCTGCTCGCCGCCCGAGAAGGTGGCGGGCGGCAGGTCCCAGAGGCGGCGCGGCAGGTTCAGCCGTTCGAGCAGCACGGCGGCGCGGGCGCGGGCTTCCTCGTGCGAGGTGCCGCGCTGCTGGAGCGGGTCTGCTACCACGTCGAGTGCCGAGACGCGCGGGATGGCGCGCAGGAACTGGCTGACGTAGCCGATCACATGGCGGCGCAGATGCAGGATGCGTTGCTCGGGGGCCTGGGTCAGCTCGACCCACGGCGCGCCCTCGGCGCTGGTATCGCGCAGGCGGATGGTGCCTTCGGTGGCCAGATAGTTGCCGTAGAGGCAGCGCAGCAGCGTGCTCTTGCCGGTGCCGGAACGGCCAGACAGCACCAGGCATTCGCCACGTGCGGCGTCGAAATCGATCGCGCGCAGCACGGGCAGGCGGATGCCGCCCTGGTTGTGCAGCGTGAACATCTTCCCAAGGCCGCGCACCTCGATCAGTCGCTCGGCAGGGGTGTGGAGGTTGTCGGTGGACATCGTCGTCAGCCTTGCAGGATGGAGGAGACCAGCAGCTGGGTGTAGGGGTGCTGGGGGTCGTCGAGGATCTGGTCGGTGAGCCCCTGTTCCACTACGCGGCCGCCCTGCATGACCAGCGTGCGGTGGGCCAGCAGCCGGGCCACGGCCAGATCGTGGGTGACCAGCACGGCGGCGAGGCCGAGATCGGTGACCAGGCGGCGCAGCAGGTCGAGCAGGCGGGCCTGCACGGAGACGTCGAGCGAGGCGGTCGGCTCGTCCATGAAGACCAGGCGCGGATGGGTGACGAGGTTCCGTGCAATCTGCAGGCGCTGCTGCATGCCACCCGAGAACGTGCCGGGCACGTCGTCGAGCCGGGACAGGTCGATTTCCATCTTCTCGAGCCAGGCGCCGGCCACTTCGCGCAGGTTGCCGTAGTGGCGCTCGCCCACGGCCATCAGCCGCTCGGCGATGTTGGCGCCGGCGCTGACCTGCATGCGCAGGCCGTCGCGGGCATGCTGGCGCACGAAGCCCCAGTCGGTGCGCGCCAGCAGCCGCATGCGGGCGCTGGAAAGCGTGGCAAGGTCGGTCAGGCCCGATTCGCGCATGTCATAGCTGACGCTGCCGCGCTGCGGCGGCGCCTGCATCGACAGGGCCTGCAGCAGCGTGCTCTTGCCCGAGCCGGATTCGCCGACCACGCAGAGCACTTCGCCCGGATAGAGGTCGAAGCTGACGTCGTGGCAGCCGTGCAGGCCGTCCCAGGTGCGCGTGAGATGGCGGACGGAAAGAAGCGGCGTGGCGGTCATTGGCGCACTCCCGCGGCTTCCACGGCCTGCGCGGCCTGGCGGTCGGCGCAGTACTCGGTGTCCGAGCAGACGAACATGCGGGTGCCGGCGTCGTCGGTGATGATTTCGTCGAGATAGCTGTCCGTGGCGCCGCACTGGGCGCAGCAGCTGGACCATTTCTCCACCGTGAACGGGTGGTCCTTGAAATCGAGGCTCTTGACGGACGTGTACGGCGGCACGGCGTAGACGCGCTTCTCGCGGCCGGCGCCGAACAGCATCAGCGCGGGGCTGCGGTCGAGCTTGGGGTTGTCGAACTTCGGAATCGGCGACGGGCGCATCATGTACCGCTGGTTGACGATCACGGGATAGTCGTAGGTCGTGGCGATATGCCCGTGGTGGGCAATATCCTCGTAAAGCTTGACGTGCATGGCGCCGTACTCGGACAGCGCATGCATGGTGCGCGTCTCGGTCTCGCTCGGCTCCAGCCAGCGCAGCGGCTCGGGAATGGGCACCTGATAGACCATGGTCTGGCCCGCGCGCAGTGCCGTCTCGGGAATGCGGTGGCGGGTCTGGATGATCGATGCCTCGGCGGTGCGCTCGGTGGTCTGCACCCCGGTCACGCGGCCGAAGAAGCGGCGGATGTTGATGGCGTTGGTGGTGTCGTCGGAACCCTGGTCGATCACCTTCAGCACGTCCTGCTTGCCGATGATGGCGGCCGTCACCTGGATGCCACCCGTGCCCCAGCCATAGGGCAGCGGCATCTCGCGGCTGCCGAACGGCACCTGGTAGCCCGGAATCGCCACGGCCTTGAGCAGCGCGCGGCGCAGCATGCGCTTGGTGGATTCGTCGAGGTAGCCGAAGTTGTAGTGGTCGTCGCGGGCGACGGCGGCCGGATGGGCGATGGTCTGTGTCATGCCAGCGTTTCCTCTTGGGTGGCGGCCGGTGCGGGGGCCGGCGTCGGCGCGGATGCGGCCTGCGGCGCGGCGGCCGCCTGCTCGGCGCGCAGGCGGCGCAGCAGTTCCAGGTTGGCCTGGAAGTCGACGTAGTGGGGCAGCTTCAAGTGCTGGACGAAGCCCGAGGCCTCCACGTTGTCGCTGTGATAAAGCATGAATTCGATGTCGTTGGCCGGGGCGTCGGCGGCTTCGCCCAGCTCCGCCGCGCGCATCGCGCGGTCCGCCAGCGCCATCGACATGGCCTTGCGCTCGTTGTAGCCGAACACCAGCCCGTAGCCGCGCGTGAAACGGGGCGCCTCGTCGGCATTGCCGCTGAACTGGCTGACCATCTGGCACTCGGTCAGCTCGACCTCGCCGATCGTCACGGCGAAGCCCAGTTCCTCGACGAACAGTTCCACCTCGGCGGTGCCGTAGCGGATCTCCGCCGCGAACGGGTGCGAGTTGCCGTAGCCGCGCTGGGTCGAGTAACCCATCGACAGCAGGAAGCCCTCGTCACCGCGCGCCAGGTTCTGCAGGCGGGCGGCGCGGTCAGCCGGCAAGGTCAGCGGCTCGCGCGTCAGGTCGGGCGGGGCGGGGTCGCCGGGGGGGATGGTGTCCGCTTCCACCAGTTCATCGGCTTCCAGCAGGCCCGTCACGCGTGGCATGCCGCCGGCCAGCGGCTGGGCCGATGGCGGCAGCGGCTCGGGGTCGCGGCCAGCTTCGAGCGAGAAGTCGAGCAGACGCTGGGTGTAGTCGTAGGTCGGGCCGAGTACCTGGCCGCCGGGCACGTCCTTGAATGTCGACGAAATGCGGCGTTGCAGGCGCATGGCGCCGGTATCGAGCGGCTGGGTGTAGCCGAAGCGCGCCAGCGTGGTGCGATAGGCGCGCAGCAGGAAGATCGCCTCGATCTGGTCGCCGGCGGCCTGCTTGAGAGCGAGGGCGGCGAGGTGCGGATCGTAAAGCGAGCCTTCGGCCATCACGCGGGCCACGGCCAGCGGCATCTGCTCGCGGATCTGGGCGAGCGTGAGTTCCGGCACCGACGTATCGCCACGGCGATAGCTGTCGAGCATCTGGTACGAGTTCAGGATGGCGCGTTCGCCTCCCTTCACGGCTACGTACATGTCAGTTCTCCCCGTGCGTCAGGTGCGTAAGGTGCGTAAGGTGCGTAAGGTGCGTGGTGCGCGTGAGCGCGCAGAATTGGTTGCCGCTGGCCAGCAGCAGGTCCACACCGAGCGGAAAGCTGGCGTTGTTCGCGCGCCAGCTGGCCCGGAAATCGACGGGCAGGCCGGTGACGGTCAGCGCCTGCGTGGTCTCGATGCCGGGGCCGTGCAGCGTGAGCGTGTCGCCATCGGTCAGCGAGGCCACCTCCACGATCAGCGTGGCCGAGCGGTCCGGGTAGGCCGGCTGGCCCTGGGCGCAGTCGGCGAGGGCCGGCATCGCATGGCCGGCCGGCACGCAGACGAAGCTGGCGGCATCGAGTTGATCGACCAGCGGGCAGCCGCAGTGGAAACGCAGGAAGGCGCGCGCCGGGGCGGGGACGTCAGCGGGCAGCCAGACCGGCGTGTCGGGGTCGGCCAGCGTCAGCAGCAGCGCGGCCAGCGCGGGCGAGAGGCCCTCGGGCACGCCGCTGGTGGCGGGTAGCGTCTCCAGCCGGCCCGGATGGGCGAAGGCTTCCAGCGTGGCGCGGAACACCTGCTGGGCGTCATCGACCGGGTTGTCGAAGCCGGGCAGCAGCGAGGCGGCCGGCGTGCCGAAGTTCGGCTGATTCGATTGCGTGGTGGGCATGTCAGTCTTCTCCGCGTGCCATCGTGAAGAATTCGACGCGCGTCTGCGCGGCGGTGGCGGCCTGCTGCGCTGCGCGCTCGGCAAAGGCCTGCGCCAGCGGGGTCAGGACGAGGTCGGTGACGCGCTGGTGCCAGGCCGGAAGCTGGAGCAGGGCGTCCAGTACGGCGGCCTGCTCGGCATGGCGAGTGCCACGGCCCTGCACGTAGGCCACGCCGGCGGTCCCACCGGCTTCCCCATCCTCGATCACCACGGCGCAGCGCGTGACGGTCATCTCGCCCAGATTGAACTGGGCGCCCGTGCCGCCGGCGCGGCCCCGCACCATGGCCATGCCCGACTCCGGCTTGCGCAGCAGGCGGTAGGCCGGCAGCGCCGCTGCCTCGCCAAGCCGCGCGTAGGCCGCGTCCAGCGCGTCAGACCGCGCCAGGGCCAGGGTTCGCAGCCATGCGGCGCGTGCCGCATTGGTTTCGCTTTGCATCATCACCCCTATACGTCTATACGTTTAGATGTAAAATACCACATCACGGCGATACTAGACCACAGCCACATGAAGCTTTGATGACGCGCAGGCCAGCCCGGAGCGGTTTGATCGGGCACGCCACGCGGGCGCTCCGGCTGAGGCACAATCGCATGCAATTGTGGATTTACGATGAATGCATGATGAAAGAGGGAAGCGATGTCTGATCGGGAAGTCGAACGTGGCTCCGGCGTGGCCGTGTGGCGCCAGATTGGCGAGGCGCTGGCGGACGACATCCGCAACAAGCTCTACGGCCCCGGCGAGCAGCTGCCGCCCGAGCCGGAGCTGGCTACGCGCTTTGCCGTGAACCGCCACACCATCCGGCGCGCCATGGGCGAGCTGGAGCTGAGCGGGCTCGTGCGCATCGAGCAGGGGCGCGGCACCTTCGTGCAGGAGCACGCCATCGACTACGCCATCGGGCGCCGCACGCGGTTCTCGCAGAACCTGGCCGCGCAGGGCATGCGCGGGCATATGGAGATCCTGGGCAGCCAGGTCATCCGCGCGCCGGAGGCGGCCAAGCATCTCGGGCTGGCGCGCAATGCCGACGTGCTGCACGTGCAGATGGTGGGCAAGGCCGAGGATCGCACCATCGACGTGGCCGAGCACTACTTCGACCCCAAGCGCTTCCCGGGCATGGAGGAGCAGGTGCGCGCCAAGCTGTCGATCTCGCGCGCGCTGGCGCACTTCGGCATTGCCGACTACACGCGCAAGTGGTCGCGCATCACCGCCGCCATGCCGAGCGCGCCCGTGGCGCGGCTGCTGAACCAGCCCAAGACGCGCCCGGTGCTCCAGGTGGAAGCGCTCAACGTGGATATCGACGGCGCACCGCTGCAATACAGCATGACCCGCTTTGCCGGAGACTGGGTGCAGCTCACCGTCTCCGATAGCGACTGAATCCGGGCGCGCCGCGAGGTGCGGCGCTTGCATCGCATTGGTCTAGACATCCGGTGTAGACATGCGACTGTCATCAACCAGGGGTAGTGTGTTGCCCATGCCTACGACAAACCAAACTCATTCGGCGCGGCTGGCCGGCATCACGGGTCGCCGTGTGCTGGGCGCGGCCGCCATTGGCCCGGCAACGCTGGGCTTCGACCAGGGCAGCATCGCGTCGCCGCAACAGGCGCCCGAGAACGGCCCCTGCATCGATGCGGGCGACCTGCTGGTGCTGCCCGGCATCGTCGACATCCATGGCGATGCCTTCGAGCGTGCCGTGATGCCGCGCCCCGGCGTGAGCTTCCCGTACGCGGGCGCGCTGCTCGACGTGGACCGCCAGCTGCTGTCGCACGGCATCACGACAGAATTCCACGGCGTGACGCTCTCCTGGGAAGGCGGCCTGCGCGGCGAAGCCTACGCGCTGCGCATGTTCGATGCCCTGACGCACCTGCAACCGGTGCTGGGCGCCTCCCACAAGGTGCACCTGCGCTTCGAGGCCTATCACCTAGCCGGCGTGGAGACGGCGCTGTCCTGGATGGCCGATGGCCGCGTCGGCCTGCTCGCCATCAATGACCACCTGCCGACGATGGCGCGCAAGATGGCCAATGACAGCAAGCTGGCCCAGTATGCCGAGCGCGCCGAGTGCGACCCCGAGACCTTCCGCACGCGCCTGCGCACGGCCAGCCGCAACGCGCAGGACGTGCCGGCAGGCGTCTCGAGCCTGATCGCGGCCGCCCGCGCGGCGGGCCTGCCGGTGGCTTCGCACGACGACCCGGACCTCGCCACGCGCCAGCACTATCACCGTCAGGGCTGCCATATCGCCGAGTTCCCGCTGACCATCGAGGTGGCGAAGCTCGCCCGCCAGATTGGCGACGAAACCGTGTTCGGCGCGCCTAACGTGGTGCGCGGTACCAGCCACACCGGCGCCCCGAACGCCACCGAGATGGTGGCGGCGGGCCTCTGCACGGTGCTGGCTTCCGACTATTACTACCCCGCGCCGATCCAGGCCGCGTTCAAGCTCGCGCAGCTTGGCGTGGTCTCGCTGGCGGAGGCGTGGTACCTCGTCTCGCGCAACCCGGCCCGCGCGGCCGGCCTGCGCGACCGGGGCGTGCTCGCGCCGGGCCTGCGTGCCGATGCCATCCTCGTCGATGATAGCGTGCCGGGCCTGCCGCGCGTGTGCGCCACCCTCGTCAATGGCGAACTGAAGCACGCCACGCGCGCGCTGCCGATGATCGACATCGCCGAGGCCCGCTACACGGCCGATGGCGACGCAGGCGGCCTGGCCGCATGACGATGGCCGCACCGCGCTTTGCGATCTACCTGGCGCCGGCCGAGCCGTTCCGCACCTTTGGCGCGCAGTGGCTGGGCCGCGATGCCGATGCCGGCACGCCGCTGCCACTGCCCAAGGGCCTCGCGCCGCGCCCCGATGCCTGGGTGGCGGCGCCTGCCCACTACGGCCTCCACGCCACGCTGAAGCCGCCGTTCCGGCTGGCAGCGGGCACGGATGCACGGATGCTCGATGCCGCCGCGCGTGACTTCGCGCGCGGGCTCGATGCCTTCCACGCCCGGCTCACGCTGCGCGCGCTGCGCGGCTTCCTGGCGTGGTGTCTCGATGACGGCGCGGAGAGCCACGATGGCGCACGCCGGATGCACGCGCTGGCCGACGGCTGCGTACGGGCCTTCGAGCCGTTCCGCGCGCCGCCCACCGAGGCGGAGCTGCGCAAGCGCAAGCCGGATCAGCTGAGCGCCGCCCAGCGGCGCATGCTCGAGGCGTGGGGCTACCCCTACGTGTTCGAGACCTTCACCTTTCATATCACCCTCACCGGCATGCTCGACGCCGCGGCGCAAGCCGCCGCGCTGGCGCAACTCGCGCCGGCCAGCCAGTCGCTCTGCAGCGCGCCGATGCATGTGGACGGCATCGCCGTGTTCGTGCAGCCCGAGCCCGGCGCCGACTTCCGCGTCGCGCGCCACTACGGCTTCAACGGCAGCACGCGCGATGGCGCCGGCGCGGCCTGGCTCGCATCATGACGACCTATACCCGTGCCGACTCCGGCATCGATCCCCAGGCGGACGGCCACGGCCTGTTCTACGTGATGGGCCCCTCGGGCAGCGGCAAGGATTCGCTGCTGCGGGCGCTGCGCGAGCGGCTGGGGCCGCAGGACCGCGTGGTGGTGGCCCACCGCTACATCACGCGCGCCGCCGATGCCAACGAGGCCTCGGTGGCGCTCTCCACTGACGAGTTCGCGCGCCGCCAGGCGCTCGGCTGCATGGCGCTGCACTGGCACAGCCATGGGCTGGACTACGGTATCGGCGTGGAGATCGAGGACTGGCTCGCACGCGGGCTCAAGGTCATCGTCAATGGCTCGCGCGAGTACCTGCCGAAGGCAGTCGCCCGCTATCCGGGCCTGTGCGCGGTGCATGTGCGCGTGAAGCCCGAGGCCCTGGCGGCGCGCCTGCGCCAGCGGGGCCGGGAGTCGGAAGCGGCGATCGCGCAGCGGCTGGCGCGCGCGGGGCAGGCGTTCGACGTGCCGGCGGGCTGCAAGCTGGTCGAGATCGACAACAGCGGGGCGCTGGATGACTCGGCGGCGTCGTTCGCCCGGCTGATTGGGGTAGGGCACGACTGAGCCCCAGATCGAATGAAAAATGCCCGGGACTCCCGGGCATTTTTCATGGGCGCGTGGCTCAGGCGTGCCGCGTGCAGCGCGCGGCAATGTCCAGATAGTGCGCCAGCGCCGGCGTCGGCAAATCCACCACCTTGGCCAGATCATCGTAGCGGCGCAGCCGCACCGCTGCCTCGGCATGCGGGCTGGCGATGAAGGCGTCGGCCTGCGCGGCGTCGTACGGTCCGCCCTGCAGGGCCAGGCTGTGGACCGAGGCGGGCGAGAGCGTGGCGAAGTAGGCCGGGTCCACCGCACACAGGTAGCGCTTGGCGGCCACGTGCAGGCGTACAGGCTCGGTCACGTCCGCGCCGAACAGGTCGGCCAGCGCCTGGGCGGCGGCCTCCTGGTGGCGCATGTCGGTGGTGCTGCTCTCGGCCAGCATCAGATGACCCACGTCGTGCAGCAGCGCGGCGGCCACCAGCGCCGCCGGCTCGCCGGCCTGCTCGGCCAGTTGCGCGCATTGCAGCGCGTGGGCGGTCTGGCTGATCGCCTCGCCGCCATACCAGTCCGTGCCGTGGTTGGCGAACAGCGTCTCGATGCGGGCCAGGGTCAGGCGGTCCGCGCTCATACGAGCACCTTGCGGATCTGCGCGGACACGATGTCGATGCCGGTGACGAACAGGATGATGATGATCATCACCGCACACGTCTGCGCGTACTGGAAGCTGCGGATGATCTCCCAGAGCACGGTGCCGATGCCGCCGGCGCCCACGATGCCGACCACCGACGCCGAGCGCACGTTCGACTCGAAGCGGTACAGCGCGAACGACAGCCACAGCGGCAGCACCTGCGGAATCACGCCATAGACGATTTCCTCGATCGGGCCGGCCCCGGTGGCGCGCACGCCTTCCACGGGGCGGGGGTCGATGGCTTCCACGGCTTCGGCGAACAGCTTGGCCAGCACGCCCGTGGTGTGGATCCAGATCGCCAGCACGCCCGCGAACGGGCCCAGCCCCACGGCCACGATGAACAGCATCGCAAAGACCATCTCGTTGATGGCGCGGCAGGCGTCCATGATGCGGCGCGCCGGCTGGTAGACCCACACCGGCACGATGTTGGCGGAGCACAGCAGGCCGAGCGGCACGGCCATGAACACGGCGATGGCGGTACCCCAGAGCGCGATCTGCACGGTCACGAGCATCTCGTCGAGGTAGTTGCGCCAGTCGCGGAAATTGGGCGGGAAGAAGTCGGCGGCGAACTTCGCCATGTTGCCGGAATCGCGCAGCAGGTCCATCGGGCGCATGTCGGCGCCTTGCCAGGACATGGCGAGCAAGGCCAGCACGATCGCCCAGACCAGCATCATGGACAGCGAGGTGCGCGGCGGGCGGACGTTGCTGTGCGGCGCGGGGGACGGGGGCGGGAGGCCGGGCTTGGCGGTGGCGGTCATGGGGGGCATCGGATGGAATACGGTGAAGATGGCACAAGGCCGATGGCAGCGCGCCATCGGCCCTGGGCGGGGTACGGCTTACTGGGCGCTGATGGCCTTGTCGATCTCGGCCAGGCGGCGCGATACGTCAGCCAGCTGCTTTTCCTTGTCGGCGGCGGCCAGCGTGGTGTCGGTCTCGATCTTGGACTTCTGCTTGGCCAGCTCGATCTGGCGGATCGGCAGCAGCTGCGCGTCCGACGACACGCGGAAGCCCTGGTAGGTCAGCGTGGTCAGCACCTGCTTCTCGCGCGCGGCGTCGGCGCCCTTGCCGTAGTTGACGAAGAAGTCCTGGATCTTTTTCTTCGTCTCGGCCGGCAGGTCCTTGCGGTAGACCATGGGGTCGGCGGCGATCAGCGGGCTCTTCCACAGCACGCGCACCTCGTCATAGGCATTCTTGCCCGTGTTGATGCGATAGCGCTCGAAGTTCTCGGTGTTGTTCACGGCCACGTCCACCTGCTTGTTCAGCACGGAGAGCAGGTTGGTCTCGTGGTTGCTGATGCGCACGGCCTTGAACAGCGTCTTCGGCTCCACCTTGTGGGCGCCCCACAGGTAGTAGCCCGGCACGGCCGTGCCAGACGTGGAATTCGGGTCGCCGGCGCCGTAGGAGAGCTCCTTGCCGCGCTTGATCACGTCTTCCACGGTCTTCAGGTTGCTGTCCTTGCGCACGACCAGCAGCGACCAGTAGCCCGGGTTGCCGTCCTTGTCGATCACGGAGGCGAACACCTCGCCGTTGGCGCGGTCGACGGCTTCCATGGCCGACTTGTTGCCGAACCAGCCGATCTGCACCTTGTTGAAGCGCATGCCTTCGATGATGCCGGCGTAGTCGGAGGCGAAGAACGGCTTGACCGGCACGCCGAGCGCCTTGCTCAGGTCGTCGATCAGCGGCTGCCAGGCGGACTTCAGGTTCGACGACGATTCCGTCGAGATAAAGCCGATGTTCAGGGTCTTGGCGTCCTGGGCGTAGGCGGGCAGGGCCACGACGCCCGAGGCGACCACGGCGAGAAAGGTTCTGCGAAGCATGTGTGACTCCGTTTCGGATGAGTCGTTGTGGATAACGGCAAATGACCGCAATACAGCGGGAAAGCGAAAATGGGGTGCGATGACGCGGCGGCGCTCAGGCGGCCGCGAGGTTCATCGTCACCATGGCCGGGGCCGGCATGACGCTGGTGGTGTCGGCCTGGTCGGGTACCGAGTCGTGGAGCAGTTCGTCGGCCTCGGTGCCGTACAGGTCGCGCAGCATGCCCGGCGTGAGCGCGGCGGACGGGCCGTCGTAGACCACCTTGCCCTGGCGCAGCGCCACCACGCGGGGGCAGTAGCGCATGGCCACGTCCACCTGATGCAGCGACACCACCACGGCCACCTTGCGGGTGCGGTTGATCTGCGAGAGCAGCGCCATCACGCGGCGCGACGATTCCGGGTCGAGCGAGGCTATCGGTTCGTCGGCCAGGATGACCTTGGCGTTCTGCACCAGCGTGCGTGCGATGGCGGCGCGCTGCTGCTGGCCGCCCGAGAGCGTGGAGGCCCGCTGAAACGCATAGTCGTCTATACCAACCTGGGCAAGTGCATCGAGGCCGGCTTGCACTTCGTCAGCCTTGAACAGGCGGAACAGGCTGCGCCAGGCCGGGATGCGGGTGAGCATGCCGACGAGCACGTTGGTGATCACCGGCAGGCGGCCGACCAGGTTGAACTGCTGGAACACAAAGCCGATCTCGGCGCGCACCTTGCGCACGTTGCCGGCCAGGCGGCCCTGGCGCTGGATGGAGCGGCCATTGACCAGGATCTCGCCGGCGTCGCCGGTCACGAAGCCGGCCACATGGCGCAGCAGCGTGGACTTGCCAGAACCCGAGGCGCCCAGCAGGGCCACCATTTCGCCCGGCGCGACGTGCAGCGTGACATCGTCAAGCGCCTTGCGGTCCGCGCGGAACGATTTGCTGAGTCCGCGGACTTCGATTGCATGCGTCATGTCGACTCCCTTGCTTGAATGACTTGGCGCATTCTGGGGGGAGCGGATGACAGAACGATGACGTGGCGCGGGAGAGTGTGGGGGGAATGTCTGCGGGCTGAGGCATTGGGCGCGTGACGCCCAATGCACTTTACATCAGGATGATGTCGTACTGTTCCTGATGGAACGTGGATTCCACCTGGAGCGAAATCGGCTTGCCGATGAAGTCGTTGAGCATCGCCAGATGCTGGCTTTCTTCCTCGAGGAACAAATCGATCACTTCCTGGGAGGCCAGGATGCGGAACTCGCGCGGGTTGAACTGGCGGGACTCGCGCATGATCTCGCGCAGGATGTCATAGCAGACCGTGCGCGGCGTCTTGACCTGGCCCTTGCCCGAGCAGACCGGGCACTGCTCGCACAGCACGTGCGCCAGCGACTCACGCGTGCGCTTGCGGGTCATCTCCACCAGCCCGAGCTGCGAGAAGCTGTTCACCGTGATCCGGGTGCGGTCCCGGGACAGCGCGCGCTTCAGCTCGGAGAGCACCGCGTCGCGATGCTCCACGTTCTCCATGTCGATGAAGTCGATGATGATGATGCCGCCGAGGTTGCGCAGCCGCAGCTGCCGGGCGATGGTGTGCGCAGCCTCGAGGTTGGTCTTGAAGATCGTGTCGTCGAAGTTGCGGGCGCCGACGTAGCCGCCCGTGTTGACGTCGATCGTCGTCATCGCCTCGGTCTGGTCGATCATCAGGTAGCCGCCGGACTTCAGGTCCACCCGCCGCGACAGCGCCTTCTCGATCTCGGCGTCGATATTGAACAGGTCGAAGATCGGCCGCTCGCCGGTGTAGTGCGAGAGCCGGGGCAGCACGGCCGGGGTGTACTCCTGGGCGAACTCCACCAGCTTCTGGTAGTTCTCGCGCGAGTCGATCTGGATCACGCCCGTGGCGTCGTTGATGAAGTCGCGCAGCACGCGCTGGGCCAGGTTCAGGTCCTGGTACAGCAGGCTGGTGGCCGGCTGGGTGGTCGCGTTCAGGCGGATCGACGCCCAGATCTTGCGCAGGTAGGAGATGTCGTTGCCGAGTTCGTCGTCGCTGGCTTCCTCGGCGATGGTGCGCACGATGAAGCCGCCACGCTCATCGCGCGGCACCAGTCCCTGCACGCGGGCGCGCAGCGCCTCGCGGTCTACCTCGCCCTCGATGCGTTGCGAGATGCCGATATGGGGATCCTGGGGCAGGTACACCAGCGTCCGGCCGGCGATGCTGATCTGCGTGGACAGCCGCGCGCCCTTGGTGCCGATGGGGTCCTTGATGACCTGCACCATCAGGGCCTGGCCCTCGAACAGCGTCTTTTCGATGGCGAGTTGCGCGGCGCCGTTCTTGTCGGGGTCGCGCGGATGCCAGATGTCGGCCACGTGCAGGAAGGCTGCGCGCTCGAGGCCGATGTCGATGAATGCGGATTGCATGCCCGGCAGCACGCGCACGACCTTGCCGAGATAGATATTGCCCACCAGCCCGCGCGTCAGCGTGCGCTCGACATGCAGTTCCTGCACGGCGGCCTGCTGCACGATGGCAACGCGCGTCTCTTGCGGCGTGATGTTGACGAGGATGTCTTCAGTCATAGCGATGGATGCGCGCTGCCGTGTTGTCGGCGGCTTGTTGTTGTCGTTCGGCGCCGGGCGGGATGGCTGCGGGACGGGGCGCTCAGAAGCGCAGGCCGGCCTCGCGCAGCAGGGCCGCGGTCTCGAACAAGGGCAAGCCCATGATACCCGAATAGCTGCCGTCGATTCGTTCGACAAACTCGGCCGCGCGGCCCTGGATGCCGTACGCGCCAGCCTTGCCGAGCGGCTCGCCGCTGGCCACGTAGCGGGCGATCTCGGCGGCGTTCATCGGCCGGAAAGTGACGTGCGAGATCGACAGCGCGTGGCGCTGGCCGAGCGTGGAAACCACGGTCACGGCGGTCAGCACGCGGTGAGTGGTGCCGGCAAGCGCGGCCAGCATGGCGGCGGCATCGTCCGGGTCGGCCGGCTTGCCCAGGATGTCGCCACCCCGGCATACCGTGGTGTCCGAGGTCAGAATCGGATGGTCGGGCAGGGCGCGGCGCTCGCGGCGGCGCAGGGCGGCCTCGGCCTTGAGCGCGCAGACGCGCTGCACGTAGGCGTCGGGCGTCTCGCCGGGGAGCACGGCTTCGAGCGCTTCGGCGTCCTCGTCGTCATCGGCGAGCAGCAATTTGTGGGAGACGCCGAGCTGCGTCAGCAGTTCGCGGCGGCGCGGGCTTTGGGAGGCGAGGTAGAGGAGGTCGTGGGTCACGGCGCGCATCGGGAAATCGATGCGGCGATTGTAACCGCCGGTGAGGAGGCGCAGACGCGGCTCAGACGCGGTGATACGGGTGGTTTTGTGTGACCGACCAGGCGCGGTAGAGCTGCTCGGCCAGCAGCACGCGCACCATGCCGTGCGGCAGGGTCAGGCTGGAGAGCCGGATCAGCGTGGTGGCGCGCGCCTTGAGGGCCGGGTCCAGCCCGTCCGCGCCGCCAATCAGGAAGGCCACGTCGCCGCCTTCGCGCTGCCAGCCGGTCAGCTGGTCGGCCAGCTGCACCGTGGTGAAGTCGCGCCCGCGTTCATCGAGCGCAACGATCCGGCATTGCTTGGACAGCGAACCGAGCACGGCGTCGATGCGCGCGGCTTCCCGCTGCATGACCGTGGCGGCGTTATTGCTCGACGAACGGGCTTCCGGCTTGACCTCGCGCAGTTCGATGCGCAACTCCGGCGGCATGCGCTTGGCATACTCGCCGAAGCCGGTTTCGATCCAGCCGGGCATCTTGTGGCCGACGGCCACGATCACGAGTTGCATGGGCGATCTGGCGATACCTGGTGGATCGGTGCGGACGGCTTAAGTCGACCCAGCCGACTCAGGCCGAGCGCTTGCGCGGCGCAGCGGTCTTGGTCGCAGCCTTCTTGGCAGCCGGCGCCTTGCGTGCCGGGGCCTTGGCGGCGGTCTTTGTGGCCGGCTTCGTAGCCGTCTTGGTCGCCACCTTGCGGGCCGGCGCCTTCACGGCCGGGGACTTGCGGGCCGGAGCCTTGGCAGCCGCCGTCTTGGTGGCGGCGCCGGTGCTGGTCTTGCGCACCGGCTTGCGGATGGTGGCGATGGCGTCCGGATCGGTGTCCTCGTGGCCCATCGGCGGCGAAGGCTCCTTCATGCCTTCCGGCAGCTTGGCCAGGGCCGGGCGCAGGCTCGAGGCACGGCGCGAGCGCGGCGCGGGCGCCGAGGCTTCGGCTTCGTCCTCGTCCATCGGCTCGCTGGCCTTGGCCAGGCTCTTGGCGCCGGTCAGCTTCACGCGCACCGGCTTGTCGCCCCAGATTTCCTCGAGGTTGTAGTACAGGCGCAGTTGCGGCTGGAGGATGTGCACCACGGCGTCGCCGCAGTCCACCAGCACCCATTCGCCGGTTTCCAGGCCCTCGACGGCAATGATGTGGCCGCCGGCGTCCTTCACCGTATCCCGGACGGAGGCGGCAAGCGCCTTGGTCTGGCGGTTCGAACTACCGCTGGCGATCACCACCCGGTCGAATAGTTCGGTCAGGTGAGTGGTGTCGAACACCTTGATGTCCTGCGCTTTGACATCTTCGAGCCCGTCGACGATGGCGCGTTGCAGTTTACGAATATCCATGGTGTCTTTCTTGTTCAGCTTCGTTCGGGATAGGGGCGAGCCGGCTCAGGGATTGCGGTACAACCCGCGACTCGCGATGTAGTGTGCCACGCCGGCAGGCAGTTGGTCATCCGCCGGCTGGCCATCGGCCAGGCGCTGGCGCAGACCGGTGGAGGACAGATCGACGGCAAGGGTCTGGTCGATCCACATCCGGCCGGAGGGCGTGCATTGTATCAGGTGCGTGTCCGCCAGCCGCTGGTTCATGGCTTCGAGCACCGGACCGTCCAGCGCGGCGAGGTCGAAACCGGGCCGGGTGGCGATGCACAGGTGCACTTGTTCGAACAGCGCCTCCCACCCGTGCCAGGTGTGCAGGCGCAGCAACTGGTCGGCGCCCATCAGCCAGGCCATGGAGGTATCCGGGCCGTATTCGTCGCGCAGGTGGCGCACCGTGTCGATGGTATAGCTCGGGCCGGCCCGGTCCACCTCCATGCGGCTTACTCGTATCTTGGCGCGTGGGCTGTCCAGCGTGGCGGCGGCCAGTTCGGTCATGGCGAAGCGGTCGGCGGCGGGCGTCACCTGGTCACCCTTCTGCCAGGACTGGCCGGTCGGGATCCAGACCAGCTCGTCGAGCGCCAGATGGTCGATGCAGAGTTGCGCCAGCGCGACATGGCCGCGATGCGGCGGATCGAAGGTGCCGCCCAGGATACCCAGGCGGTACGGGCGGCCGGTGGACGGGGCGGGGTGGGTTGCGCGGGAGTCTTCGGGAACAGTCATCACACTCGCCGTCAGGCCCACTCGCGTGCCGGCAGGAAGTCGGTGTACAGCGCGGCCTCCGCACTGCCCGGCTCGGGTTGCCAGTCGTAGCGCCAGGTTACCTGCGGCGGCATCGACATCAGGATGGATTCGGCGCGGCCGCCCGATTGCAGGCCGAACAGCGTGCCGCGGTCGAATACCAGGTTGAATTCCACGTAGCGCCCGCGCCGGTAGGCCTGGAAGTCGCGCTCGCGCGCGCCGTACGGCGTGTCCTTGCGGGCTTCGAGGATGGGGAGGTAGGCGTCCAGGAAGGCGTCGCCGACCGATTGCATCATCGCGAAGCTGCGGTCGAAGCCCAGCGCGGCGAAATCGTCGAAGAACACCCCGCCGATGCCGCGCGCCTCGCCCCGGTGGCGCAGGAAGAAATAATCGTCGCACCACTGCTTGAAGCGCGGGTACAGGTCGTCGCCGAACGGCGCCAGCGCGGTCTTGCAGGTGCGGTGGAAGTGCGCGCAGTCATCGGCATTGCCGTAGTACGGCGTCAGGTCCATGCCGCCGCCGAACCACCAGACCGGGTCCGCATCGGGCTTCACGGCCACGAAGCAGCGCACGTTCATGTGTACCGTCGGCACGTACGGATTGCGCGGATGAAACACCAGCGAGACACCCATGGCCTCGAAGCTGCGCCCGGCCAGTTCGGGCCGGTTGGCGCTGGCCGAGGGGGGCAGGGTGTCGCCTTTCACGTGGGAGAAGCCCACGCCGGCGCGTTCCATCACGGCGCCGCCCTCCAGAATGCGGGTGCGGCCATTGCCGCGCAGGCGCTCGGTCGGCGGCTTTTCCCATTCGTCGGTCAGGAATGGCTGGCCGTCCACGGCAGCAATGGCGTCGGTGATGCGGTCTTGCAAGCCGAGCAGGTAGGCGCGGACTGCCTGGGAGTCGATCATGATGGGCGGAATCGGATGGGCCGGTGGCGCTGCGGCCGCCCGGAGGGCGCGGCCGTCATGGCGCTGTCATGATTGTACCGGCTGGACTCCCGCCGCGCCTTGAACGTGGCGCGGGGGCGTCCGGCGCGCACATCAGCGCTTGATGGCGCGGTAGCCAATGTCGGTGCGGAACTGCATGCCGTCGAAGCGGATCTGCTCCACGGCTGCGTAGGCAGCGCGCTGCGCGGCCTTGACGGTATCGGCCAGGCCCACCACGCACAGCACGCGGCCGCCCGAGGTCAGCAGGGTGCCGTCCTTGAGCGTGGTGCCGGCGTGGAACGTCACGGCCTCGGCCGTCTCGGCGGGAATCCCGGTGATGACATCGCCCTTGCGCGGGTCTTCCGGGTAGTTGTAGGCAGCCATCACCACGCCCAGCGCGGTACGGCGGTCCCAGTCCAGTTCCACCTGGTCGAGCTTGCCGTCCACGGCCGCTTCCATCACGTCCACGAGGTCGGTCTTCAGGCGCGCCATGATCGGCTGCGTTTCCGGGTCGCCCATGCGGCAGTTGAACTCGAGCGTCTTCGGGTTGCCGTCCTTGTCGATCATCAGGCCGGCGTACAGGAAGCCCGTGAACGGGATGCCATCCTTTTCCATGCCGCGCACGGTCGGCATGATGATCTCGCGCAGCGCGCGGGCGTGCAGCGCCGGCGTGACCACCGGGGCGGGCGAGTAGGCGCCCATGCCGCCGGTGTTGGGGCCGGCATCGGCGTCCAGCAGGCGCTTGTGGTCCTGGCTGGTGGCCAGGGCGAGCACGTTCTTGCCATCCACCAGCACGATGAAGCTGGCTTCCTCGCCTTCCAGGAATTCCTCGATGACCACGCGCGCGCCGGCATCGCCGAGCTTGTTGTCGGCCAGCATCATGTCCACGGCGTGGTGCGCTTCTTCCAGCGTCATCGCCACGACCACGCCCTTGCCGGCGGCCAGGCCATCGGCCTTGATCACGATCGGGGCGCCCTGGGCGTCGATATAGGCATGCGCGCCGGCCGCATCGGCAAACGTCTGGTAGGCGGCCGTGGGGATGTTGTGGCGATGCATGAACGCCTTGGCGAAGTCCTTGGAGGACTCCAGCTGCGCGGCGGCCTTGGTCGGCCCGAAGATGCGCAGGCCACGGGCGCGGAACACGTCGACGATGCCGGCGGCCAGCGGGGCCTCGGGGCCGACAACGGTGAACGCCACCCCTTCGCGCTCCACGAAGGCGGCGAGCACCTCGGGATCGGTCAGCGGCACGTTCTGCAGGCGCTTGTCGAGCGCCGTGCCGCCGTTGCCCGGCGCCACGTACACCACTTGCACCTTGGGGGACTGGGCCATTTTCCACGCCAGCGCGTGCTCACGTCCGCCCGAACCGACAACCAATACTTTCATGATCCACTGCCAGAAAAGAAACGCATGCGAAAAGCGGCAGCTGGCCGGGGCCGGGCTGCCGCCATGGGGCGCGGCGGAGGACTTAGTCCTCGATCACCGCGTTGGTGAAGACTTCCTGTACGTCGTCCAGGTTTTCCAGGGCGTCCAGGAGCTTCTGCATCTTGACCGCGTCGTCGCCGGTGAAGCTCACCTCGTTCTGCGGCTTCATCACCACATCCGCCAGCTCGGCCTTGAAACCGGCCGCTTCGAGGGCGGTCTTGACCGCCGGGAAGTCGTTGGGCGGGCAGGTCACTTCGATCGAGCCGTCGTCGTTGGTCACGACGTCATCGGCGCCGGCTTCGAGCGCGGCATCCATCAGCTTGTCCTCGGGCGTGCCCGGGGCGAACAGGAACTGGCCGCAGTGGGTGAACATGAAGGCCACCGAGCCTTCCGTGCCCATGTTGCCGCCGTGCTTCGAGAACGCGTGGCGGACTTCGGCCACGGTGCGGGTACGGTTGTCGGTCAGGCAGTCCACGATGATCGCCGCGCCGGCCAGGCCGTAGCCTTCGTAGCGGATTTCCTCGTAGTTCGCGCCTTCCAGGCCACCCACGCCGCGCTGGATCGCGCGCTGGATGTTGTCCTTGGGCATGTTCGCGTCCATGGCCTTGTCGATCGACAGGCGCAGGCGCGGGTTGGAGTCGGCATCGCCGCCGCCAAGCTTGGCGGCCACGGTGATTTCCTTGATCAGGCGCGTCCAGATCTTGCCCCGCTTGGCGTCAGCAGCGGCTTTCTTGTGTTTGATATTGGCCCATTTTGAGTGACCGGCCATGATTCTCTCCGAGGCGGAATAGCTGTCGTGCAGCGTGCTGGGTGGCGCTTCCGGCGGCCACGCCATGTGATGGATGTGCCGATTTGCTGGCTATAATCAGCGCAGGATTTTATCACGCGGCCCCTGTCTTCCGATCTGGAAGACACCGCGATTACGACGAGACCATCATGGCCGACCCCATCCTCATCGCCAAGAACGCCGACTGCGAGCTCGTACTGCTGCCCGAGATGGGGAATCGGCACGGTCTCATCACCGGCGCCACCGGTACCGGCAAGACCGTCACGCTGCAAACGCTGGCGCAGGGGTTCTCGCGCCTGGGGGTGCCGGTGTTCATGGCGGACGTCAAAGGTGATCTGTCAGGCATATCTCAGGTCGGCAAGCCCTCGGACAAGCTCAAGGCCCGCCTGGCGGAACACGGCCTGCCCGAACCGGCCTGGGGTGCCTGCCCGACCACGCTCTGGGATGTCTTCGGCGAAAAGGGGCATCCGGTGCGCGCCACGGTCTCGCACATGGGGCCGTTGCTGCTGGCGCGGATGCTCGAACTCAACGACACCCAGCAGGGTGTGCTGAACCTCGTGTTCCGCATCGCCGATGCCAACGGCCTGTTGCTGCTCGACGCCAAGGACCTGCGCGCGATGCTCCAGCACGTGGGCGACAACGCCAGCCAGTTCACCACCGAGTACGGCAACATCTCGGCGGCCTCCATCGGCGCGATCCAGCGCGGGCTGATCGCGCTGGAGTCGCAGGGCGCGGACAAGTTCTTTGGCGAGCCGATGCTGAACCTGGAGGACTTTATCCAGACCGAGAAGGGGCAGGGCGTCGTCAACATCCTCGCCGCCGACAAGCTGATGAATGCGCCCCGGCTGTACGCCACCTTCCTGCTGTGGATGCTGTCCGAGCTGTTCGAGCGCCTGCCCGAGGCCGGTGACCTGGACAAGCCCAAGCTGGTCTTCTTCTTCGACGAGGCGCACCTGCTGTTCAACGACGCCCCCAAGGCGCTGCTGGACAAGATCGAACAGGTGGTGCGGCTCGTGCGGTCGAAGGGCGTTGGTGTGTACTTCGTGACGCAGAACCCCGTGGACATTCCGGATACCGTGCTCGGCCAGCTTGGCAACCGCGTGCAGCATGCGCTGCGCGCGTTCACGCCGCGTGACCAGAAGGCGGTGAAGGTGGCCGCCACGACCATGCGGCCAAATCCGAAGCTCAATCTGGAACAGGCGATTGGCGAACTGGGCGTGGGCGAGGCGTTGATCTCCTGCCTGGACGCCAAGGGGACGCCGGTCGTCACCGAGCGGGCGTGGGTACTGCCCCCGGGCAGCCGCATCGGCCCGGCCACGCCCGACGAGTGCAAGGCCCTGATCGCCAATTCGCTCGTGGCCGGCACCTACGAGAAGACCGTGGACCGGGAATCGGCCTACGAGAAGCTGCGCGGCAGCGTGGCGACGGCCGGCAACGGCGAAGCATCGGCGCAAAAGCCCGGCACGACCGCCAGGCCCGGCACCCCCCAACCGCAGGCCGAGGAAGGCGGCAGCAGCTGGGCCGGCGACATCTTCGGCACGCTGACCAAGGGCACCGGCAAGACCGGCCGCGGCGACTCGATCCTCGAATCGATGGCCAAGTCCGCCGGCCGGACGCTCGCCTCGCAAGTCGGCCGGGAACTGGTCCGTGGCGTGCTGGGCAGCCTGCTGGGCGGCGGCGGACGGAAGAAGTAGGGCTCGTTTAGCGCAACAGCAGCAAGTGCGGGAAATGCACCGCCAACTGGATCGCGCATAAACATTGAGGCGCATCAAGCGCCTCACGTTTCACATCAGTTCTTGGTGCCGAACAGCCGGTCGCCGGCGTCGCCCAGGCCCGGGATGATGTAGGCGTGGTCGTCCAGGTGGCTGTCCAGCGACGCCACGTACAGCCGCACGCCCGGGTGGGCCTTCTGGAACACTTCCACGCCTTCCGGCGCGGCCACCAGCGCCACGAAGGTGATGGCTTCGTCCTTCACGCCGCGCCGCTTGAGCACGTCCACCGCATGCGCGGCCGAATAGCCGGTGGCGACCATCGGGTCGCAGAGGATGAAGCTGCGGTCTTCCACGTCCGGCAGGCGCACCAGGTACTCCACCGGGCGATGCTGTTCATCGCGGTACACGCCGATATGGCCGATGCGGGCCGACGGAATCAGCTCGACCAGACCATCGCTCATGCCCACGCCGGCGCGCAGCACCGGCACGATGGTCAGCTTCTTGCCGGCGATGACCGGGGCATCCAGCGGCACCAGCGGGGTCTCGATGCGGCGCGTGGTCAGCGGCAGGTTGCGCGTGATCTCGTAGCCCATCAGCAGCGTGATCTCGCGCAGCAGCTCGCGGAACGTGCGCGTGGACGTTTCCTTGTCGCGCATGTGCGAGAGCTTGTGCTGGATCAGCGGGTGATTAAGGATGAAGAGATTGGGGAAACGCGGGTCTTGTTTCATGGCGGCGGCAGGCTCGGCGGAGAGTGGTGGGCGCGCTGGCCTGGCAAGGCAGGCGCGGCGCCCGATGCAGCGGGATTGTAATGGATGCCGCCCCGCTCCACGCGGCCATCTACGCCGCCATCGTGGTCGCCGGGCACCGCCTTTGATCTCGCTGCGCCTCAGTCCACCGTAATGGCGGCCGACTTCGCCACTTTGCCAAAGCGCTCGTACTCGGTCTGCGTCAGCGTCTGGAGTTCGGCCGCGCTCGATCCCTTCGGATTGAAACCGGCCTGTTGCAGCTTGTCGCGCACCTCGGGGCGGGCCAGCGCCTCCACGAAGGCCGCGTTGAGCGCCTGCACCACAGGCGCCGGCAGGTTGGCCGGGCCGTAGACGCCGAACCACGGCTCCACGGCGTAGCCGGGCAGGCCGGCCTCGGCCAGGGTCGGCACGTTGGGCAGCGACGGCGCACGGGTCTTGCCGGCCACCGCCAGCGCGCGCAGCTTGCCCGCCTGGATATGGGGCAGCGAGGCGGGCAGGTTATCGAACATCACCTGGATATGGCCGCCGAGCAGGTCGTTGATGGCCGGGCTGCTGCCTTTGTAGGGCACGTGGGTCAGGCCGGTCTGGGTCATCTGGGAGAACATCGCGCCGGCCAGGTGCATCGACGTGCCGGTGCCAGCCGTGGCGTAGGTCAGGCCCGGGTGTGCCTTGGCATAGGCAATCAGCTCCGGCACCGTCTTCACGGGCAGGCTTTCGCTGACTTCCAGCACGATGGTCGAGGTGCCCAGCAGGCTGATCGCCGTGAAGTCCTTGCGGGGGTCGAACGGCACGTGTTTGTAGATATGGGGATTGAGCGCGTTCGTCGAAATCGCGCCGAAGCCAATGGTGTAGCCATCGGCAGGCGCCTTGGCCACGGCTTCCATGCCGATGTTGCCGCCTGCGCCGGGGCGGTTTTCCACCACAACCGGCTGGCCGAGCTTCTCGGCCACGCGCTGGCCGACGGTGCGGGCGACGAGGTCCGTGGTGCCGCCGGCGGCGTAGGGCACGATGAAGCGGATCGGCTTGGCGGGGAAGGCATCGGCGGCGCCGGCAGGGGTGGCCGCGGCGGCGAACAGGACGCCGGTGGCAAGGACGGCGCGGGCGAACGGGAAGGGCATGGCTCGGAGTCTCCGTGTTTCTTATATGGCAGGGTGTGGCCTGGTATCGTCTTGGCGCCCCGCCGACAAGGCTTGGCGGGGCGCGGGCCATTGTAGGGGAAAGCTGCTCATGCCGCGCGCGGCACCCCGGCGCGCGTTGCGCCTTTTGACATACAATCGACGCGTTCCGGCCCCGCGTCTTCCTCGCGTCACCCCCTCGCGGCCGCGGCCGGCATCCGAACCCTGCGTCTCCCGTGCCTGCTTCCCAGAAGTCCCTGTCCACGCCCGTCGAGCTGCCCGCGCCGCAGCGCTATGGGCTCGCCGTCGCGGCCGTCGGTGCCGTGCTGTTTTCCGCCAAGGCCATCGTGGCCAAGCTGATGTACCGCTACAGCGTCGATGCCGTCATGGTCATCACGCTGCGCATGCTGTTCGCGGTGCCGCTGTTCATGGCCATCGGCTGGTGGCAGGCGCGCAAGCTGCCGGCGCTGTCCTGGGCCGATCGCGGCCGGGTGGCCTTCCTGGGCTTCATCGGCTATTACCTGTCCAGTTTTCTCGATTTCCTCGGCCTGCAGTACATCACCGCCGGCCTGGAACGGCTGATCCTGTTCCTGACGCCGTCCTTCGTGCTGCTGACCACGGCGCTGGTGTTCCATCGGCCAATCCATGCGCGGCAGTGGATGTCCCTGCTGCTGGCGTATGCCGGCATCGTGCTGGTGTTCGCCCATGACCTGGATGTGAGCGGTGCGCAGGTCTGGCTGGGTGGCGCGCTGGTGCTGGCCAGCGCCTTGTCGTATGGTGTGTACCTGATCCTGAGCGGCGAGCTGGTCAAGCGCGTCGGCTCGCTGCGGCTGGTGGCCTACGCGATGTGCGTGTCCACGGCCTGCTGCGTGGTGCAGTATGTGGCGCTGGGCCGTCCGCTGGCGGCGCTGGCGCAGCCGGCACCGGTGATGTGGCTGTCACTTGTCAATGCGGTGTTCTGCACGGTGCTGCCGGTGTCGCTGACGATGATCGCGGTGGCGCGCATCGGCGCGCCGATGGCATCGCAGGCGGGCATGATCGGCCCGGTCTCGACGCTGCTGCTGGCATTCTGGCTGCTCGGCGAGCCGATCACGGGCTGGCAGATCGCCGGCAGCGCGCTGGTGCTGGGCGGCATGTATCTGTTGTCGAGCCGCCGGGCCTGAATATTTTCGAGAGCAACCGGGACGCCGCACCAAGAGCCGGCGCCCGGTCTTAGCAACCAAGGAAGGAGAGCAAGCAATGGATTTCGGACTGCGCGGTAAGCATGCGCTGGTGTGTGGCGCCAGCAAGGGACTCGGGTTTGCGTGCGCCGACGCGCTGGCGGCCGAAGGGGTGGACGTGGTGATCGTGGCGCGCGGCGCCGATGCGCTGGAAAAGGCCGCTGCCGACCTGCGCGCCCGCCATGGCCGCCGCGTGCTGGCCGTGGCCACGGACATCACCACGCCCGAGGGTCGCAAGCTCGCGCTGGACGCCGCGGCCAAGCTGGGCGACCTCGACATCCTGGTCAACAACGCCGGCGGCCCGCCCCCGGGCAATTTCCGTGACTGGGACCGCGACGCCTGGCTCGCCGCCATCGACGCCAACATGCTGACCCCGATCGAGCTGATCAAGGCCACCGTGGACGGCATGATCGCGCGCAAGTGGGGCCGCATCGTCAACATCACGAGCGGCGCGGTCAAGGCACCGATCGACGTGCTGGGCCTTTCCAACGGCGCACGCTCGGGCCTGACCGGCTTCGTGGCCGGCCTGGCGCGCGAAGTGGCGCAGCACGGCGTGACCGTGAACAACCTGCTGCCCGGCCCGTTCAACACGGACCGCCTGTTCAAGACCATGGAAGGCGGCGCCAAGAAGGCCGGCCTGAGCGTGGAGGAAGTGGCCGCCAAGCGTGCCGCCGCCAACCCCTCGCGCCGTTTTGGCGAGCCGGCCGAATTCGGCGCGACCTGCGCGTTCCTGTGCAGCAAGCAGGCCGCCTACATGACGGGCCAGAACGTGCTGCTGGACGGCGGCTCGTACCCGGGGACGTTCTGATGGGCAAGCCGCGCATCGCGCTGATTGCGCACGATCACAAGAAGGACGACATCGTGGCCTTCGCGGGCCGTCACCGCGAGATGCTGGTGCGCTGCGAGCTGCTGGCCACCGGCACCACCGGCGGCCGCATCGCGGCCGAAACCGGCCTCGAGGTGGAGCGCATGCTGTCCGGCCCGTGGGGCGGCGATCTCCAGATCGGCGCGCAGCTGGCCGAGGGCAAGGTGACTGCGGTGATTTTCCTGCGCGACCCAATGACGCCGCAGCCGCATGAACCGGACATCAACGCGCTGGTCCGGGCGTGCGACGTCCACAATGTGCCGTGCGCGACCAACCTTGCCACGGCCGAACTGCTGCTGGTGGAACTCGCGCGGCACTGCTTCGAAGACGAAAAAGCCGCCGGAACGCCGGCGGCCTGAGTAGAGAGTCGGGTGGGACGTTGCCGTCAGCGCGACCGGACCGTGGTCGCGGTGGCGCGCATCGTCGCCTGGCGCAAAATGTGCGGCGGCAGCCGCTTCAGGATCAGGTGGACGGCCAGCGGAATCAGTACCACGTCATCGACGATGCCGAGCCCGGCGATGAAATCTGGAATGAGGTCGATCGGGGAGATGGCGTAGAACACCAGCCCCAGTGCGGCAGGCTTGAGCCACGCGGGCGCGTCGGGATGACGCAGCGCGAACCAGAGCAGGCTGCCGTCGCGGCGCACCAGCGTCCACAGGGCCGAAAATCGCTTCCACATATGGGCCTCCTTATCCACACGCAACACACGCAACACACGCGCCATTTGCGCATGCACGGATAACTTGGGCCGATGCAGGGGGATTCAAGTTCCCCCTCTGCCCGAGGCAGCGGACAGAGGGGGAGGTCAGTCAGGCCGAAACCGGCGATCAGCCCGGCACGTTGCCTTCCACGCCTTCCACGTAGAACTTGATGTCGTGCAGGAACTTGTCGTCGGCGACCTGATCCTTGGCCAGCTGTTCCTTGCCGGCGTTGTCCTTGAGCGGACCCTTCCAGATCGGGGCGGTACCGTCGATCACGCCCTTCTTGCGTTCCTCGACCAGCGCCTTCACGTCATCCGGCACCACGGCGTTGAAACCCTTCAGGTCGATCATGCCTTCCTTGAGGCCCCACCACGTGGTGCTGTTCTTCCACTGCTTGTTCAGCACGTCTTCCACCACCTTGTTGTAGTAGACGCCCCAGGTGATCACGGAGGCGGCCAGGTGGGCCTTCTCGCCGAACTTGCTCATGTCGCTGTCCCAGCCGAACGCGTAGACGCCCTTTTCCTGCGCGGTCTGCACCACGGCGGCGGAGTCGGTGTTCTGCATCAGCATGTCCACGCCCTGGCCGATCAGGGTGGTGGCGGCTTCGCGCTCCTTGCCCGGATCGAACCACTTGTTCACCCACACCACCTTGACGGTGGCCTTGGGGTTCACGCTGCGTGCGCCGAGCGCGAACGAGTCGATGTTGCGGATGACCTCGGGAATCGGCACCGACGCCACCACGCCCATCTTGCCCGACTTGCTCATCTTGCCGGCCACCACGCCGGCCAGGTAGGCGCCTTCATAGGTGCGCACGTCGTACTGGGCGAGGTTGTCGGCGGTCTTGAAGCCGGTGGCGTGCTCGAACTTCACGTCCGGGAATTCCTTGGCCACCTTCAGCATCGACTCCTGATAGCCGAACGTGGTGCCGAAGATCAACTTGTTGCCCTGGCTGGCCAGGTCGCGGAACACGCGCTCGGCGTCAGCGGCGGACTCGGGCACGTTCTCGACGAACGAGGTCTTCACCTTGTCGCCGAACTTGGCTTCCACCGCCTTGCGGCCGGCGTCATGGGCGAAGGTCCAGCCGGCATCGCCCACCGGGCCGATGTAGACGAATGCCACCTTGAGCGGTTCGCTGGCGGCGGCGGCCGGCGCGGAGGCCGGGCCTGCCGTCTCGGCCGGCTTGTCGGCCTCTTTTTTGCCGCAGCCGGCCAGGGCCAGTACGGCGGTGGCGGCCAGGGCTGCCAGGGTGGTCCTGCGTGACACGATCATCGATCTCTCCTTGAAAAACGTCTTGTGATGCGTTTGGTTTTGACGACTGGTTGGCTCGAAAAACGACGAAAAATCAGGCATTGCCCGGGCGGAACGGCTTGCCCAGCGAGGCCGGCATATTGAGCCGGATCCACGCCGGGTTCCGCGAAATCAGCGCCAGCACGACGATGGTGGCCGCGTACGGCAGCATCGACAGCACCTGCGACGGCACCGACACGCCAATGCCCTGCAAATAGAACTGGAGGATGGTCACGCCGCCGAACAGCCACGCGCCCACCAGCACCCGGCCCGGGCGCCACGTGGCGAAGGTGGTCAGTGCCAGCGCGATCCAGCCCCGGCCCGAGACAAGGTTCTCCACCCACATCGGCGTATAGACCAGCGACAGGTACGCGCCCGCCAGCCCGCAGCAGGCGCCGCCGAACAGCAGGGCACCAAAGCGGATCCAGCGCACCGGGTAGCCCAGCGCATGGGCGGACTCCGGGGACTCGCCAATCGCGCGCAGCGTCAGCCCGGCCCGCGTGCGGAACAGGAACCACGCGATCGCAGCACATAGCAGAATGCTGAAATACACCATCCAGTGATGCTGGAAGAAGGCCGGCCCGACAAAGGGCAGGTCGGCCAGGAACGGCACCGACTTGGCCTGCGCGGGCATGGCGTAGCCGACGAAGCGCTGCGCCATGAAGGCCGAGAGGCCGGTGCCGAAGATCGACAGCGCCAGGCCCGTGGCCACCTGGTTGGTGGCCAGCACCAGCGCCAGCCACGAGAACAGCGTGGCCATCAGCATGCCCGCCAGTGCGCCGGCCGCGAAGCCGAGCATGGGCGACTGGGTCTGGTAGCCGACCATGAAGCCGAACGCGGCAGCCACCAGCATCATGCCTTCGGCGCCGAGGTTAAGCACGCCGGCGCGCTCGTTGACGAGCAGGCCCAGCGCGGCCAGCAGCAGCGGGGTGCCGGCGTTGATCGCCGTGGCGATCAGGGGAGCGAGTTGTTCCATATTCTTGTCGGCTCCGGTTCAGGCGGCCCGGGCGCGCCAGCGCAGGCGGTTGTCGATCAGCGTGTCGCACGCCAGCAGGAAGAACAGCAGCATGCCCTGGAACACCCAGCCGATGGCCGAGGGCAGCCCCAGGCGCGACTGCGCCATCTCGCCGCCTATATAGAAGAGCGACATGACGATGCCGCCGAACACGGCGCCCACCGGATGCAGCCGCCCCACGAAGGCGACGATGATGGCCGTGAAGCCGTAGCCGGGCGAGATCGAGGGCAGCAGCTGGCCGATCGGCCCCGTCACCTCGAACGCGCCCGCCAGCCCGGCGGTGCCGCCCGAGATCATCAGCGCGCTCCACAGCGCCTTGCGCGACGAGAACCCGGCGTAGCGCGCGGCCAGTGGGGCGGTGCCGCCCACCTGGAGCCGGAAGCCGGCAAAGCTGCGGAAGACGAACACCGTCATCGCCGCCACCAGCACCAGCATGACCAGGAAGCCCACGTGCAGCCGCGAGCCGGACAGCAGGTTCGGCAGCAGGAACTCGGACGAGAACACCTTCGACTGCGGGAAGTTCATCCCCGCCGGGTCCTTCAGCGGCCCGTTGACCACCCACAGCAGCAACTGCTGGGCGATGTAGGTCAGCATCAGCGAGACCAAAATCTCGTTGGCGTTGAAGCGGTCCTTGAGCAGCGCGGTGATGGCCGCCCAGGCCATGCCGCCGATAATGCCGGCCAGCCCGGCGATGACCAGCACCGCCGGCCCGGCGATGGTGTGGCCCGGTGTGTCGAAATAGAGCACGGCGGCCCCGGCGAAGATGCCGCCGAGGATCAGCTGCCCATCGGCGCCAATGTTCCAGACATTGGCCCGGTAGCAGACCGACAGCCCCAGCGCGCAGAGCACCAGCGGCACGGTCTTGAGCAGCACCTCGCCAATCGCGCGCTTGTCTTTCAGCGGATCGACCAGGAATACCTTGAGCGCGGCCACCGGGTCCTTGCCGAGCACCAGGAACAGCAGCGCGCCGAACAGCAGCGTCAGTACCAGCGCGAACACCGGCGAGGCATAGGCCATCGGGCGCGACGGGGCGCCGCGCGGCGCCAGCGTCAGCGGGGAGCGGAGATCAGCCATGGCTAGCCTCCTCCGTGGCGGCGTGCGGCCGTTCGCTGGCCGGCCCGCCCTCCCATAAGCCGCTCATCCACAGGCCCACCTGCTCGCGCGTGGCCGATTCCACGGGAATCGACGGCGACAGGTGTCCCTTGGCCATCACATGGAGCCGGTCGCACAGGCCGAACAGCTCGTCGAGTTCCTCGGACACGACCAGCACGGCGCAGCCGGTGGCCTTCAGCGCGAGGATCTCGTTGTGGATCTGCGCGGCGGCGCCCACGTCCACGCCCCAGGTGGGCTGTGCCACGATCAGCACTTTCGGGCCACTTTCGATCTCGCGTCCGACGATGAATTTCTGGAGATTGCCGCCCGACAGACTGCGCGCCAGCGCCGCCGGCCCGCTGGCCTTGACGCGGAAACGGCTGATGATGCCGGCCGCCAGGCCCTCGGCCGCCTTCGGCGACACCATGCCGCCCCGCACATAGGGCGGCGTCTGGTGCGACAGCAGGGTGTTGGCCGACAGGCTCATGCCCGGCACCGCGCCCCGGCCAAGCCGCTCCTCGGGCACGAAGGCCAGCCCCACGCGGCGGCGGGCGGCGGCGTCGAGCCGGCCCACCGGCTGGTGGTCGATCTGCACGCTGCCCGCCGCGCCGCGCGGGTCCTCGCCGGAAAGCGCCGCCAGCAGTTCCTGCTGGCCGTTGCCGGACACCCCGGCGATGCCGACGATCTCGCCCGCATGCACATCGAGCGCAATCTGTTGCAGTTCGGTGGCGAAGGCGTGCGCGCGCGGCACCGAGAGGTCGCGCACGGCCAGCCGCACCGGCCCGCGCTCGGTGGTCACGCGGGCCTCGCGCGGCGGCTCGCCGCCGATCATCAGCCGCGACAGCGACGCCGCGCTTTCCGCGCGCGGGTCGCAGACGCCGGTCACCCGGCCCATCCGCATCACGGTGGCGTGATGGCACAGCGCCCGGATTTCATCGAGCTTGTGACTGATATAGAGGATGCTGGTGCCTTCCTCGGCCAGCTGGCGCAGCGTGACGAACAGCGTCTCCACGGCCTGCGGGGTCAGCACCGAGGTCGGCTCGTCCAGGATCAGCAGTTGCGGCCGGGCCAGCAGCGCGCGGACGATCTCCACGCGCTGGCGCTCGCCCACGGACAGCGTGTGCACGTGGCGGTTCGGCTCCAGCGGCAGGCCGTAGCGCGCCGCCGTGGCTCGGATGCGTTCGGCCAGCTGTTTCATCCCGCCGACTTCCTTCGGCGGAAGGCCGAGCGCGATGTTCTCGGTCACGGTCAGGGTGTCGAACAGCGAGAAATGCTGGAAGACCATGGCGATGCCCAGGTTGCGGGCATCGTGCGGGTTGGCGATGGCGACCGGCGCCCCGTTGAAGTGCACCTCGCCGGCGTCCGGGCGGACCGCGCCGAAGATGATCTTCATGAGGGTGGATTTGCCGGCGCCGTTCTCGCCAAGAACGGCGTGGATCTCGCCGGGAGCGACGGAGAGGCTCACGTCGTCATTGGCGGTCACGCCGGGATAGCGCTTGGTGATGTGGGCAAGCGCCAGCCTGGGGGGAAGTTGTAATGTCACTGAGGCGGCTCGGATTGTTGTGGCAGCAACGTTGAAATCAGGCACGTGACAGCGGCTGTGCGTGGCGCAGCATCGCCGCGCGGCAGGTTGTCATCATCATGGTGTCGTGATGCCCGGAATTTGCTGTGGATTATATAAGTGCGCGGGGGTTCGGCGGGCCGTTTCCGGCCGCAGGCCATGGCCCACAACGGTTACAGGCAGGTTGCAAGTCGCGTGCCGAGCACGCGGGCATGAAAAAACCGCCGCGCTGTCACGAGGACAGGGCGGCGGTCAGCAAGAGCCCCGGCGGGCGCCGGGGCAGGGGAGTGGGAGGGTGGGTGGGTTAGGGTGGTCAGGCACTGGCGGCCACGCCAAAGCGGCCTTCGCGGAAGTCGGCCAGCGTCTGGTAGATCTGTTCCTGCGTGTTCATCACGAACGGGCCGTACTGCGCAATCGGCTCGTTCAGCGGCTGGCCGGCAATCACCAGGAACTGCGCGTCGCCCGAGGCGGTCACGACCACGCCATCGGCCTGGCCGTTGTTGTCGAGCACGCCCATGCGCTGCGCTTCCACCACCGCGTCGCCAATCCGCACTTCGCCCTGATGCACATAGATAAAGGCGTTATGGCCGGCGGGCAGGGCCTGCGTGAAGGTCTGCCCGGCGGGCAGGTTCACGTCGAGGTAGATCGGCGCGGTGACCGGGCGCGTCATGGCCCCGGCCACGCCGTGGGTGGCGCCAGCCAGCACGCGCACGGTGCCGCCCGAAGGCAGCGCCACGGTCGGGATCGACGTAGCCGGCATGTCGCGGTACCACGGCGTGGTCATCTTGTCCGCGGCGGGCAGGTTCAGCCAGAGCTGGAAGCCTTCCATGCGGCCGTCTTCCTGCTCGGGCAGTTCCGAGTGCACCACGCCGGAGCCGGCCACCATCCACTGCGCGCCGCCGCCTTCAAGCAGCCCTTCATTGCCGGCGCTGTCGCGGTGACGCATGCGGCCAGCCAGCATGTAGGTGATGGTCTCGAAGCCCCGGTGCGGGTGATCAGGGAAGCCGCCGATGTAGTCGTCCTTGTTGTCGGTGCCGAAGGCATCGAGCATCAGGAACGGGTCCAGCCGGCGTTGCAGGTTCTGCGTCAGCACGCGGGTGAGCTTCACCCCGGCGCCATCGGACGTGGCAATGCCGCGCACCACGCGGTCGACGGAGCGCGAGCGCGCTACGGTCTCCTGGGCGGTGGCCGGAACGGTGGCGAGAGTGCGGGTTTCCATGTTGTTTGTTCTCCTGTGGCGGACGGCCCTCGGCCGTCTCTGCATACCCGTAAATGTAGGGGTTTGGTGGCAAAGCGGTAGACGGCCGACGGGCAACAGATTGTTCCACTCATGCTGCAAGTGAGCATGCAGTCGGCGCATGGATGCAACGGGCTGACCAGCGTATCGGCAGTCGGAAGATCGCTGCCAGATCGCAGAAGAAGCCGCCCGAAACCGCGGCGGAAAACGCGAAGATGACAGGTTGACAGAAGTTGTGTAGAATAGCGCTCTCTTTGTCATCCGTTGCTGGAAATTGCTGTGGGTCGGTCTGTGCCGGAATCCCCGCAATCCGTTGTCCAGCAACGGCCGATTGACCGGCGGCGCCCACCGAAGCGCGTTTTCACAACGACACCAGTCGCCGCCACTGGCCAAGCCGGATCGATGCGATCCGATTGCGCCGCTACCGGGCGATTCGCACCCACCGCTGCACCCCGCGAATCCCCTTCACAAGGCTGTCCCGCCCCTTTCGCGTGGCAGCCACAAGTCCGTCCGCCGGCAATCGTGCCGGTCATGGCGGCAAGGCAATCTGAACCGGGCCCCGGCGGGCACCCATCCGAACTACCGCCGGCCCTTTTGTTTTCCGCTTCCGGGAAGTGGCGCATGAATCTCATGATGCCGCCCCTGGCGTTGGAAAGGGGGAATATGTCGAAGCAAACCATCCGGGCGCTGGCCTGGAGCGGTGTCATTGCCGCTGCGCTGGCCGGTCTGGTCGCGTGGATTGGTGTGGATGTGATTCATCGATATCACGAGCGTCTCTTGTACGACGTGGGCGACCACCTCCGTCTGGTCGCCATCTCGATGGCGATGGCGCTCATCACCGGCGTGCCCGCGGGCATCGCCCTGAGCCGGCCCTGCATGCGCCGCTGGGCGGACCGCCTGATGCAGATCTTCAATATCGGCAATACCGTGCCGTCGCTGGCCGTGCTGGCGCTTGCGCTGGCGGTGCTCGGCATTGGCGAGCGCCCGGCGGTGCTGGCGCTGTGGCTGGCGTCGCTGCTGCCCATCGTGCGCAATACGTACGAAGGGCTGCGCAACGTCTCGCCGGCCCTGCGCGAGGCCGCGCGCGGTATCGGCATGACGCCGTGCCAGCGCCTGGTGCGCGTGGAACTGCCCAACGCGCTGCCCGTGATCCTGGCCGGGGTGCGCATCAGCCTGGTGATCAACGTGGGCACCGTGCCGCTCTCGTTCCTGATTGGCGCCAACAGCCTTGGCGAGCTGATCTTCCCGGGCATCTACCTGAACAACCAGCCGCTGCTGCTGCTGGGCGCCGCGGCTACCGCGCTGCTCGCGCTGCTGCTGGACGCGCTGTTCGCCGCCGCCGGCCATATCTATCTGCGCCGCCGTGGGCTGGCGTACTGAGGAGTCGAATCACATGGGAATGCAACGAAACTGGGAACGCCGGCTGTACTGGCTGTTCGCCGTGGTGGGCGTGGCGGCTGCCGCCGTGCTGCTGGGCACTGCCCCGGCCCGCGCGCAACAGCCGGCCGGCGAGCCCGTGCGGGTGGGCGGCAAGAACTTCACCGAGCAGCTGATCCTGTCGTCGATGACCACGCAGTACCTGCGCGCCAAGGGCATCAACACGGAAGTCACCTCGGGTCTGGGCAGCACGCTGATGCGCCAGGCCATGGAATCCGGCCAGCTGGACGTGGTGTGGGACTACACCGGCACTGCGTTGATCGTCTTCAACAAGGTCGAGGAAAAGCTTGACGCCGAGCAGAGCTACGCCCGCGTGAAGCAGCTGGACGCCGCCAAGGGGCTGATCTGGCTGGACGCCTCCCGGGTCAACAACACCTACGCGCTGGCCATGCCGAAGGAGCGCGCCGAGCCGGGCTTGACCACGCTGTCGGCCTATGCCGCCAAGCTGCGCGAGAAGGCTGCCGATGACAAGGCCCGCCCGTTCGCCGTGGATATGGAGTTCGCAGCGCGCCCGGACGGCCTGGAGCCGCTCAAAGCCGCCTACCAGCTGCCGCCGGGCCGCAAGGACGTGATTCAGCTCGATCCCGGCCTGGTCTACACCGCGCTCAAGAACAATCAGGTGGATCTGGGCCTGGTCTACACCACCGATGGCCGCGTGAAGGGCTTCGACCTCGTGCTGCTGGAGGACGACCTGCACTTCTTCCCGCCGTACAACGCCGTGCCGGTCGTCCGCAAGGCCGTGCTCGACAAGCGGCCGGAGTTGGCCGGCCTGCTCAACGCCCTGTCCGCCCAGCTCGACAACGCGGCGATGACCGACATGAACTATCAGGTCGATATCGGCCAGCAGCCGGTGGACAAGGTGGCGGGAGACTTCCTGCGCAGCCACGGACTGATTTGAGGAGCCGCCCATGGATTTGCTGACTTATCTCGCGCATAGCTGGCCGACACTGCTGCGGCTGACCGGCGAGCATCTGGCGCTGGTGGGCTCCGCCGTGGGGCTGGCCATCCTGATCGGGGTGCCGCTCGGCATCCTGATCACGCGCCACCGCTTCCTGGCCACGCCGCTGCTGGCGCTGGCCACGGTGGTGCTGACGCTGCCGTCCATCGCGCTGTTCGGGCTGATGATCCCGATCTTCGCGCGCTTCGGCCACGCGCTTGGCTACGTGCCGGCGGTGACCGCCGTGTTCCTGTACTCGCTGCTGCCGATCATGCGCAACACGTACACGGCGCTGGCCAATGTCGACCCCGGCATCCAGGAAGCCGGGCGCGGCATCGGCATGACCACCTGGCAGCGCCTGCGGCTGGTGGACCTGCCGCTGGCCGTGCCGGTGATCCTGGGCGGCGTGCGCACGGCCGTGGTGATGAACATCGGCGTGGCCACCATTGCCGCCATCATTGGCGCCGGTGGCCTTGGGGTACTGATCCTGCAAGCGATCAGCCAGAGCAACATGAGCAAGCTGGCGGTGGGCGCGGTCCTCGTCAGCGTGCTCGCCATCGCGGCGGACGCCGGCCTGCAAGCCCTGCAGCGCGCGCTCACGCCGAAAGGAATCCGCCAACCATGATCGAACTCGACCAACTCACCAAGTCTTTCCACCAGAAGGACGGCACGGAAGTGCGCGCCGTGGACGCCGTCTCGATGACGGTGCCCAAGGGCGAGATCTGCGTCTTCCTGGGCCCCTCGGGCTGCGGCAAGACCACCACGCTCAAGATGATCAACCGGCTGATCGAGCCCACCTCGGGCACGGTCCGCATCGAGGGCGAGGACACCGCCGGCATCGACGGCGTGACGCTGCGCCGCAAGATCGGCTATGTGATCCAGCAGATCGGCCTGTTCCCGAACATGACGATCGAGGAAAACATCATGGTCGTGCCGCGCCTGCTCGGCTGGGACAAGCGCCGCTGCCGCGAGCGCGCCCGGGAGCTGATGTCGATGGTGCAGCTCGACCCGGACAAGATGCTGGGCCGCTACCCGCGCGAGCTGTCGGGCGGCCAGCAGCAGCGCATCGGCGTGATCCGCGCGCTGGCGGCGGACGCCCCCGTGCTGCTGATGGACGAGCCGTTCGGCGCGGTGGACCCGATCAACCGGGAGAGCATCCAGAACGAGTTCTTCCAGATGCAGCGGCAGCTGGGCAAGACCGTGATCATGGTGTCGCACGACATCGACGAGGCCATCAAGCTGGGCGACAAGGTGGCCGTGTTCCGGCGCGGGCAACTGGTGCAGTTCGACCATCCGGACGCGCTGCTGGCCCACCCGGCGGACGACTTCGTGCAGGCCTTCATCGGCCATGACAACACGCTCAAGCGCCTGCTGCTGGTGCGCGCGGGCGATGCGGCGACGATGCCGCCGAGCTGCCGTCCGGACATGTCGCTGGCGGAGGCGTTCGGCGTGATGGACGAAGCCGACGTGCGCCACCTGCCGGTGATCGATGATGCACAACGCGCGCTGGGCTACGTCACGCGCCGCGACGTGCGCAACGCGCTGGCCAAGGGCGGCAGCTGCGCCGACGTGCTGCGCCCGTTCGCGGTCAGCGCCGCGTTCGACGAGCACCTGCGCATCGTGCTGTCGCGGATGTACCAGCACAACACGAGCTGGCTGCCCGTGGTGGATGGCGAGGGGGTCTACCTCGGCGAAGTCACGCAGGAGTCGATTGCCGACTACCTGAGTTCGGGGCGCTCGCGCGGCAACGCGCCGGTGATTCCGCCGCCGGTATCGTCGCCGGTCACCACGCCGAGTTCGGCGCCGGTGCGGGTTGCCGCCTGACCGCGGCTGGAACGCCCTCCGCCATGAAAAACGGCCGCTTGCGCGGCCGTTTTTTCGTTCATCAGGACTGGGATGAGGCTCATGCCCGGCCGAGTTCGCCGTCCTTCAGGCGCCACAGGTTCAGCGGGTTGCCATCCTGCACGGCTGCCGGCAGCAGGGCGGCCGGCACGTTCTGGTAGCACACCGGACGCAGGAAGCGGTCGATCGCCGAAGCGCCCACCGAGGTCGTGCGGGTGTCCGAGGTGGCCGGGAACGGGCCGCCGTGCACCATCGCGAACGACACTTCCACGCCAGTCGGGTAACCGTTGAACAGCACGCGGCCCACCTTGCGTTCCAGCGCCGGCAGCAGGCGCGCGGCCACGGCCTGGTCGCCGGCGTCAGCCTGCACCGTGGCCGTCAGCTGGCCTTCCAGGATGCGGGTGACGGCCAGCAGTGTGTCCACGTCGCGGCAGGTGACGAGCACCGTCGACGGGCCGAATACTTCGGCATGCATGCGGTGATCGGCGATAAAGCGCTCGGCGGTCGTCTCGAAGAATGCCGGACGTGCCTGGTTCGGACCCGTGCCTGCCAGGCCGCAACCCGGGCGGGTCAGGCCTTCCACGGCGGACAGCTGGGCTACGCCACGCTCGAATGCCTGATGGATGCCCGGCGTCAGCATCGTGCCGGCGGCCTTGGCCGACACCGCTGCCACGGCGGCGGCGCGGAAGGCGTCCAGCGCCGGGCCTTCGATGGCCAGCAGCAGGCCGGGATTCGTGCAGAACTGGCCCACGCCCATCACCAGCGATTCCACCAGGTCACGCGCAATGGCTTCGCCGCGCGCGGCCAGCGCCTCGGGCAGCAGGTAGACCGGGTTGATGCTGCTCATCTCGGCGTAGACCGGAATCGGCTGCGGACGCTCGTTGGCGACCTTGACCAGCGCCATGCCGCCCGTGCGCGAGCCGGTGAAGCCCACGGCCTGGATCACCGGATGGGCAACCAGCGCCGTACCGATGGCGATGCCGGCGCCCATCACGAGCGAGAACACGCCTTCCGGCAGGCCATTGTCGGCAACTGCCTTTTGAATCACACGTCCGACCAGCTCCGAGGTGCCCGGATGCGCCGGGTGGGCCTTCACGACCACCGGGCAGCCTGCGGCCAGCGCGGAGGCGGTATCGCCGCCGGCCACCGAGAATGCGAGCGGGAAGTTGCTGGCGCCGAACACCGCCACCGGACCCACGGGAATGTTCTGCATGCGCAGGTCGGGGCGCGGCGGGGTGCGCTCGGGCAGGGCGCTGTCGAGCGTGGCGTCTTGCCAGCGGCCATCACGCACCACGCGCGCAAACAGGCGCAGCTGGCCGGCGGTACGGCCGCGCTCGCCCTGCAGGCGGGCGAGGGGCAGTGCCGTTTCGGCGTGCGCGCGCTGGACCAGTTCATCGCCCAGTGCCTCGATGCCTTCGGCGATCGATTCGAGGAAGCGCGCACGCTGCTCGGGCGTGGTCGCACGATAGGTATCAAAGGCCGCCTCGGCCAGTTGGCAGGCGCGGTCCACATCGGCGGCATTGCCACCGTGGAACGTCGGGGCCAGCGTCTCGCCCGTGGCCGGGTTAATCGCCTGGAAAGTGTCTTCGGTGCCGCGTATGGCAGTTGCGCCGATCAGCATCTCGCCGGTAAGAGTCATGGTGTATCGATCCTGCGTCGTATCAGAAACATGTCATAAGACATCATATGACATCGGAAAGTCGCCCGCAACCGCGCCGCCCCCAACTGCCAGCGGGGCCGCGCGCATGGCGTCAGGCGGGAGAACCGGTGGAGCCGGCCATGGCGGAAGCCTTGCGCAGGCGCTCGCGGCTGTTGGTCAGGTGCATGCGCATGGCGGCCTTGGCGGCCTCGGGGTCGCGGCGCTCGATCGCATCGTAGATGCTCTCGTGCTCGAAGTTGACGCGCTCCAGGTACTGCTCGCGCTCGGGCGTGCTGACCTGCAGGCGGCTGCGCGGAATCACCATCGTGCCGAGGTGGCCCATGATGTCCGTGAAATAGCGGTTGCCGGTGGCGCGCGCGATGGACAGGTGGAATTCGAAGTCCGAGCCCACGGCGTCGCTGCCTTCGGAAGCCTTGCGTTTCATGTCGTCGAGCGCGCGGCGGATGGCCGTGAGCTGCTCGTCGCTGCGCCGCGTGGCGGCCAGGCTCGCGGCCTCGGCCTCCAGGCTGACGCGGAATTCCAGCATCGCCAGTACGTCCATGGCCGTGACCATGGCCGAGGGGTCGATGCGGAACGGCGAATGGGTCTCGACCGGGCGGGCCAGCACGAAGGTGCCGATGCCGTGGCGGGTCTCAACCAGGCCGCTGGCCTGGAGGCGCGAAAGTGCCTCGCGCACCACCGTGCGGCTCACGCCAAGCGTGGCCATGATCTCGGATTCGGTGGGCAGCTTGTCGCCGGGCTTGATCTGGCCCTGCTGGATGCTGTCGGTCAGGTTACCCACGACTTCCTCGGCAAGCGTACGGCCGCGGCGGCGCAGGGGGGCGGGCGAAGTCATCGGGACATTGGACATGGGTAGGGGAAACTGAGGTATTGACCGGCGCAAGATGCGCTCATTATACTGCGTCGTAAGTCATACGATGACAGATAACGCACAGGTTTGCGAGACCCCTTGCAATAATTGGTATCGATCTGTCGCGTATGGCGGCCAAACATCACAAGCAGGGCGCAGTCTCGTCTTGGAGCGCGAACCCGGCATCACCCTGAAACGCGATTTCGGAGACAGATCCACATGACCGCATCCCAACATGCCGGCGTTGCCACGCCCGTCGTCACCGCGCTGACCGTCGTGCCCGTGGCGGGCCACGACAGCATGCTGATGAACCTGTCCGGCGCCCACGGCCCGTACTTCACCCGCAATATCGTGATCCTCAAGGACAGCGCCGGCAATACCGGCGTGGGCGAGGTGCCGGGCGGGGAGGGCATCCGCCAGACGCTGGAGGATGCGCGTCCGCTGGTGGTGGGTCAGCCGATCGGCCAGTACCAGGCTGTGCTGAACAAGGTGCGTGCGACGTTCGCGAACCGCGACGCCGGTGGCCGCGGCCTGCAAACCTTCGACCTGCGCATCATGATCCATGCCGTGACGGCGATCGAGGCGGCAATGCTCGACCTGCTCGGCAAGCACCTGCAGGTGCCCGTGGCCGCGCTGCTCGGCGAAGGCCAGCAACGCGACGCCGTGGAGATGCTCGGCTACCTCTTCTACGTGGGCGACCGCCAGAAGACCACGCTGGACTACCGTACCGAGCCGAACGCCGACAACGAATGGTTCCGCGTGCGCAATGAAGTGGCGATGGACGCCAAGGGCGTGGTGCGCCTGGCCGAGGCCGCATACGAGCGCTACGGCTTCAACGACTTCAAGCTCAAGGGCGGCGTGCTGCGCGGCGACGAGGAGATGGAAGCCATCATCGCGCTGCACGAGCGCTTCCCCAAGGCGCGCGTGACGCTGGACCCCAACGGCGGCTGGCTGCTGGCCGACGCGATCCGCCTGTGCCGCGACAAGCACGGCATCCTGGCCTACGCCGAAGACCCCTGCGGTGCCGAGGACGGCTACTCGGGCCGCGAGATCATGGCCGAGTTCCGCACCGCCACCGGCCTGCCGACTGCCACCAACATGATCGCCACGGACTGGCGCCAGATGGGCCACGCGGTGCGCCTGCACTCGGTGGACATTCCGCTGGCCGACCCACACTTCTGGACCATGCAGGGTTCCGTGCGCGTGGCGCAGATGTGCGCGGAGTGGGGCCTCACCTGGGGTTCGCACTCGAACAACCACTTCGACATCTCGCTGGCGATGTTCACCCACGTGGCCGCCGCCGCGCCGGGCCGCGTCACCGCCATCGACACGCACTGGATCTGGCAGGACGGCGAACACCTGACGCGCAGCCCGCTGAAGATCGAGGGCGGTCTGGTGCAGGTGCCCAAGACGCCGGGGCTGGGCGTGGAACTCGACATGGACGCGCTGGCACGTGCCAACCGTCTCTATCAGGAGAAGGGTCTGGGCGCGCGCGATGACGCCATCGCCATGCAGTTCCTGATCCCGGGGTGGAAGTTCAACAACAAGGCGCCGTGCATGGTGCGGTAACGCGTTCCGGTCACGGATCAAGGCATTAAAGATAAGACAGTCAGACAGGAGACAAGACAATGCTGAAACAGAAGACGCTGTTCCGCCGGATTGCCGGTGTATTCGTCGCCCTGGCCGTGGGCGCCACGGTCAGCAGTGTGGCCGTGGCGGCCGGCACGGCCTGGCCGCAGAAGGCGGTGACAATGGTGGTGCCGTTCCCGGCTGGCGGGTCGTCGGACACCATCGCCCGCGTGCTGGCGCAGCCCCTCAACGACAAGCTGGGCCAGCCGTTCGTGATCGACAACCGCCCCGGTGCGACGGGCGCGATTGGAGCCACCTTCGTCAAGCGTGCCCCGGCCGATGGCTACACGCTGCTGGTGGCCTCGATTGGCGTGTACGCGGTCAACCCGTTCCTCCAGAAGAACCTGGCCTATGACCCGGCCAAGGACTTCGACCTGCTGACCGTGGCCGTACGCGCGCCGAACGTGCTGGTGGCCAACCCGAACTTCCCGGCCAAGAACCTGGCGGAGCTGGTTGCCCATATGAAGAAGAACCCGGGCAAGGTGAGCTTCGCCACCTCGGGCGCGGGGTCGTCCGACCACCTGACCGCCGCGCTGTTCTGGCAGAAGAGCGGCACTGACGGCCTGCACGTGCCGTACAAGGGCGGCGCGCCGGCCATTTCGGACCTGCTCGCGGGCCAGGTCGATGTCTCGTTCCAGAACCTCAACGCGGTCATCCAGCACATCCGCACGGGCAAGCTGCGCGCGCTGGCGATTACGTCGGACAAGCGCTCGGCCCTGCTGCCGGACGTGCCGACGATGGCCGAGGCCGGCGTCAAGGATGTGGAAGTCTATTCGTGGCAGGCCGTGGCCGCCCCGAAGGGCCTGCCGGCGGACGTGAAGTCGCGCCTGCACGGCGCGCTGGTGAGCGCGCTGAAGGAGCCGGGGATGCAGAAGAAGCTGGGCGAGCAGGGCTTCGAGATCGTCGCCAACACGCCGGAGCAGTTCGTCCAGTTCGAGAACGAGGAACTGAAGCGCTGGAAGACCGTGATCGAGCAGGGCAAGATCACGCTGGAGTAAGCGCCAGGACCGAATTACCGTGGGGGTCAATGCTCCACAGCAGTGCTTCGCCCCGCCTGAATGGCGGGGCTTTTTATTGTCTGGCGGAAGCGGTGAGATTCGAACTCACGGATGGGTCACCCCATCGGCAGTTTTCAAGACTGCTGCCTTAAACCACTCGGCCACGCTTCCTTGGAGGGCCGCATTATACAAGGTGGCGGCGGCCCGTAGTGTGATGCCCTCGTCAATCGCCTTGCCTGCGTTGTCGGTGTTTGTCGGACACAGCGGAACCTTGTGGGCCGCATCGCCTCATATTGGCAGGACGCGCGGCGCCTGCCCACCGCGCGTTGGCATCTCAAACAAGCGATAGAGGAGGACTTATCCATGCAGCAACATCGCAACAAATCGTGGCTGGCCCTTGGCGCGCTGGCCTGTGCGGCCACCCTGGCAGGATGCGCGCAGCCGGGCTACAACGGCTATGGCAACTACAACAACGCACCCCCTAACACGGGCTACCAGGACCCGAACCAGGCCTCCTACCAGGCCCCGGCCGGGTCGGTGTTCACCGGCCGCGTGGAGTCGATCGAGCCGATCAACTCCACGCAAGGCAGCTCGGGCCTGCTCGGCACCGTGATTGGCGGCGCGGCGGGCGGCCTGCTCGGTCACCAGATCGGTGGCGGGCGCGGCCAGACCGTGGCGACCATCGGCGGTGCCGTGGCGGGCGCGGTGGCTGGCAACCAGATCGAGAAACGCGCGGGCAGCAATACGCAGACCGTGTATCGCGTGAACGTGCGGCTGGACGATGGCCGGATGGCCACCGTGACGCAGAGCAATATCGGCAACCTGCGCGTGGGCGACCGGGCGCGCGTGGCCAACGACATGGCCACGCCGTACTGAGTACGCACCTCGTAGTCTTACGAAAAAAGCCACGCGTCATGAACTGACCCCCAGAAGTTGGACGGTTGATGGCTAGGCCGGAAAGGGCTGAGTCCTGTATTGCACGGGACTCAGCCCTTTTAGTTTGAGCTTGATGCGGTCATGATTGTAGTAGTGAATGTATTGGCGCAGTCCATCCTGCAGTTGC
>NZ_JBFRHD010000031.1:0-69834 GCF_052115685.1 Cupriavidus sp. 2KB_3
GCAACTGCAGGATGGACTGCGCCAATACATTCACTACTACAATCATGACCGCATCAAGCTCAAACTAAAAGGGCTGAGTCCCGTGCAATACAGGACTCAGCCCTTTCCGGCCTAGCCATCAACCGTCCAACTTCTGGGGGTCAGTTCAGTTGCCATCGGGCGTTTTGCCATCCTGCGAGGCAATCGGACCCCGCTCAGACCACCACGGTCTGGGCCTGGCCTTCCTCGCGCTCGCGGATTTCGCCGATCTGCCACACGGCTTCGCCAGCTGCCTGGAGGTGACGGATGGCGCGTTCGGCATCTTCCTTCGCCACGATCACGACCATGCCGATGCCGCAGTTGAACACGCGGTGCATTTCCGCGTCGGCCACGCGGCCCTGCTCCTGGAGCCACTGGAACAGCGGCGGCAGGGTCCAGGCATCCTTCTGGATCACGGCGGTGACGTTGTCGGCCAGCACGCGCGGCACGTTCTCGGTCAGGCCGCCGCCGGTGATGTGGGCCATGCCCTTGACCGGCAGCGTCTCGATCAGCGAGAGCAGCGGCTTCACGTAGATGCGCGTCGGCGCCATGATGGCGTCCTGCAGGCGCTGGCCGTGGAAGTCGGCGTTCAGGTCCGGCTTCGCCACGTCGATGATCTTGCGCACCAGCGAGTAACCGTTCGAATGCGCGCCCGACGAGGCCAGGCCCAGCACCACGTCGCCCGGGATAATCGTGCTGCCGTCGATGATCTTGCGCTTTTCCACGGCGCCCACCGCGAAGCCGGCCAGGTCGTACTCGCCGTCCGGGTACATGCTCGGCATCTCGGCGGTCTCGCCGCCGATCAGCGCGCAGCCGGCCAGTTCGCAGCCGTGGGCGATACCCTGGATCACGGTGGCAGCCGTGTCCACGTCCAGCTTGCCGCAGGCGAAGTAGTCGAGGAAGAACAGCGGCTCGGCGCCTTGCACCAGGATGTCGTTGACGCTCATCGCCACCAGATCCTGGCCCACGGTGTCGTGGCGGTTCAGCTGGAATGCCAGCTTGAGCTTGGTGCCCACGCCGTCCGTGCCGGATACCAGCACCGGCTCCTGGAACTTCTTCGAGAGTTCGAACAGCGCGCCGAATCCGCCGATACCGGCCATCACACCTTCACGCATGGTGCGCTTGGCGAACGGCTTGATGCGGTCTACCAGCGCGTCGCCGGCGTCGATGTCAACACCGGCATCGCGGTAGGAAAGGCCTGCCTGGCCGGCGTTCTGGGATGCGCTCATGAGATCCTGCTTGTCTTTGACGAGGTAAAGTGTGGATTACGGCGCCCGGCGCCACGGAGGGCGGGCGCGAGTCCGTTAGAATCGCGATTTTAACGGATACAGGCTCCCGGCTACCAGTTTCGCGGCGACACCCGGTCACCAGACCGGCCAAAGTGCCCCGCCCGGCGGTTTCCGGACCCTTTCGATGAACGCTCCCCTGCTCTCGCCAGACTCCAAACGTATCCTGATCTGGGTGGTCGTGGCTGCCGGCCTGTTCGCCGCCATCGTGGCGCTGGCGCCGGTGCTCACGCCCTTCCTGTTCGCGTTCATTTTTGCGTACATTCTCACGCCGGGCGTGGACTGGCTCCAGCGCCGCCGCGTGCCGCGCTTCATCGGCGTGACGCTGATGATCGGCCTGCTGACGATTATCGTGGTGCTGCTGGTGCTGTTGCTGATTGCCGTGCTCCAGCGCGAGATCCCGCAGATCCGGGAGCAGGTGCCGATGTTGTTGCAAAAGCTCAACAATGTGGTGGCGCCCCGCCTGGCAGAACTGGGGGTGCGCGTGCGCTTTGACTTCCCCGGCCTGCGCAATATGCTCCAGGACCGCTTCGCGGCCAGCCCGGAAGACCTGTTCCAGGTGCTGCTGAATTATGCGAAGGTGTCCGGCTCGGCCCTGATCAGCGTGGCCGGCATGCTGTTCATCATCCCCATCGTCATGTATTACCTGATGATGGACTGGCATATGGTCATGCGGCGGATCGAGCGGCTGGTGCCGCGCCGCTGGGTGCCGAAGGTGCGCGAGTTGTCGAATGAGACCGATGCGCTACTTTCCCAGTACCTGCGCGGGCAGATCCTTGTTATGGTGATTCTTGCTGCACTTTATTCGATCGGGCTGACCATCGCCGGCTTCGAGGTGGGCGTGCCGGTGGGCGTGTTCACCGGGTTGGCCGTGTTCATCCCGTACATTGGTTTCGGGCTGGGGCTGGCGCTGGCGATCGTGGCGGCGCTGCTGCAATTCGGCAATTGGTACGGGCTGGGCGCCGTGGCCGTGGTATACGGCATCGGGCAGTTCGTGGAAAGCTTCTACCTGACGCCGCGGCTGGTGGGCGAGCGCATCGGGCTGCACCCGCTGGTGGTGATCTTCGCGCTGCTGGCCTTTGGCCAGTTGTTTGGCTTCTTCGGCGTGCTGCTGGCCCTGCCGACCTGCGCGGTGCTGCTGGTCGGCGCGCGGCAGGTCCGGCGCGTTTATATGGCTAGCGAGCTGTACCGCAACTGATCGAAGCCCACAGAAACTGATGGAACCGAGGTAGGAAGTTACGAAAACGTCATGTCTTCGCGTCATAAGCAGCTTTCGCTCGAGCTCGGCAGCCCCCCGCCGTCCACGTTCGAGAACTTTTTCGTGGCTTCGAACCGCGAGCCGGTGCAGCGCCTGCGCGAGCTGCCGGCCGCTATCGCCCAGGAACACGCCAACGACCGGCTGATCTACCTGTGGGGCGAGGTCGGCTCGGGGCGCACCCACCTGCTGCACGCGGTGTGCGACGCGGCGCTCCATACCGGCCTGAACTGCCGCTACCTGAGCCCGCACCACGCGCTGGCCGACTTCAATTTCGATCCGTCCTGCCGGCTCTACACCGTCGATGATGTGGAATTGCTCGACGAAGCGCGACAGATCGCCGTGTTTTCGCTGTATAACGAGGTGCGCGCCCACGTGCGCACCGCGCTGGTGGTGGCGGGCGGCCTGGCGCCGCGTGCCATGCCGGTACGTGAAGACCTGCGCACCCGGCTTGGCTGGGGGCTGGTCTACCAGGTGGCGTCGCTGTCCGATGACGACAAGATGGCCGCCCTGCTGCAGGCCGCGCGCGAGCGTGGGTTGCAGTTGTCGCCGGAAATCCCCCACTGGCTGGTGACGCGGCATTACCGCGACATGCCCAGCCTGATGGCCCTGCTGGACGCGCTGGACACCTATTCGCTCGAGCGCAAGCGCGCGGTCACCCTGCCGCTGCTGCGCGAGATGTTTGCGGAATTCCGCGAATAACGCGAATCCGCGCCGAAGCTGGCACGAAATCCGCTCCAAATTGGTCCTGGCGCGCCACGGCGCGCCGACCGCCATGCGTACCTTAATGTAAAATCGCCGCCCATGAATCTGGCACTGTTTGACCTCGACCACACCCTGATCCCCACCGACAGCGACCACGAATGGGGCCGCTTCCTGGTCCGCATGGGCGTTGTCGACGAGGAATCCTATCGTCGCAAGAACGACGAGTTCTATGGGCAATACAAGGCGGGCACCCTGGACATCCAGGCGTTCCTGCGCTTTGCGCTGGCCCCGCTGGCCGCCAATCCGCGCGACCGGCTGGACGCCTGGCGCCAGCGCTTCATGCGCGAGGTGATCGACCCCGTCATCACCCCGCAGGCCAAGGCGCTGGTCTACAAGCACCTGGAGGCGGGCGACCTGTGCGCCGTGGTGACCGCCACCAACAGCTTCGTTACCGCCCCGATCGCCCAGGCCTTCGGCATCAAGCATCTGATCGCGACCGAGCCGGCCACGTCCGACGGCAAGCCGGATGGCGCGTTCACGGGCGAGGTCTTCGGCGTGCCGAGCTTCCGCGAGGGCAAGATCGCCCGCGTGGAGCAGTGGCTCAAGGGCCTCGGCACCCAGTGGGAAGACTTCGGCACCACGACGTTCTACAGCGATTCCGCCAACGACCTGCCGCTGCTGGAAAAGGTCAGCGAGCCGATCGCCGCCAATCCCGACGACCGCCTGCGCAACCATGCGGCCGCGGCCGGCTGGCGCATCATGGACCTGTTCTGACGTGATCAAGAAACTCATCAACCGGCTGCTCGGCAAGCCTGGCCCCAAGCTGCGCCGCACCGGGCGCGCCCATACGCAGCGCATCGTCAACGTGGACGAGCACCGCATCGATCCCACGCTGCTCTCGCGCAATGCCGTCAAGGTCACCGCCACGCTCCAGCAGGCCGGTTTCCAGGCCTTCATCGTCGGCGGCGCCGTGCGCGACCTGCTGCTCGGCATCAAGCCGAAGGACTTCGACGTGGCCACCAACGCCACGCCCGAGGAAGTGCAGGCGCTGTTCCGCCGCTCGCGCATCATCGGCCGGCGCTTCCAGATCGTGCACGTGACGTTCTACGGCGGCCGCGAGCAGGAGATCATCGAGGTCTCGACCTTCCGCGCGCTGGTGGACGCGATTGCCAGCGAGACGCTGCCCGAAGGCCGCCGCCTGAAGCGCGCCGAGCTGGACAGCAAGACGCACGCGATCGACGCCAGCGGCCGCGTGCTGCGCGACAACGTCTGGGGCTCCCAGGCCGAGGACGCCGAGCGCCGCGACTTCACGATCAACGCGATGTACTACGACCCGGCCGCCCAGACCGTGCATGACTACCATCACGGCATGGAAGACATCCGCGCACGCACGCTGCGGATGATCGGCGACCCGGTCACGCGCTACCGCGAAGACCCGGTGCGCATGCTGCGCGCGGTGCGCTTCGCGGCCAAGACCGGTTTTTCGATCGACGAGGCAACGCGCGAGCCGATCGCCGAACTGGCCCCGCTGATCCACAACGTGCCGAGCGCGCGCCTGTTCGACGAAATGCTGAAGCTGCTGATGTCCGGGCACGCCTGGGCCTCGCTGCAGGAGCTGCGCAAGGCCGGCCTGCACAAGGGCCTGCTGCCGCTGCTGGACGTGGCGCTGGAGCAGCCGATGGGCCAGCGCTTCGTGCAGTTGGCGCTCGACAACACCGACCGCCGCGTGCAGGCCGGCAAGCCGGTTTCGCCCGGTTTCCTGTTCGCCGCGCTGCTGTGGCACCACGTGCTGCAGCGCTGGAACAAGCTGCGCGACGAGGGTGAGCACGCGATTGCCGCGCTCAACACGGCCATGGACATGGTGCTGGAGAAGCAGACCGGCCAGCTGGCGATCCAGCGCCGCTTTGTCACCGACATGCGCGACATCTGGGGCATGCAGCCGCGCTTCGAGAAGCGCGTCGGCCGCATGCCGTTCCGCCTGCTGGAATCGCCGCGCTTCCGCGCCGGCTATGACTTCCTGCAACTGCGCTGCGAATCGGGCGAACAGCCGGCCGAAGTCGGCCAATGGTGGACCGACTTCCAGAACGCACCGCCCGATACGCGCGAAGACATGATTGAGGCCTCCCGCCCGAAGCGCGGCAAGGGTGGCTCGGGCGCCTCGGGCGGCCACGGTGCCCACGGTGCCGACGAAGGCGAAGGTTTCGCCGGGGTCGAGGGCGAGGGTCCGGTGCGCAAGAAGCGTCGTCGGCGCGGTCCGCGGAAATCGGATAAAGTTTCTTCCCGGAGCGACACGGACGCGGCGGAGGGGGGTCAGGCCGCATCAGAGTCCGGCCGCGCCCAGCCGGAGGAATAACATGACACTTGCCTTTATCGGCATCGGCGCCAATCTCGGCGATGCCCGCCAGGCATTGAAGGACGCCATCGTGTGCCTGGCCCAGCAGGTCGGCATCACGGTATTGGCCAAGTCCTCGTTCTACCGCACCGCACCCGTCGACGCCAGCGGCGACGACTACTTCAACGCCGTGGTGAAGGTGGAGACGTCCTTCACCGCGCCGCAGCTGTTGCGCATCTGCCACCACATCGAGGACCAGTTCGGCCGCGAGCGCCCGTTTCACAACGCGCCGCGCACGCTGGACCTCGACCTGCTGCTGTTCGGCACCGACCGGATCGACTCCGAGGCCCTGACCGTGCCGCATCCGCGCATCACCGAGCGCGCCTTCGTGCTGGTGCCGCTGGTGGAGCTGGATGGCGAGGTCGCCATCCCGGGCCGCGGCCGCGCGGCGGACTTCCTGCCCGGCGTGCGCGACCAGCGCATCGAGAAGTTTTCCTCATGCAAATGCTCCCGCCTGCAGGAAGGCGGCACGCAGGCGTGATCCACGCCTGATCCATCGGCACCCCACGAGCCATGCTCGACCATCTGCGCCGCATCGTCGTCGAAGGGCCTGTCGGCTCCGGCAAGACCTCGCTGGCGCAGCGCCTGGCCCGCACGCTCCAGGCCGGCGAACTGCCTGACGGCGCCCGCCAGAACCCCTTCCTCGAACGCTTCTACCGCGAGCCCCAGCGCTATGCACTGCCGATGCAGCTGCACTGCCTGGACCAGCGTGCCACCCAGATCCAGCATTGGCAGGCCGCACTGCTCGCCGGCCAGCGCATGATCGGCAATTTCCTCTACGCACGTGACCGCCTCTATGCGGCCCTGACGCTCGAAGCCGACGAACTCGCGCTCTACGACGCGCTGGCCGCCCGGCTCCAGGTGCCGGCCCAGCGCGTGGACCTGGTCATCATGCTCCAGGCCACGCCGTCGCTGCTGCGCGAGCGCATTGCGCGGCGCGGGCTGCCGGGCGAGTCCGGCATCGACGAAACCTACCTACAGCGGCTGACCGACGCCTACGGCGAGCTGTTCCACCGCTACGACGAGGCGCCGGTCCTGATCGTGGACACCGCGCGCTTCAATCCGGTGGACAACGACGGCGATTTCCGTACACTACTGTCGCGCATCGAGAACATGCGGGGCCGCAAGGCCTTCCTGAATCTCGCGGCCCCCTGACCGCCCTGCCCGCCTCAGGCCCAGGCAGCCATACACCCCCACGGGCACTGCCATGAGTTACCTCCTCGACCCCTCCCGCAAGACCGTCACCATTCCCAAGCTCCAGGCCATGCGTGCCGCGAATGACAAGATTGTCATGCTCACGGCCTACGACTCGAGCTTCGCCGCGCTGCTGGACTACTGCGGCGTGGAAGTGATCCTCGTCGGCGATTCGCTCGGCAACGTGATGCAGGGCCAGCAGACCACGCTGCCCGTCACGCTGCAGCACATGGTCTATCACACCGAATGCGCGGCGCGCGGCAACCAGACCGCGCTGCTGGTATCGGACCTGCCGTTTGGCACCTACGGCACGCCAACGCAGGCCTTCGAGAGCGCCACCGCACTGATGCGCGCAGGCGCGCAGATGGTGAAGCTGGAAGGCGGCGACTGGCTCGCCCCCACCGTGAAATTCCTGGTCGAGCGCAGCATTCCGGTGTGCGCCCACATCGGCCTGACCCCGCAGTCGGTACACGCGCTGGGCGGCTTCAAGGTGCAGGGCAAGACCGACGCCGGTGCCGCGCAGCTCAAGCGCGACGCGCTGGCGCTGCAAGCCGCCGGTGCGCAGTTGATCCTCATGGAAGCCGTGCCGGCCGCGCTGGCCGGCGAAATCACGGCGCAGCTGACGACGCCGACCATCGGCATCGGCGCTGGCGTGGACTGCTCCGGTCAGGTGCTGGTGCTGCAGGACATGCTCAATATCTATCCGGGCCGCAAGGCCAAGTTCGTGCGCAACTTCATGGACGGCCAGACCTCGATCGAGGCTGCCGTGCGCGCTTACGTCGCCGCTGTAAAGGACGGTAGCTTCCCGGCCGTCGAGCACACGTTCTCCGCCTGAGCGCGCCCACGTGGAGATCGGCACGGCCACGCTGGACGCTTTCCGCCTGCTGGGCAGCGGCGACGGCGCGCTATGGTTCATCGTCTGGACCTCGCTGATGGTGGCGGTGCTCGGCCTGGCGCTGGCCACCGTGCCGGCCATCGGCGCCGCCTACCTGATCGCCAACCATGCCTTTCCGGGCCGGCGTGTGGTGGTGGTGCTGGCGCAGGCCTTCCTGTCGTTCCCGACCGTGCTGGTCGGCCTGGTGCTCTATCTGCTGTTCACGCGGCAGGGGCCGCTGGGTAGCTTCTCCCTGCTGTTCACCCCGTCCGGCATGGTTTTCGGGCAGGCCGTGATCGGCTTCCCTGTAGTGCTGGCGTTCTCGCTCGCGGCCATGCAGGCGGCGGACCCACGCCTGCGCGAGACCGCGTGGGTGCTCGGCGCCGGCCGCTGGCGCACCTTCTTCACCGTGCTGCGCGAGCTGCGCTTCGGCCTGATGGCGGCCGTGGTGGCCGGCTTCGGGCGCGTGATTGCCGAAGTGGGCTCGGCGCTGATGATCGGCGGCAATATCGAAGGCTCCACGCGCACCATCACCACGGCCATCGCGCTGGAGACCAGCAAGGGCGAGTTCGCGCAGGGCATCGCGCTCGGCATCGTGCTGGTGGCGCTGGCGCTGGCGGTCAACGTCATGCTCGCCTGGCTGCAAGGCGCGGGAGGGTTCCGGCGATGACCACCCCTGCCTTGTCGCCACTGCTGACGGTGCGGGGCCTGGTGCGCCGCGTTGGCGCTCGCCAGCTGTTCGACATCCCCGAACTGGTGTTCCCGCGCGCCACCGCCGTGGCGCTGACCGGCGTGAACGGCGCGGGCAAGTCCACCCTGCTGCGGATGGTGGCCGGGCTGGAGCCGGCGCCGGGCGCCACCGTGGCGTGGGAGGACGAAGGCGGCACGCGCCGCGAGGCGCCGCTGACGCCGCTGCCGCCCGCGCTGCGCCAGCGCGTGGCCTACATGCACCAGCACCCCTACCTGTTCCGCACCTCGGTGCGCGACAACATCGCCTATGGCCTGCGGGCCCGAGGCGTGGCGCACGACGAGATCGAGCGGCGCGTGGGCGCGGCGCTGGGCTGGGCCGGCATCGTCCATGTGCAGGACACCGCGCCGGAGAAGCTGTCCGGCGGCGAAGTCCAGCGCGTGGCGCTGGCGCGGGCCAAGGTGCTGGAGCCGGAACTGCTGCTGCTCGACGAACCCACCTCCAATCTCGACGGCCACGCGCGCGAGCAGGTGATTGCGCTGATCGGGGAACTGGCGGCGGAAGGCCGCTCCGTGGTGATGGTCTGCCACGACCGGGAACTGATCAACCTGCCCGGGGTGGTCAGGTGGAAGCTGGGAGACGGCCGGCTCGACACGCGGCACAGGTAGGCAGCACAGGTAGGCGGCTTTGCCTACCTTCCTGTTAGCGCAGCCGCGCCCGCATCGTCCCGCGCAGCGCGTTGGCGATGACGATGGCCTCGGCGCGCCGCACCATATCGCGCGTGACCACGGCCTGTTCGATCGGGCCGTCGATCAGCGCATCGCCCACCTCAAGCACCACGGCGCGCATCACGCCCGGCAGGATGTCCGCCGACAACGGCGGCGTCAGCCAGCGCCCGCCCACCTTCACGAACACCGAACTGCGCCCGCCTTCGAGCAACTCGTCACGCGTGTTGAAGAACAGCGCGTCGAAGCCGCCCTCGCGCTCGGCCGCCTGCCAGCCGGCATCGAACGCGGCGCGGGCACTGGACTTGTGGCGGCGCATCGGGTCGGCTACCGGCAGGCGCGTGGTCGACAGGTCGAGCAGCGCCACCGGCTCGGCGCGCGGCGTCAGCGAACCGCTCGCGAAGACCAGCGCGCCGGCCTTGTCGACGGCCATGCGCAGCCGCCAGTCGCCGTCGCCCAGCCGTCCCGCCTCGGCCTGTATGGCCGCCCGCGCCGCCGGTTGGTCGAATGCGAAGCCAAACACTGCCGTGGATTGCGCCAGCCGCGCCAGATGGCGCTCGCGGTGCGGCACCACGCCATCGCGCGCGTGCATGGTCTCGAACAGCGTGAAGCCGGGATCGTGCGCGGTCAGGAAGCGCGCCTTCCAGCCGCATTCCGCGAATTCGTCGGCGGCCACGCTGTCATGGACGATGCCGCCGCCCACCCCCATCTCGCCCCGGCGCAGGCCGTCGTCGCCCTGCGGCCCCAGCACCAGCGTGCGGATCGCCACGGACATGCCGATAGCGCCGCAGGGCTGGTCGTCTGCCGGCGCATCGAGCCAGCCGATGGCGCCCGTGTAGAGGCCGCGCGGCGTGGTTTCCAGTTCGGCGATGATCTGCATGGTCCGCCGCTTGGGCGCGCCGGTGATCGAGCCGCACGGGAACAGCGCCGCCATCAACGCGCCAAAGCCGGTGCCGGGCCGCGCCGTGGCGGTCACCGTGGAAGTCATCTGGAGCACGCGGCCGAACGGCTGCACCACGAAGCGGTCGGGCACGGCCACGCTGCCGGGCTGGGCGATGCGGCCCAGGTCGTTGCGCAGCAGGTCGACGATCATCACGTTCTCGGCCCGGTTCTTGGCGTCGGCGGCCAGCCGGCGCGCGGCGCGGGCGTCCTGCCCGGCGTCCCCGCTGCGCGGCGCGGTGCCCTTCATCGGCCGGGTCACCAGATGCCCGGCGCCGTCATGCTCGACGAACAGTTCGGGCGACAGCGACAGCACCCAGCCATCGCCGGGCAGCCAGGCCAGCACGCCGAACGGCACCGGCTGCGCGGCCCGCAGCGCGGCGTAGAACGTCACCGGGTCGCCGAAGGCGGAGAAGCGGAGCCGCTGCGTGAAATTCACCTGATAGGTATCGCCGGCCTCGATATAGGCATGGATGCGTGCGATGGCGTCTGCGTAGGCGGCGTGCGGCGGCTCGGCGCGCACGTCCATCGCGCCGGCCGGGGCGGATTCTGCTCGGGCGGCCAGCCATGCTCCTACGGCGTCGCCATCGAGACGGGCCATGTCCCGGAACCAGAGCAGGTGCAGCGCGCCGTCATGGAATGGCAGCGCATCGCCGCAATGGACCGGCGCCCCGACGAGCGCCCCGCCGAACTCGTACGGCGCGAACAGCGTGGCCTGCAGCCCGTGGCGCCAGCCGGCGGCCAGCAGCGCGTCCAGCGTGGCGGGATCGGTGCCGGCGGGCAGGACATCGGCGCGGACAAACCCCGTATAGAGGCGCGACGCCGCCACGCCGGGTGCGGCGGCGGCGTCGTCGAGCAGGACGAAGGGGTCGAAACTGGCGCTGGAGGGGGCGGGGGACGGCGGAACCACGGAAACTCGGCAGGGTGCATCAATGCCGCATTATCGCCGCGACGGGCATGAAAAAACCGGCCACGCTGGTCACGTGGCCGGTTTCATCGTCCTGCCTGCCGGGCAATCCGGCGATTTAGCTGAAGAAGCTCTTCACCTTGTCCAGCCAGGACTGCTCCTGCGGGCTGTGGCGCGAGCCACCCTCGTGCACCGAGCGGTCGAACTCGCGCAGCATGTCCTTCTGGGCCTCGGTCAGCTTGACCGGCGTTTCCACGTTCACATGGACGTAGAGGTCGCCGGGATAGCCCGAGCGCACACCCTTGATGCCCTTGCCGCGCAGCCGGAACGTCTTGCCGCCCTGCGTGCCCTCGGGCACCGGGAAGCTGGCGCGGCCGCCCAGCGTCGGCACTTCCAGCTCGCCGCCCAGCGCTGCCGTGGCGAAGGAGATCGGCATCTGGCAGTGCAGGTCATCGCCATCACGCTCGAAGACCTCGTGCGCCTTGATATGCACTTCTACATACAGGTCGCCCGGGGGGCCGCCGTTGATACCCGGCTCGCCATTGCCCGACGAGCGGATGCGCATGCCTTCGTCGATGCCGGCCGGAATCTTCACTTCCAGCGTTTTCTGCGACTTCAGCTTGCCCTGGCCGTGGCACTTCACGCACGGCTTGGGGATGAACTTGCCGCTGCCGTGGCACTTCGGGCAGGTCTGCTGCATCGTGAAGAAGCCTTGCGACACGCGCACCTGGCCCACGCCGTTACAGGTCGGGCAGGTTTCCACCGACGATCCCGGCTCGGCGCCGTTGCCGTGGCAGTGTTCGCAGTCGTCCCAGTGCGGCACGCGGATCTGCGCCTCGTGGCCATGCGCGGCCTGCTCCAGCGAGATTTCCATGCTGTAGCGCAGATCGGCGCCACGGTAGGCTTGCGGGCCGTTGCCGCGCCGCTGGCCGCCCTGCTGGCCGAAGATGTCGCCGAAGATGTCACCGAAGGCTTCGGCAAACCCGCCGTAGCCCTGGCCGCCGCCGAAGCCGCCAGCCATGTTGGGGTCCACGCCGGCGTGGCCATACTGGTCGTAGGCCGCCTTCTTCTCGGGGTCAGAGAGCATCTCGTAGGCTTCCTTGCCCTCCTTGAACTTATCTTCCGCTTCCTTGCTGTCCGGATTGCGGTCCGGGTGGTACTTCATCGCGAGCTTGCGATAAGCCTTCTTGATCTCGTCGTCGCTCGCGTTCTTGCCTACCCCGAGCACTTCGTAATAGTCACGTTTTGCCATGGTGGCTCTTACCTGATTGGCTTGGCCGGCAAGGAATCACCGGCCAGGCGCGAATGGCTGAAATAGCAAAAAAGCCGAGCGAGGTGTTCGACCATGGTTTCTCACCCTGTGTCTGAACACCAACGCCCGGCGTCGGGGCGGGAGTGGCGCTGAATGCACCTGCGCCACTCCCGCTGATCCCGCTTACTTCTTGTCGTTCACTTCCTTGAACTCGGCGTCCACGACGTTATCGTCCTGCGGCTGCGCCTGGGACTGCTGTTGCTGGCCGCCTGCGGCACCGGCCGCACCGCCGGCGCCGGCTTCACCGGCCTTGGCCTGCATGTCGGCGTAGACCTTCTCGCCCAGCTTCTGGCTCGCTTCGGACAGCGCGTTGATCTTGGTTTCGATCTCGGCCTTGTCGCCGCCGCGTGCGGCGTCTTCCAGTTCCTTGACCGCGACTTCGATCTTTTCCTTCTCGCCGGCTTCCAGCTTGTCGCCATGCTCGGCCACGGCCTTGCGCGTCGAGTGGATCAGCGCATCGGCCTGGTTGCGGGCATCGGCCAGCTCACGGGCGCGCTTGTCTTCCTCGGCGTTGGCCTCGGCGTCCTTCACCATGCGCTGGATCTCGTCTTCCGACAGACCCGAGTTCGCCTTGATGGTGATGCGGTTTTCCTTGCCGGTGGCCTTGTCCTTGGCGCCCACGTGCAGGATGCCGTTGGCGTCGATGTCGAACGAGACCTCGATCTGCGGCGTACCACGCGGCGACGGCGGAATGCCTTCCAGGTTGAACTCGCCCAGCAGCTTGTTGCCGCTGGCCATCTCGCGCTCGCCCTGGAACACCTTGATCGTCACCGCCGGCTGGTTGTCGTCAGCCGTCGAGAAGACCTGTGCGTGCTTGGTCGGGATGGTCGTGTTCTTGCTGATCATCTTGGTCATCACGCCGCCCAGCGTCTCGATGCCCAGCGACAGCGGCGTCACGTCCAGCAGCAGCACGTCGGTACGGTCGCCCGACAGCACCGAGCCCTGGATCGCGGCACCCACGGCCACGGCTTCGTCCGGGTTCACGTCCTTGCGGGCTTCCTTGCCGAAGAACTCGCGCACCTGCTCCTGCACCTTGGGCATGCGGGTCATGCCGCCGACCAGGATCACGTCGTCGATGTCGCCCACCTTGACGCCCGCATCCTTGATGGCGGTGCGGCACGGGTCGATCGTGCGCTTGATCAGGTCTTCCACCAGCGCTTCCAGCTTGGCGCGCGTGATCTTCAGGTTCAAGTGCTTCGGGCCCGAGGCATCCGCCGTGATGTACGGCAGGTTGATCTCGGTCTGCTGCGAGCTGGACAGCTCGATCTTGGCCTTTTCAGCGGCTTCCTTCAGGCGTTGCAGCGCCAGCACGTCCTTCGACAGGTCGACGCCCTGGTCTTTCTTGAACTCGCCGATGATGTAGTCGATGATGCGCTGGTCGAAGTCCTCGCCACCGAGGAAGGTGTCGCCGTTGGTCGACAGCACTTCGAACTGCTTCTCGCCGTCCACGTCCGCGATCTCGATGATCGAGATGTCGAACGTGCCGCCGCCGAGGTCATACACGGCGATCTTGCGGTCGCCCTTCTCGTTCTTGTCCATGCCGAACGCCAGCGCGGCGGCGGTCGGCTCGTTGATGATGCGCTTGACGTCCAGGCCCGCGATGCGGCCGGCGTCCTTGGTCGCCTGGCGCTGCGAGTCGTTGAAGTAAGCCGGCACGGTGATCACGGCTTCGGTCACCGGCTCGCCCAGGTAGTCCTCGGCGGTCTTCTTCATCTTGCGCAGCACTTCGGCGGACACCTGCGGCGGGGCCAGCTTCTGGTCGCGCGCGCCCACCCATGCGTCGCCGTTGTCGGCCTTGACGATGGCGTAGGGCATCAGGCCGATGTCCTTCTGCACTTCCTTTTCTTCGAACTTGCGGCCGATCAGGCGCTTCACGGCGTACAGCGTGTTGCGCGGGTTCGTGACAGCCTGGCGCTTGGCCGGCGCGCCGACCAGGATCTCGCCATCTTCCATGTAGGCGATGATCGACGGGGTGGTACGCGTGCCTTCGGCGTTCTCGATGACCTTCGGCGTGTTGCCTTCCAGGATCGCTACGCAGCTATTGGTGGTACCCAAGTCGATACCAATGATCTTACCCATTTGTGTTCTCTCCTATTGAGCCCTGCTTTGGCGCAGCGGCTGCAATTCAACCTGAGTGCGAAATGTGGCCGTCCGGGGGCATTTCAAGGGCAGAACTGGCAATTCCGAGTAATTTTCTCGGTTTTGCCGGTGCGTGCCGTGCCAGCCTCGGAAGCGGCCTTAAAGTGGATTATTGTTATCTTTTTAAGGATTTCAGGACTGGCGTTCGCGCTGCCAGAGCACGTCGGTGCCGCCACCGGCCCGGTTCAGCACCCGGGCCAGCACGAACAGCAGGTCAGAGAGCCGGTTCAGGTACTGGCGCGGCGCCTCGTTGAGGGCCTCGGTGGCGCCCAGCGCCACCAGCGCCCGCTCCGCCCGGCGGCAGACCGTGCGGCAGACGTGGGCCTGGGCGGCGGCGCGGCTGCCGCCCGGCAGGATGAACTCCGCCAGCCGGGGCAGGCTGGCGTTGTAGTGCGCCAGCCAGTCGTCCAGCTGGATCACCTGCGCTTCCTTGAGCAGCGTGTAGCCCGGAATCGACAGCTCGCCGCCCAGGTCGAACAGGTCGTGCTGGATATGGAGCAGCGCGCCGCGCACATCATCCGGCAGGTCAGGCTCGGTCAGCAGCAGGCCGATGTGGGAATTCAGTTCGTCCACGTCGCCAATGGCGGCGATGCGCTCGCTGTTCTTGCCCGTGCGGCTGCCGTCGCCCAGCCCGGTGGTGCCGGCGTCACCGGTGCGGGTGGCGATCTTGGACAGGCGGTTACCCATGCCGGTCTCCCTCGTCTTGGTTTGAAGTGGCGCAATTATGGCCCCGAACCCGGGCTTCGGGGCGGGTTCCGGGGCAGGTTCCGGGCACTGCGATGCGGTCCGCCGCGTGACGCGGACGGCGTAGAATGGCGGGATTCGCCGGAGACAAAGCATGAACCACCCCACGCCCGCCGCCGCCCTGGCGCGCCGTCCCCTTCCCGTTGCCCTGGCCGATGCGCTGGCCGCCCGCTTCGGCGAACGGTTTTCCACCTCGGCTGGCGTCTGCGCCCACCATGGCCGCGACGAATCGCCGTTCCCGCCCGCCGCCCCGGACGCCGTGGTCTTCGCCCACACCACCGAGGAAGTGGCCGAACTGGCCCGCCTCTGCAATCAGCATGGGGTGCCGCTGATCCCCTACGGCGCCGGTTCGTCGCTCGAAGGCCACCTGCTGGCCGTGGCCGGGGGCATCAGCCTGGACCTCTCCCAGATGAACCGCGTGCTGGCGGTGCATCCCGAGGACCTCTCCGTGACGGTGGAGCCGGGCGTGACCCGCAAGCAGCTGAACCAGGAGATCAAGGATACCGGGCTGTTCTTCCCGATCGATCCGGGCGCCGATGCCTCGCTGGGCGGGATGTGCGCCACGCGCGCCTCCGGCACCAACGCGGTCCGCTACGGCACGATGCGCGATAACGTGCTGGCGCTGACCGTGGTCACGGCGGACGGCCGGGTGATCCGCACCGGCACCCAGGCGCGCAAGTCGTCGGCCGGTTATGACCTGACCCGGCTGTTCGTCGGCAGCGAAGGCACGCTCGGCATCATCACCGAGGTCACCGTGCGGCTCTATCCCCAGCCGGAGGCGATCTCGGCCGCCGTGTGCGCGTTCCCGAGCATGGGCGATGCCGTGCGCGCCACGATCCAGACCATCCAGCTTGGCGTGCCAGTGGCCCGCGTGGAATTCGTCGATGCGCTGGCCATCCGCGCCATCAACCGCCACGACAACCTGACGCTGCCGGAAACCCCGCACCTGTTCTTCGAATTCCACGGCACCGAGGCCGGCGTGCGCGAGCAGGCCGAAACCGTGCAGCAGATTGCCGACGAGCACGGCGGCCAGGGCTTCGAATGGGCCACACGCCCCGAGGACCGCAGCCGGCTCTGGAATGCGCGCCATACGGCCTACTTCGCCATGCTGCAGCTGAAGCCCGGCTGCAAGTCCGTGACGACCGACGTCTGCGTGCCGATTTCCCGCCTGGCCGACTGCGTGACCGAGACCGAGCGCGACCTGAACGCCTCGCAGCTGCCCTGCCCCATCGTCGGCCATGTCGGCGACGGCAACTTCCACGTGGCGATTCTCGTCGACCCGGACAAGCCCGAGGAAATGGCCGAGGCGGAGGACATCAACCGCCGCATCGTCGAACGGGCGCTGGCCATGGGCGGCACCTGCACCGGCGAGCACGGCGTGGGGCTGCACAAGATGGGGTTCCTCGTGCAGGAGCACGGCGAGGACGCACTGGACCTGATGCGGGCGATCAAGGCGGCGCTCGATCCCAATCAGATTCTGAATCCGGGCAAGATCTTCAGCGCGGCGCGCTGACCGGGGGCCCGCGCCATGGCTTCGGTGTTCCACCGCGTCCCGCCCCTGCACCTGCTGATCGCGTTCGAGGCCGCCGCGCGGCTTGGCAGCTTCGCGCGCGCGGCGGAAGAACTGTCGGTCACGCCCAGCGCGGTCTCGCACCGCATCAAGAATCTGGAGGAATTGTGGGGCGACGACCTGTTCGTGCGCTCCAACGCCGCGCTGCGGCTCACCGCCGCCGGCACGCGCTACCAGCGCAATGTGCAGGACGCGCTGAAGTCCCTCAACGAACTGGCCCGCCCCGAGTACAACAAGCTGCGCACGCGGCTGCGGGTGGCCATTCCGCCCACGTTCGGCCGGCAGCACCTGGTGCCGCGCCTGCCCGAGTTCGGCGCGCTCTACCCCCATATCGACCTGGAACTGCACCTGTCCGTGCCCTTCCTCGATGTGAAGGCCGAGGACACCGACGTCGAGATCCGCTACGGCACGGGGCGCTATCCGGACCTGAAAACCACGAAACTGCTAGTCGAACCGGTGTTCCCGGCGTGCGGGCGGGAGTACTACGAGCGGGTCAACGGGCGCGCCATCGCCCGCCCGGACGACCTGCACAACCTGGTACTGCTGCGCAGCCCGCTGGAGCCGTGGCGGCCGTGGTTCGAGACTGCCGGGCTGGACTGGCCGGAGCCCCAGACCGGCCCGCAATTCAACGATATCGGCCTGATGCTGGAAGCCATCGTCTCGAACCAGGGCGTGGGACTGGTGCGCCAGCGCATGGCACGCCAGTGGCTGGCCGCCGGGCAGATGGTGAAGCTGCTGGATGTGGAGTCGGTCTCGCCGCACGGCTACTACATCGTCGAGCGCGAGCAGGCGCCGCTCCAGCCGGAGGCGCGCTACTTCGTGGACTGGCTGCTCGGGCTGGACTGGTAGCGTCCGGGCCACTAGGCTGGATATATATAAAGCGCGCCAGCCGGACCGGGGCGCATGGCATGAGCAGTTTTGATCGGCCTGCCATGCCGAATTCACGTGGGCGGAGGCTCCCGTGGCAAGGGGCCTGCGCTATAGTCTGCCGTCCCGGCCGGGTGCGTGAAGTGATGCGCGGCGGCCGGCTCGTCAAGGAGTTGCCATGAACGCCCCGCAAGACGCCCACACCCTGGCCGGCGCCCCCACGCAGGCCGACGGCCCCCGCGCCGCACTGCTGGCCGGCCTGGCCCGTATCCTGCCGCCCGCCGCCGTGCTCTGGAAGGCCGAGGACACCGTGCCGTACGAGTGCGACGGCCTGGCCGCCTACCGCCAGGTGCCCGACGCCGTAGTGCTGCCCGACACCGAGGAACAGGTCTGCGCCATCCTGCGCCTGTGCCACGAACTCGGGGTACCGGTGGTGCCGCGCGGTTCCGGCACGAGCCTCTCGGGCGGGGCGATGCCCATCGCCGGCGGGCTGGTGCTGTCGCTGGCCAAGTTCAAGCGCATCCTCTCGGTCGATGCCTATTCGCGCACCGCCGTGGTCCAGCCCGGCGTGCGCAACCTGGCCATCTCCGAGGCTGCCGCGCCGCACAATCTCTATTACGCACCCGACCCGTCCTCGCAGATCGCCTGCTCCATCGGCGGCAACGTGGCCGAGAACTCGGGCGGCGTGCATTGCCTCAAGTACGGCCTGACCGTGCACAACGTGCTGCGCGTGCGCGCCGTGACGATGGAGGGCGATGTGGTGGTCTTCGGCTCCGAGGCGCCAGACGCGCCGGGCCTGGACCTCCTGGCCACGCTGATCGGCTCCGAGGGCATGCTGGCCGTCGCCACCGAGATCACGGTCCGGCTGATTCCCAAGCCGCAGCTCGCGCAGGTCATCATGGCCAGCTTCGACGACGTGGAAAAAGGCGGCAACGCCGTGGCCGACGTGATTGCCGCCGGCATCATCCCGGCCGGCCTGGAGATGATGGACAAACCCGCCACGGCTGCCGTGGAGGAGTTCGTCAAGGCGGGCTACGACCTCGACGCCGCCGCCATCCTGCTGTGCGAATCGGACGGCACGCCCGAGGAAGTGGCCGAGGAAATCGAGCGGATGAGCGAGGTGCTGCGCCGCTCGGGCGCCACGCGCATCACGGTGTCGCAAAGCGAGGCCGAACGGCTGCGCTTCTGGAGCGGGCGCAAGAACGCCTTCCCCGCCGCCGGGCGGATCTCGCCCGACTACTACTGCATGGACGGCACGATTCCGCGCAAGCACATCGGCACGCTGCTCAAGCGGATCGAGGCGATGGAACAGAAGTACGCCTTGCGCTGCATCAACGTCTTCCATGCCGGCGATGGCAACATGCACCCGCTGATCCTGTTCAACGGCGAGGACCTCGACGAATGGCATCGCGCCGAGCTGTTCGGCGCCGACATCCTGGAGTCCTGCGTGGAACTGGGCGGCACCGTCACCGGCGAGCACGGCGTGGGCGTGGAGAAGCTGAATTCGATGTGCGTGCAGTTCTCGCCGGCCGAGCGCGACGCGTTCTTCGGCGTGAAGGCCGCCTTCGACCCGGCCCGGCTGCTGAACCCGGACAAGGCCATCCCGACGCTGGCGCGCTGCGCCGAGTACGGCAAGATGCACGTCAGGCGCGGCCTGCTGCCGCATCCGGACCTGCCGCGCTTCTGAGCGCGGGCGGGTACCGGGCGGGCCACGCGCCCCACCGATACCCGCTCACCATCGCCACCCCCATGCCCAGCCCGAACACCCGCCAACAGGACGCCCAGGACGCCCGCCAGCAGCGCTACCTCAACGCGCGCCTGCGGCAGCGTCTGGGCCAGCCCGAAGCCGGCTGGCGCCAGCGCTGGTACACGATCATCTTCGAGGCCGACACGCGCCAGGGGCGCCTGTTCGACATCGTGCTGCTGATCGCCATCGTGACCAGCGTGGCCATCGTGATGCTGGACAGCGTGCCGTCGATCAACGCGCACGCGGGCCGGACGTTCACGCTGCTGGAGTGGATGTTCACGCTGCTGTTCACGGCCGAGTACGTGATGCGGCTGCTGGTGGTGCGGCGGCCGCTGCGCTACGCGTTCAGCTTCTTCGGCATCATCGACTTCATCTCGATCATCCCGACCTGGGCGGCGTTCTTCGTGCCGGAACTGGCCTTCCTGATCGACGTGCGGCTGCTGCGGCTGCTGCGCGTGTTCCGGATCCTCAAGCTCACGGTCTATTTCGAGGAAGCCCAGATCCTGGCCATGGCGCTGTCCAACAGCCGCCGCAAGATATTCGTGTTCCTGGGCACCGTGTTCATCATCACGATCATCCTCGGCACCATCATGTACGTGGTAGAGGGCCCGCAGCACGGCTTCACCAGCATCCCGGTGAGCATGTACTGGGCCATCGTCACGCTGACTACGACGGGCTTCGGGGACATCGTGCCGCGCACGCCCGTCGGGCAGTTCATTACCTCGCTGACCATCCTGCTCGGCTACGGGATCATCGCCTTCCCGACCGGCATCGTCGGCGCGGAACTGGCGGCCAGCATCATCCGGCGGCCGCTGACCACGCGCTCGTGCGAGCACTGCCTGACCGAGGGGCACGACCCCGACGCGGGCTTCTGCAAGCATTGCGGCACCGTCCTGCCGGCGTACCAGGCCGAGGACCGTGCCGGGCTGGACGAAGCCGGCGGCCCCCGCCGGGCGCCGCCGAACCGGCCCTGAGCCGCCCCCCAACAAAAACGCCAAAGGTCCCCCATATGGAAGCCACCCTCGACGCCTTTCGCGATGCCATCCGCCAGGCCGGCGACAGCCGCGCCCCGCTGCGCCTGCGCGGCGGCGGCAGCAAGGACTTCTACGGCCAGGCGCTGGTCGGCACCGTGCTCGACACGCGCCCGCACGCCGGCATCGTCGACTATGACCCGGCGGAGCTGGTGGTCACGGCGCGCTGCGGCACGCCGCTGGCCGAAATCGAGGCGGCGCTGGCCGAACGACGCCAGATGCTGGCCTTCGAGCCGCCGCATTTCGCCCCGTCCGGCACGGCCACGCTTGGCGGCGCCGTGGCGGCCGGGTTGTCCGGTCCGCGCCGGCAATCGGTGGGCGCGCTGCGTGATTTCGTGCTCGGTGTGCAGCTGATGGACGGGCGCGGCGAGGTGCTGCACTTCGGCGGGCAGGTCATGAAGAACGTGGCCGGCTATGACGTCTCGCGGCTGCTGACCGGCTCGCTCGGCACGCTCGGCCTGATCCTGGAGGTCTCGCTGAAGGTGCTGCCGATGCCGTTCGACGACGCCACGCTGCGTTTTGCGCTGCCGCAGGCCGAAGCCATCGAGCGCCTGAACCGCTGGGGCGGTCAGCCGCTGCCGATCGCGGCGTCGGCGTGGCAGGACGGCGTGCTCGACGTACGGCTCTCGGGCGCCACGGCGGCCGTGCGCGCCGCGTGCGAGAAGCTGGGCGGCGATCGCGTCGAGCCCGGCGAGGCACGCGCGCTCTGGGCCGCGCTGCGCGAACAGTCGCACCCCTTCTTCGCCCCGGCCCACGCCAAAGACCATGGCCGCGCGCTGTGGCGCATTGCCGTGCCGACCATCGCCCCGCCGCTGGACCTGCCCGGCGCGCAGCTTGTGGAATGGGGCGGCGGCCAGCGGTGGTGGCTGGCGCCAGAAGGCGACCCGGCCTCGGTCTCGGCCGAATCGGTGCGCGCCATTGCCCAGGCCGCCGGCGGCCACGCCACGCTGTTCCGCAATGGCGACAAGGCGGTCGGCGTGTTCACGCCGCTGTCGGCCCCGCTGGCCGCCATCCACAAGCGGCTCAAGACCACCTTCGACCCCGCCGGCATCTTCAATCCGCAGCGCCTGTACACCGGCCTCTGAGCCGTCTACCGTCTACGCCCCCGAACCATGCAAACCACACTGGCCGAATTCCTGCGCAACACGCCCGAAGGCGAAGAAGCCAAGTCCATCGTCGGCAAGTGCGTGCACTGCGGTTTCTGCACCGCCACCTGCCCCACTTACCAGTTGCTCGGCGATGAGCTGGACGGCCCGCGCGGCCGCATCTATCTGATGAAGCAGATGCTTGAAGGCCAGCCCGTGACGGAAAGCACGCGGCTGCACCTGGACCGCTGCCTGACCTGCCGCAACTGCGAATCCACCTGCCCGTCCGGCGTGAAGTACGGGCGGCTGGTCGATATCGGACGGAAGGTGGTGGATGAGCGGCTCGAGGCCGCGGGTATCCACCGCCCCGCGAAGGAGCGGATGGCGCGCTGGCTGCTGCGCGAGGGGCTGACCCGGCCCAAGCTGTTCGGCCCGGCGCTGAAGCTCGGCCAGATGGTGCGCCCGATGCTGCCGGTGGCGCTGCGCAACAAGGTACCGGCCATCACCCCGCCCACCGGGCCGTGGCCGCGCACCACCCACACCCGCAAGATGCTGCTGCTGGACGGCTGCGTGCAGCCAGCAATGTCGCCCAACATCAACGTGGCCACCGCGCGCGTGCTGGACAAGCTCGGCGTGCAGCTGGTGGTGGCGAGCGAGGCCGGCTGCTGCGGCGCGATCCGCTTCCATACCGGCGACCACGACGGCGGGCTGGACAATATGCGCGCCAACATCGACGCCTGGTGGCCGTATATCGAATCCGGCGCGGAGGCCATCGTCATGACGGCCTCCGGCTGCGGCGTGATGGTGAAGGACTACGGCCACCTGCTGCGCCACGACCGCGCCTACGCGGAGCGGGCCGCACGGGTGTCGGCGATGACGCGCGACCTGTCCGAGATCCTGCCCGACTTCGCCGACGACCTGCACCGGCTGGCCGGCGCCGTGCCGCGCGACGGCCGGCGCGTGGCCTGGCATCCGCCCTGTACGCTGCAGCACGGGCAGCAGATCCGGGGCAAGGTGGAGGCGCTGCTGACCGGACTGGGCATCGAGGTGCGGCTCTGCGCCGACAGCCACCTGTGCTGCGGCTCGGCGGGCACGTACTCGGTGTTGCAGCCGGAATTGTCCTATCCGCTGCGCGACGACAAGCTCGCCAAGCTCCAGGCCACGGAGCCCGATGCCATCGTCTCGGCCAATATCGGCTGTATCACGCACCTGCAAAGCGGCACCGAGACGCCGGTGATGCACTGGGTGGAGCTGGTGGAGCGCATGGTCTGCGCCTGAACTGCGCGGGAGGGCGGCTCGGAGTACCATGTCGGCACATTTCGACCCTGATGCGCCCCCATGCTCCAGACGTTTGCCATCCTGCTGGTCTTCCAGACCGTGGGCGAGGTGATCAGCTACGCGCTGCGCCTGCCCGTGCCCGGTCCTGTGATCGGCATGCTCCTGCTGTTCGGCTGGCTGGTCTTCGACAACCGCCTGCTCCCAATCATCCAGAACACCACCAGCGAGCTGCTCAAGCACCTGTCGCTGCTGTTCGTGCCGGCCGGCGTTGGCATCATGGTCCACGCCAACCGCATTGGCGGTGAGTGGATGCCGATTGTCGTCGCGCTGGTCATCTCCACCTGGCTGGCGATCGTCGTGACCGCACTGGTCACCCGGGCGCTGATGCGCAAGCCGGCACCGCCCCAGGCCGAAGCCGCCGAGGCGGCAGAAGCAGTGGATAGCGGAGCGCAGCCATGATGTCGCCGCGTCTGAACGAAATCTGGGTCTACCTGGCGGCCAGCCCGCTGATCGGGCTCACCGCCACGCTGATCGCCTACGTCTTCGCCTTCCGGATCTACGAGCGCGCGCGGTACTCGCCGCTGGCCAACCCGGTGATGATCTCGGTGGCCATCCTCGTCACCGTGCTGACGGTGACCGGCACGCCGTACAAGACCTACTTCGACGGGGCGCAGTTCGTCCACTTCCTGCTCGGGCCGGCCACGGTGGCGCTGGCGGTGCCGCTCTACACCCAGTTGCCGAAGCTCCGCGCGCACGCCTTCCCGCTGCTTTGCGGGCTGGTGGCGGGGTCGCTGGTGGCGGTGGTGTCGGCGGTGGGTATCGCCTACGCGCTGGGGGCATCGCCCGAGGTGGTGCGCTCGCTGGCGCCCAAGTCGGTCACGATCCCCATCGCCATGGGAGTGTCCGAGAAGATCGGCGGCCTGCCCTCGCTGACCGCTGTGCTGGTGATGGCCACCGGCATCATCGGTGCGGTCAGCGCCACCGGCCTGCTCAATATGCTGCGCGTGCGGGACTACGTGATTCGCGGCTTCGCCACCGGCGTGGCGGCACACGGCATCGGCACGGCGCGTGCGTTCCAGGTCAACCAGGAGGCAGGCGCCTTCGCCGCACTGGGCATGGGCCTGAACGGCGTGCTGACCGCCATCGTGGTGCCCGTGCTGGCAGCATGGATGCCCCACTGACCGGGGCACATTCCCATGCCACCCCTGACACCCTGACACCCCTGACACCCTCCTGACAGTACGCTGTCAGGAGCCGGCGGGCATGATGCGCCCATCCGGCACCCCGCCCCCTCCATCCTTCCCCTCCCGCCCCTGCCAATGAGCCGCCCATGAGCCGCCGTGCCGACCGCCTCTTCCAGATCGTGCAGGTTCTGCGCGGCCGCCGGCTGACCACGGCAGCGTTGCTGGCGCAGCGGCTGGGCGTGTCCGAGCGCACGGTCTACCGTGACATCCAGGCGCTGTCTCTGTCGGGGGTACCAGTGGAGGGCGAGGCCGGCATCGGCTACCGGCTGCGGCCGGACTACGACGTGCCGCCGCTGATGTTCACCGCGATGGAAGTGGAGGCGATGGTCGCCGGCCTGCGCCTGCTCAAGGCCTGGGGTGGCGGCGCGCTGGCCGCGGCGGCGGACCCGGCGCTCGAGAAGCTGATGGCCGCCCTGCCGCCCCCGCGCCGCGTGGCAGCGCAGCAGAGCCGGATCTTCGCGCCCGAGTACCTCAACCACCCGGCCGTGCGCGAGGCCTTCGACACCGTGCATGGCGCCATCGGCGCGCAACGGCTGCTGCGGCTCGACTATATCGATGCCCAGCAGCGCGTCACCGAGCGCGTGGTGCAGCCGCTGGGGCTGTTCTTCTGGGGTAATGTCTGGCTGCTGGCGGCATGGTGCACGGCGCGGTCCGACTATCGCAGCTTCCGGCTGGACCGCTGCCGCACCATCGAGATCCTCGACGAGCAGTTCCACGAAACGCCGGACCGCTCGCTCAACGGCTTCCTGCGCGCGGTGCAGCCCGATATGCCGGGCTGACGTCGCTCAGGCCCCTCAAACCCCTCAGGCCGCCGGATCGCTCAGGAGCGTCTCGATGTCCGCACGGATGTCCTCGGGCTTGGTCGTCGGCGCGTAGCGCTTGAAGACCGTGCCGTCGCGGCGCAGCAGGAACTTGGTGAAGTTCCACTTGATGCCCTGGGTGCCGAGCACGCCGGGCTTTTCCGAGGTCAGCCACTTGTAGAGCGGATGCGCGCCGGCGCCGTTGACCTCGATCTTCTCGAACATCGGAAACTTGACCTGGAAGCGCGTCTCGCAAAACTGGCCGATCTGCGCGGCGTCGCCCGGCTCCTGCTTGCCGAACTGGTTGCAGGGGAAGCCAAGCACCGCCAGGCCGCGCCCCTCGTAGGCTTCGTGCAGCGCCTCCAGCCCGGCGTACTGGGGCGTGAAGCCGCACTCGCTGGCCGTGTTGACGATCAGCAGCACCTTGCCGCGGAAATCGGCCAGCGGCACCGGCTGGCCGGACAGGGACTTCGCTTCGAACTGGTAGACGTTGCTCATGGCGGCTCCGGAGAATGCATTGCAGACAACCGCGAGCATACCGCGCCCGCCGGTCGCCCGATCAAATGACGTTCAGGTGCTCGGTGCCGGCGCCCAGGTCGGCGTCGCGGTGGCGGGCGCTGTGGAGCTTGATCATCAGGCGCAGGTCGTTCAGCGAGTCGGCGTTCTTGAGCGCGTCCTCGTAGGTGATCTTCTCTTCCTCGTACAGCTCGAACAGCGCCTGGTCGAAGGAGATCATGCCCTGCTCGCGGGACTTCTTGATGACTTCCTTGAGCTCGTGGATCTCGCCCTTGAAGATCAGGTCGGCCACCAGCGGCGTGCCCACCATGATCTCCACGGCCGGCACGCGGCCCTTGCGGCCGGCGCGCGGCAGCAGCCGCTGCGAAATCATCGCCTTGAGGTTCAGCGACAGGTCGATCAGCAGTTGCTGGCGCTTCTCCTCGGGGAAGAAGTTGATGATCCGGTCGATGGCCTGGTTGGCGTTGTTGGCGTGCAGCGTGGCCAGGCACAGGTGGCCCGTCTCGGCGTACTGCATCGCGTATTCCATGGTGTCGCGGTCGCGGATTTCGCCGATCAGGATCACGTCCGGCGCCTGGCGCAGCGTGTTCTTCAGCGCCACGTGCCACGACTCGGTGTCGATGCCGACCTCGCGCTGCGTGACAATGCAGTTCTGGTGCGCGTGCACGTACTCGATCGGGTCCTCGATCGTGATGATGTGGCCGTACGAGTGCGCGTTGCGGTGGTCGAGCATGGCCGCCAGCGAGGTGGACTTGCCCGAGCCCGTGGCGCCGGTCACGATCACCAGCCCGCGCTTGGCCATGACGATCTCATGGAGCGACGTGGGCAGGTCCAGGTCTTCCACCGACGGGATGCGCGTGTTGATCGTCCGCACCACCATGCCGGCCTTGCCCTGCTGGATGAAGGCCGAGACGCGGAAGCGCCCGGCATTCGGCGCGGTGATGGCGAAGTTGCACTCGCGGCTTTCGTCGAATTCCTTCACCTGGCGCTCGTTCATAATCGAGCGGACCAGGCCCAGCGCCTGTGCCGGGTTGAGCGGCTGCTGCGAGACGGGCGTGATCTTGCCGTCCACCTTGATGGCCGGCGGGAATTCGGACGTGATGAACAGGTCCGAGCCGCGGTTGTTGACCATCAGCTCCAGCAGGTCGTTGATGTACTTCGCGGCGGATTCGCGGTCGAGCATGGCGTCGGCCTCCCCTTAGCCCATGAAGGCGTCGGGATTCTTGGCAATCGCCCGCGCGTCGTTGTAGTTGATCATGCCGCGCTTGATCAGGTCGCTCAGGCACTGGTCGAGCGTCTGCATGCCCATGCCGCTCGAGGTCTGCATCATCGAATACATCTGCGCGATCTTGTTCTCGCGGATCAGGTGGCGGATGGCGGGCGTGGCGATCATGATCTCGTGCGCCGCGGTCCGGCCGTTGCCGTCGCGCGTCTTGAGCAGGGTCTGGGAGATCACGGCCTCGAGCGATTCCGACAGCATGGTCCGCACCATGTCCTTTTCCTCGGGCGGGAACACGTCCACGACCCGGTCGATAGTCTTGGCGGCGGAGCTTGTGTGCAGCGTGGCGAAGACCAGGTGGCCGGTTTCGGCGGCGGTCAGCGCCAGCCGGATGGTTTCCAGGTCACGCAGTTCGCCCACCAGGATCACGTCCGGATCCTCACGCAGTGCCGAGCGCAGCGCGTTCGCGAACGAATGCGTGTGCGGGCCCAGTTCGCGCTGGTTGATCAGGCTTTTCTTGGAGTTGTGGACGAATTCGATCGGGTCTTCCACCGTGAGGATGTGACCCATGTCCTCGTTGTTGCGGTGATCGACCATGGCCGCCAGCGTGGTCGACTTGCCCGAGCCGGTCGGGCCGGTCACGAGCACGAGGCCGCGTGGCTTCATGCAGAGGTCCGCGAACACGGCCGGTGCATGGAGGTCATCGAGCGTCAGGACTTTCGACGGAATGGTCCGGAACACGGCGGCAGAACCGCGCTGCGTGGTGTAGGCATTGACCCGGAACCGTGACAGGCCGGCAATCTCGAACGAGAAGTCGACCTCGAGGCGTTCTTCGTAGCTCTTGCGCTGAACGTCGCTCATGATGTCGTACACCATGGCGTGGACGTCCTTGTGGCCCATGGCCGCCACGTTGATCCGACGCATATCCCCGTGAATACGCACCATCGGCGGCATGTCTGCCGAGAGGTGGAGATCGGATGCCTTGTTCTTGACCGCAAAAGCCAATAGCTGCGCGATGTCCATCTATAATGACCCCACCCTAATATACGACTTGTTGTTGTGTACTTCTTTGGTATGTCCGCTGGATTATGTCTGTAATCGCCGCCAACTTGCAAGCCGTGCTAAATGCCATCGCGGCGGCTGCACAACAAGCCGGCAGGGACCCGTCTGCGGTCACGCTGCTGGCCGTCTCCAAGACCGTCGCGCCGGCCACCGTGCGGGCGGCTTTCCAGGCCGGGCAGGCCGCTTTCGGGGAAAACTACGTCCAGGAAGGCCTCGACAAGATCGCCGCCCTGGCCGACCTGCGCGACCGGATCACCTGGCATTTCATCGGTCCGCTGCAAAGTAACAAGACCCGGCCAGTGGCCGAGCATTTCGACTGGGTCCACGCCATCGACCGGCTGAAGATCGCCGAGCGGCTGTCGGCCCAGCGGCCAGCGGGCATGGCGCCGCTCCAGGTCTGCATCCAGGTCAATATCAGCGACGAGGCCAGCAAGAGCGGCGTGGCGCCGGCGGAGGTGCTGCCGCTGGCGCAGGCCATCGCCGCCCTGCCGAACCTGCGGCTGCGCGGGCTGATGGCGGTTCCGGCGCCGGCCGACGACGCGGACGCCCAGCGCCGGCCGTTTGCGGCGCTGGGCGGGTTGCTTGATCAACTGCGGCAATCCGGGCTACACGTGGATACGCTCTCCATGGGCATGTCTGCAGACATGGACGCGGCCATCACCGAGGGCGCCACGCTGGTGCGCATCGGCACCGCGATTTTCGGCGCGCGCACCTGACGGCGCAGCGCCACACCCCACCCACAAGAACGCCGGGCGACACGCATCGACCCGGCAACATCGGAAAAGACAAGGAAAGACATGCTCGATACGCTCACCTTCGGCTTCCTCGGCGGCGGCAACATGGCGTCCGCCCTGATCGGCGGCCTGGTGGCCCGCGGCGTGCCCGCGCGCGCCATTTGCGTCATCGATCCGTCGGACGATGCCCGCCAGCGGCTGGAACAGACGCTCGGCGTACGGACCCAGGCCGCGCCGGACGCCCGGTTCGGCGCCAGCCACGTCATCGTGCTGGCCGTCAAGCCGCAGCAGTTCCGCGGCGCCGTGGCGCCGCTCGTGCCGCATCTGGCCGCCGGCCAGGGCAACCTGATCATCAGCGTGGCGGCCGGCATCCGGCTCCAGGACATGGGTCGCTGGCTGAACACGTCGCGCCTGGTGCGGGCGATGCCGAATACGCCGGCGCTGGCCGGCATGGGCATGACCGGCCTGGCCGCCGCGCCGGGCCTGAGCGGAGCGGACCGCGCCATCGCCACGGCCGTGGCGCAAGCCGTGGGCCAGTGCGTCTGGGTCGATGACGACAACCAGATCGACGCCGTGACGGCCCTCTCGGGCAGCGGCCCGGCCTACGTGTTCTATTTCATCGAAGCCATGGAGCGCGCGGCGAAGGAAATGGGCCTGACCGCCGAACAGGGCCGCCAGCTGGGCGTGGAGACCTTCCGGGGCGCGGCCGCGCTGGCCGCCGAGTCGTCGGAGCCGGTGTCCCTGCTGCGCGAGCGCGTGACGTCCAAGGGCGGCACCACCTACGCGGCGCTGGTATCGATGGACACGGACAAGATGCAGGACGCTTTCGTCCGCGCCATGCACGCGGCGGCGGCGCGGGGCCGCGAGATGGGCGCCGAATTCGGCAAGGACTGAGAAATCCGTCCGGACGGCCGCCTACTTCAGCCAGTAGGCGATTGCCGTCCCCGCGAACACCACCCCGCCCAGCCAGTTGTTGTGCCGGAACGCCGCGAAGCACTTCATGCGGTCGCGGTCGCGGATCAGCGTGTAGTGGTAGCCGGCCAGCCCGGCCGCCACCACCAGCCCGGCGTAATACGGCCAGCCCAGCCCCAGCAGCGCGCCGGCCCAGGCCATCAGGCCCAGGAAGCCGGCGTAGCAGAGCATGATCGCCGCCACGTCGAAGCGACCAAAGGTGATCGCCGAGGTCTTGATGCCGATCCGCAGGTCATCGTCGCGGTCGACCATCGCATAGGCGGTGTCGTAGGCCACGGACCAGAAGACGTTGGCCAGCAGCATCAGCCACGCCACGGCGGGCACCTGCCCCTGCACCGCCGCGAACGCCATCGGAATCCCGAACCCGAAGGCGATGCCAAGGTAGGCCTGCGGAATCGCGAAGAACCGCTTGAAGAACGGATAGGTGCCGGCCACCACGGCCGCCACCACGGCCAGCGCCTTGGTCAGCCCGTTCAGCGGCAGGATCAGCGCGAACGCCGCCAGCGCCAGCACCGCGGCCACCACCAATGCCTCCCAGCCGGCGATGTAGCCGGCGGTCAGCGGCCGCTCCCTGGTGCGCTTCACGTGCTTGTCGAAGTCGCGGTCGGCCCAGTCGTTCATGGCGCAGCCCGACGAGCGCATCAGGAACGTGCCGACGAAGAAAATCCAGAAAATGCCCCAGGCGGGCGGGCCCTCGGCAGCCATCCACAGCGCCCACAGCGTGGGCCACAGCAGCAGCAAGGTGCCGATGGGCTTGTCGATCCGCACCAGCCGCGCGTAGAGCGCGAGGCGGCCGGGACGGCGGGGATGCGGCGGGGCGGCGGAATGTTCGGACATTGGGACTGCGTTCACTTCTGGCGAGACAAAACAAAAAACGCGTCGCGGCGTGGAAAGCCGTGACGCGTTGTGCGCTGGCGAGACAGACTCAGGCCAGCATCGCGCGCAGCATCCACGCGGTCTTTTCGTGCGTCTGCATGCGCTGGGTCAGCAGGTCAGCCGAGGGCTCGTCGCCCGCCGCATCGATGGCCGGGAACAGCGAGCGCGCGGTGCGCACCACAGCTTCCTGGCCTTCCACCAGCTTGCGAATCATCTCGGTCGCGTCGGGCACGCCCTCTTCCTCGGCGATCGACGACAGCTTCGCGTACTCCTTGTACGTGCCCGGCGCCGGGTAGCCCAGCGCGCGGATCCGCTCGGCAATGGCGTCCACAGCCAGTGCCAGTTCGGTGTACTGCGTCTCGAACATCGTATGCAGCGTGTTGAACATCGGCCCCGTCACGTTCCAGTGGAAGTTGTGGGTCTTGAGGTAGAGGGTGTAGGTGTCCGCCAGCAGCTTGGACAGGCCTTCCGCGATCTTCTTGCGGTCCTTGTCGGACATGCCGATGTTCACGCTCATCTCATTTTTCTTTGCCATGGTCGTTCAGCTCCGTTTGTCGCCACGAGGAATCCAGCCCGCGCCATTTGCAAGGTCGGGGGCAGTCGGCGGCCATTATCGCATCAGGTCTATGTGCCGAGGAAGGCAAAACCCTGTGCCGCGTGGAAGAACATCGCCATCGCGCCCAGCGCCACGATGCCCATGCCGATCTCCTTGCGCACCAGCTTGCGGCGCAGGCGGCTGCCTTCCTCGTTGCGCGGACCCTCGTCGGCGGCCGCGCGCAGTTGCCGGAATTCGGTCACGAAAAGGTCGAGCATCGTCATGGTGTTTCTCCGCTTCAGTCGGTGGATGCCCCGCGAGGCGGGTATCAATGGCTGAAGTATAGGGAAATCTATCAAACTTCACATTTGATAATTTTAACCTATTGAATAGCCAATCCCTATGCACGGACGGGCCCAAACAAAAACGGCAGGGAGCGCCCCTGCCGTTTTTTGCCGATGCGATGCCGATGTCGTGAGAATCCGCTCAGGCGGCGACTGCTTCCACGGACGCCGCATCGCCAATCCGGTTCACGCCGGCCAAGTCGCACGCCGCCACGGCATTGGCCAGCGCCTCCATGGCGGGCAGGCGCGTGAAGCTCTTGCGCCACGCCAGCACCACGCGGCGATCCGGCACCGGGTCGGCGAACGGCACGTAGGCCAGCATGTCGTTGCGCGGCTTCAGGTCCGGCACTGAGGTGCGCGGCAGCACGGTGATGCCCACGCCACTGGCCACCATATGGCGAATCGTCTCAAGCGACGACCCTTCGAACGTCTTCTGGATGCCGTCGGCGGCCTGCGAGAAGCGCGACAGCTCCGGGCACACGCCCAGCACGTGGTCGCGGAAGCAGTGCCCGCTGCCCAGCAGCAGCATGGTCTGCTGCTTGAGTTCGTCCGGATCGACGCTGCGCTGCTCGGCCAGCTGATGGCCGCGCGGCACGGCCACCACGAAGGGCTCGTCGTACAGCGGACGCACGGTCAGGCCCGAATCCGGGAACGGCTCGGCCATGATCGCGCAGTCGATCTCGCCCTGCTTGAGCAGCTCGATCAGCTTGTTCGTATAGTTTTCCTGCAGCATCAGCGGCATCTGCGGCACCGTGCCGATCATCTGCTTGACCAGCATCGGCAACAGGTACGGTCCGATCGTATAGATCACGCCCACGCGCAGCGGCCCGGCCAGCGGGTCTTTGCCCTGCTTGGCGATTTCGCGGATGGCCATGGTCTGCTCCAGCACGCGCTGGGCCTGGGCCACGATCTGCTCGCCAATCGCCGTCACCGACACCTCGGAGGTGCCGCGCTCGAAGATCTGCACGGTCAGCTCGTCTTCCAGCTTCTTGATGGCCACCGACAGCGTCGGCTGCGAAACGAAGCACGCCTCGGCCGCCCGGCCGAAATGGCGCTCGCGCGCCACGGCGACGATGTACTTGAGTTCGGTGAGCGTCATGACTTATCAGGTTCGGTTAGGCGATAGATTTTAACTTCGATTGCGCCGTCTGTCAGATCGGCACTGCAATGTATCGTCTTAGGCACATATAAAACCTGTCTCACGCGCCGTCACGCCTTCAAAAAGTGCTCCCGGCCGCCCAGCCAGCGCAAGAGATGCGCCTCCACGGCTTCGGGGAAGCGCGCCAGCATCAGTTCGGCGGCTTCCTGGGCATAGTCCACCAGCCAGGCATCGGTGTTGAGGTCAGCAAAGCGCAGCATGGCTTCGCCGGATTGGCGCGCGCCCAGGAATTCGCCGGGACCGCGGATCTGGAGGTCGCGCCGGGCGATTTCGAAGCCATCGGTGGTCTCGCGCATCGTGGCCAGCCGCTCGCGTGCCGTGGGCGAGAGCGGCGCCTGATACATCAGCAGGCAGACCGATTCCGCGCTGCCCCGCCCCACGCGCCCGCGCAACTGGTGCAGCTGGGCCAGGCCGAAGCGCTCGGCATGCTCGATCACCATCAGCGAGGCGTTGGGCACGTCCACCCCCACCTCGATCACCGTGGTAGCCACCAGCACCTGGAGCCGGTTGGCGCTGAAATCGCCCATGACCGCAGCCTTCTCGGCAGGCGGCAGGCGGCCGTGGACCAGCCCCACGCGCAGGTCCGGCAGCGCGGCGACCAGCGTTTCATACGTCTCGACCGCGGTCTGGAGCTGTAGCGCCTCCGATTCCTCGATCAGCGGACAAACCCAGTAGGCCTGGCGGCCTTCGGCGGCGGCGTGGTGCACGCGCTCGATCACCTCGTCGCGCCGCGCGTCGTTGACGAGCCGGGTCACGATCGGCGTGCGGCCCGGCGGCAGTTCGTCGATCACGGACACATCGAGGTCGGCGTAGTAGGTCATCGCCAGCGTGCGCGGGATCGGCGTGGCCGACATCATCAATTGATGCGGAACCTTGTCCGGCGCGGCTTTCGTTTCCGCCTCCCCGGCCTTGCCGCGCAGCGCCAGCCGCTGCGCCACGCCGAAGCGGTGCTGTTCATCGACCACGGACAGCCCGAGCCTCGCAAAGCGCACGGTGTCCTGGATCAGCGCATGGGTGCCGATGACCAGTTGCGCCTCGCCCGATTCCACACGTGCGGCGGCCTCGCGCTTCTCCTTCGCCTTGAGGCTGCCAGCCAGCCAGACCACGGGCACGCCCAGCGGCTCCAGCCACGCGGAAAGCTTGCGGAAGTGTTGCTCGGCGAGAATTTCGGTGGGTGCCATCAGCGCGGCCTGATAGCCGGCGTCGATGGCCTGGCAGGCGGCCAGCGCGGCCACGATGGTCTTGCCGCTGCCGACGTCGCCCTGGAGCAGCCTGTGCATCGGGTGCGGGCGCGTCATGTCGGCGGCGATCTCCTCCACCACGCGCTGCTGCGCCCCGGTCAACCGGAACGGCAGCGCGGCCAGGAATCTGGTGAGCAGGCCGTCCGCGCGACGCGGCATCGACGGCGCGTTCTTCTCGCGCCGCGCGGCCTGCGAGCGCCGCAGCGAAATCTGCTGGGCCAGCAATTCGTCGAACTTGATCCGCTGCCAGGCCGGGTGCGAACGGTCCGCCAGCGCGGCCTCGCTTTCCTGTGGCGGCGGGTTGTGCAGCAGGCGCAGGCAATCGGCCAGCGGCGCCAGCTTCAGTTGGGCGAGCGGGCCCTGCAGCACGGCCTGCGGCAGGGTCTCCGGCATCGGCGTGCGGGACATCGCCCCGCCAATCGCCTTGCGCAGATAGGCTTGCGAGATGCCGGCCGTGGCCGGGTAGACCGGCGTCAGGCGGTCTGGCAGGGCCTCGCCGGGCACCACGGGGCGCACCTGCGGGTGGACCATCTCGGCGCCGAAGAAGCCGCCGCGGACCTCGCCGCGCACGCGCAGGCGCACGCCTTCGGCCATCTGCTTGGTCTGGCTGCCATAGAAATTGAGAAAGCGGAGCGTCAGTTCGCCGGATTCGTCGGCAATCTTGACCACCAGCTGCCGGCGCGGGCGAAAGGTCACTTCGTTCGAGATGACCTCGCCCTCCACCTGCGCGGCCAGACCCATGCCGGCGCGCCGAATGGCCTCGCCGATGGTTTCCAGCGCGGTCTCGTCCTCGTAGCGCATGGGCAGGTGCAGCACGAGGTCCACCGGGCGGCGCAGCCCCAGCTTGGCCAGGCGGGCCACGGCGGAGGACGGCTTGGCCGGCGCGGCCGGCTTGCCCTTCGGGGCACGCCCGAGGGACGTGTCGTTGGAGCCGCTGGGTTCGCTGGGTTCGCTATCGTCGCGACGGTCGAGGGAGTCGGTGGAGGTGCCTGGCATCAGCGCGGGAATATGGGCGGTAAACGGGGGACTGGCCGATGCGCGGACGTCCCAAGCCTTACAATGTCGGATTCGCCGATTGTACCCATGCCCTGTGACGACGCCCTAACCCGGTGCCGCCACCCGCTTGCCGTGCCCGCTATTCTGAAGCAATGTTGACGCTATCCGACTTCGATTTTCCCCTGCCGCCCGAGCTGATCGCGCAGTCCGCCCTGCCCGACCGCAGCGCCAGCCGTCTGCTCGTGGTGGAGCGGACCGCGCCGGAAGACCGTGCCGACGCCGTGCGTCTGGTCGACCGCGCGTTCAGCGACATCCTGGACTACCTAGGCCCCAATGACCTGCTGGTCTTCAACGACACCCGCGTGATCAAGGCGCGCTTCTTCGGCCAGAAGCCGAGCGGTGGCCGGGTGGAGGTGCTGGTGGAGCGCGTGGTCGATAGCCACACGGTGCTGGCGCAGGTGCGCGCCTCGAAGACACCCGCCGAGGGCAGTCAACTGCACTTGGCCGACGATGCCTTCGCCGTGACGGTGGGGCCGCGCGTCGACCAGTTCTTCACGCTGCGCTTTCCTGAGCCGGCGCTGGACCTGATCGAGCAATACGGCCGGCTACCGCTGCCGCCCTACATCACGCACGATCCCGACGCCTACGACGAGACCCGCTACCAGACCGTGTATGCCCGCAACCCGGGCGCCGTGGCCGCGCCGACGGCCGGCCTTCATTTCGACGACGCGCTGTTCGCGCGGCTCGATGCAAAGGGCGTGCGCCGGGCGTTCCTGACGCTGCACGTGGGCGCCGGCACGTTCCAGCCGGTGCGGACGGAGAACCTCGCCGAGCACAAGATGCATGCGGAGTGGTACGCCATCACGCCCGAACTGGCCGAGGCCGTGCGCGAGACCCGCGCGCGCGGCGGCCGGGTGATTGCGGTGGGCACCACTTCGCTGCGCGCGCTCGAATCCGCCGCGGCGGCGGACGGCACGCTGGCCGCCCACAGCGGCGACACCGACATCTTCATCACGCCGGGGTACCGCTTCCGGCTGGTCGATGCCTTGATCACCAACTTCCACCTGCCCAAGTCCACGCTGCTGATGCTGGTCTCGGCGCTGGCCGGCGTGGAGGCCATCCGCGCCGCCTACCGCCACGCCGTGGAGCAACGCTACCGCTTCTTCAGCTACGGCGACGCCATGCTGCTGACCCGCCTGGACTGACCTGAGACCCGCCAAATGCTCGATTTCGAACTGCTGACCACCGATGGCAACGCCCGCCGCGGCCGCGTCACCCTGAACCATGGCGTCGTGGAGACGCCGATCTTCATGCCCGTGGGCACCTATGGCTCGGTCAAGGCCATGTCGCCGCTCGAACTGAACGAGATCGGCGCGCAGATCATCCTCGGCAACACCTTCCACCTGTGGCTGCGCCCCGGGCTGGACGTGGTGGAGGCGCACGAGGGCCTGCACCGCTTTGTCGGCTGGGACAAGCCGATCCTGACCGATTCGGGCGGCTTTCAGGTCTTTTCGCTCGGAGAACTGCGCAAGATCACGGAAGATGGCGTCACGTTCGCGTCGCCGGTGAATGGCGACAAGCTGTTCCTGTCGCCCGAGATCTCGATGCAGATCCAGCGCACGCTGAACTCGGACATCGTCATGCAGTTCGACGAGTGCACGCCGTATGAGATCGATGGCCGCCCCGCCACGCACGACGAGGCCGCGCGCTCGATGCGCATGAGCCTGCGCTGGGCCAAGCGCTCGCGCGACGAATTCGAGCGCCTGGCCAACCCGAACGCGCTGTTCGGCATCGTCCAGGGCGGCATGTTCGAAGACCTGCGCGACGAGTCGCTGGCCGGGCTGTCCGAACTGGACTTCCACGGCTACGCCATCGGCGGGCTGTCCGTGGGCGAGCCCAAGGAAGACATGATGCGCGTGCTGGAACACGTGGGCCCGCGCCTGCCGGCCAACAAGCCACACTACCTGATGGGGGTGGGCACGCCGGAAGACCTGGTGGCCGGCGTGGGCTCGGGTGTGGACATGTTCGATTGCGTGATGCCAACCCGCAACGCCCGCAACGGCTGGCTGTTCACGCGCTTTGGCGATGTGAAGATCCGCAACGCGGCCCACCGCAACGATCCGCGCCCGCTGGACGAAACCTGCGGCTGCTACACCTGCCGCAACTTCTCGCGCGCCTATCTGCACCACCTGCACCGCGTGGGCGAGATCCTCGGGGCGCGCCTGAACACGATCCACAACCTCTATTACTACCTGGAACTGATGCGCGAGATGCGCGCGGCCATCGAGGAGCACCGCTTCGAACCGTTCCGGCGTCAGTTCGCCGAGCACCGCGCGCGCGGAACCAAGTAGGCGCCGCTTGAGAATGTTCTGAAAACCAGACAACCGAATGAACTTCGGGCGATGGAATGGTCGAATGCTGGCGGGTGTCTGCAACGTCTGGAAAAGGGCCTGCAAATCACCCCGAACAAACCCGCAATTCGAACCTAGAATGCTCTGGCGGGACAAACACGGGTGATAGAATGCCCGATTCCCTGATAGACCTTTGTGACGGAGAAGTAACGTGCTGATTTCGAACGCTTTTGCCCAGACTGCCAGCGCCGGTGGCGCGGCGGGTGGCCTGATGAGCTTCCTGCCCATCATCCTGATGTTTGCGGTGCTGTGGTTCATCATGATCCGCCCGCAAATGAAGCGCCAGAAGGAAGCGAAGGCGATGATGGAAGCGCTGGCCAAGAATGACGAAGTCGTCACCGCCGGCGGCATCCTCGGTCGCGTAGTCAAGGTCAACGAGCAATACGTGGTGCTGGAAATCTCCGAAGGCACCGAAGTCACCGTGCAGAAGAACGCAGTGACCACGGTGCTGCCGAAGGGCTCGCTGAAGTCGCTCTGACCGGGCCCGCCGGGCGCCACGCATGCGGCGCCTGAACCCGCCTGATTTTCCCGGCATGTTCGTCAGCACGGCTGTTCATCTTGCCGTGCGCATGCCCCAGCAGCCGCCTGCACCAGCCCGCGGGTCCGCACCGGACCCGGCCAGGGCTGCCAGGCGGCTGTTTGCCAACCGGTCCGGCCGGATCGGCGCGCCCCCAGCGCGCCCGTCGGCCACGCCAACCGCAATGACTGGCCAGAGATGAATCGTTATCCGCTTTGGAAGTACATCGTGATCCTGGTGGCCCTGGCCATCGGCATCATCTATACCCTGCCGAACTTCTTCGGCGAGGCCCCGGCCGTGCAGGTCTCGTCCGCCAAGGCCACCGTCAAGGTCGACCTGTCCATGCAGAAGCGCGTGGAAGAGGTGCTGGCGCAGAGCCAGCTCCAGCCTGACGGCGTGTTCTTCGACGTGTCCGGCCAGTCCGGCTCGGTCAAGGCGCGCTTCCGCACCACCGACGACCAGCTCAAGGCCAAGGATGCGCTGAGCCGCGCGCTGAACCCGGATCCGGCCGACCCCACCTACGTGGTGGCGCTGAACCTGCTGTCCGGTTCGCCGCGCTGGCTGACCGCGATGCACGCGCTGCCGATGTACCTGGGCCTGGATTTGCGCGGTGGCGTGCACTTCCTGCTCCAGGTGGACATGAAGGGCGCGGTGGACAAGAAGCTGGACAGCCTGTCCGGCGATGCCCGCACCCTGCTCCGTGACAAGAACATCCGCCATGGCGGCATCGACCGCGACGGCGCGCGCCTGATCGTGCGCTTCGGCAGTGCCGCCGACGGCGACCGCGCGCGCAGCGTGCTGGCAGACAGCCTGCGCGAACTGTCGTTCACGATGGACGGCAACAACGTGGTCGGCACGTTCACCGAAGCGGCCCGCAAGGCCGTGCAGGACGCTGCCGTCAAGCAGAACATCACCACGCTGCACAATCGTGTGAACGAACTCGGCGTGGCCGAGCCGGTGATCCAGCAACAGGGCGCGGACCGCATCGTGGTGCAGTTGCCCGGCGTGCAGGACACCGCCAAGGCCAAGGACATCATCGGCCGCACCGCCACGCTGGAGGCCCGCCTGGCCGACAACGATGCGCCGCGCAACCCGCGTCCGGGCGACCCGGTGCCGTTCGGCAGCGAGCTGTTCACCCAGGGCAACGGCGCGCCGGTGATTCTCAAGAAGCAGGTGATCTTCACCGGCGACCGCATCGAGTCCGCCTCGGCCGGCTTCGACCAGAATCAGCGCCCGTCCGTCAACATCAAGCTCGACGCCCAGGGCGGCCGCGTGCTGCGCGACGTATCACGCGAGAACATCGGCAAGCCGATGGGCATCGTGCTGTTCGAAAAGGGCAAGGGTGAAGTACTGACCGTGGCGACGATCCAGTCGGAACTGGGTTCGAGCTTCCAGATCACCGGCTCGTACTCGACCGAAGCGGCCAATGACCTGGCGCTCCTGCTGCGCGCCGGCTCGCTGGCGGCTCCAATGGAAATCATCGAGGAACGCACGATCGGCCCGTCGCTGGGCGCGGATAACATCCAGAAAGGCTTCGACTCGGTGGCCTATGGCTTCGGCGCCATCGCCGTGTTCATGGTGCTGTACTACATGCTGTTCGGCATGTTCTCGGTGGCCGCGCTGGGCGTGAACCTGCTGCTGCTGATTGCCGTGCTGTCGATGCTGCAGGCCACGCTGACGCTGCCGGGTATCGCGGCTATCGCGCTGGTGCTGGGCATGGCCATCGACGCCAACGTGCTGATCAACGAGCGTATCCGCGAGGAACTGCGCTCGGGGGCCTCGCCGCAAATGGCCATCGCGGTCGGTTTCGACCGCGCATGGGCCACCATCCTGGACTCCAACGTGACCACCCTGATCGCCGGCCTCGCGCTGCTGGCCTTCGGTTCGGGCCCGGTGCGCGGCTTCGCGGTGGTGCACTGTCTGGGCATCCTGACCTCGATGTTCTCGGCGGTGTTCTTCAATCGCGGCTTGGTCAACCTCTGGTACGGCCGCAAGAAGAAGCTCCAGAGCGTGGCCATCGGCCAGATCTGGAAGCCGGACACCGAAACGCCGGTCGCCAAGTAAGCACGGACACATCAGGACAACATCATGGAATTTTTCCGCATCAAGCGCGACATTCCGTTCATGAAGCACGCGTTGGTCTTCAACGTGATTTCCTTCCTGACGTTTGCCGCAGCTGTCTTCTTCCTCTGGCAGAAGGGCCTGCACCTGTCGATCGAGTTCACCGGCGGCACGGTGATGGAGGTGACCTACTCGCAGGCGGCCGACCTTGAGAAGATTCGCGGCCAGGTCGGCAAGCTTGGCTACACCGACGTGCAGGTGCAGAACTTCGGCACCTCGCGCGACATCATGATCCGTCTGCCACTGCAGAAGGGTCCGGATGGCAAGACGGTGACCTCGGCCCAGCAGAGCGAGCAGGTGATGGGCGCGCTGCAGGCTGCCACGCCGGACGTGAAGCTCCAGCGCGTGGAGTTCGTCGGCCCGCAGGTGGGCAAGGAACTGGCCACGGACGGCCTGCTGGCGCTGCTGTGCGTGGTGGCCGGCATCGTGATCTACCTGTCGTTCCGCTTCGAGTGGAAGTTCGCGGTGGCGGGCATCATCGCCAACCTGCACGACATCGTGATCATCCTGGGGTTCTTCGCGTTCTTCCAGTGGGAATTCTCGCTGTCGGTGCTCGCGGCGGTGCTGGCGGTGCTCGGCTACTCGGTCAACGAGTCGGTCGTGATCTTCGACCGGATTCGCGAGAACTTCCGCAAATACCGCAAGATGAGCACGCACGAAGTCATCGACAACGCGATCACCAGCACGATGTCGCGGACCATCATCACGCACGGTTCGACCGAAATGATGGTGCTGTCGATGTTCTTCTTCGGCGGCCCGACGCTCCATTACTTCGCGCTGGCCCTGACGGTGGGTATCCTGTTCGGTATCTATTCGTCGGTATTCGTGGCTGCGGCGCTGGCGATGTGGCTGGGCGTGAAGCGCGAGGACCTGATCAAGGGCGAGAAGAAACCCGGCGATACCAACGACCGCAACGACCCGAACTTCGGCGCGCAGGCCTGACGGCTGGCACGCTGGAAACGAAAAAGGCGCCCTCGGGCGCCTTTTTCTTTGCCATGGCCGGACTCAGTCCGACAGCTGCTCGATCCACACCGCGAGGCGGTCCGAGGCGAAGGTCTCGGTCCGCACGCCGGCACGTGCCGAGATGGCATCGCCCTCGCGTTGCAGCCGCAGCGCGCCACCCGCCTCCTCGATCCATAGCAGAACGGCCAGCCAGTCGGCGTGCCCGGCCGAAACCGCCTCGCCCACCGGGTTGCCGACGAACTCGCCGAGCGCCGCCGGGGCAAGCCAGGTCACGGTATCGCCGTCGCGCCGCACGGCGCTGTCGCCCAGCGTTTCGGCCAGGACAGCCACTGCGTCGGCGGCGCCCTTCCCGGTCAGCCGGCCTCGCAATTCGGCGAGCCGCATGCCCACTGCGTGGCCGAACGTGCCGCTGCGCTGGCTTTCCGCGCCGACCAGGTCGGCGTAGTCCAGCCGCTGCCAGTCAGGCTCCGCGTTGCGCGCGCCAGCCAGCGAGGTGCCGGCCAGGTAGGTTTCCACCGGCTGGAAGCGGCCGGGGCCAATCAGGCTAGCGCACAGCGCCTGCACCATGCCGACGCGTGTGGCCACGGTCTGCTTTTGCAGCACCGACAGCTTCTCGCGCAGCAACTGGTCACGCTCCTTGCGCAGCCCGGCCAGCTCCAGCGCCTGCTTCAGCTCCATGCGCAGCGCAGTGATATCCCACGGCTTCTTGATATAGCGGTGGATCTGGCCCTGGTTCACCGCTTCCACGGTCTGGTCCAGTTCCGAATAGGCCGTGGTCAGGATGCGCACGATATGCGGGTAGCGCTCGCGCGCGTAGCGCAGCAGTTCATTGCCATACTCGCCCGGCATACGCTGGTCCGAAACCAGCACGGCGAGGCTGCCGGCATGGGCGTCGAGCAGGGCCTTGCCCTCCTCCACCGAGCCGCCGGTCACCACCGGGGCCAGCTGGCCGATGGCGCGCTGGAAGTATTTGACGGCCGTGGCCTCGTCATCGACGAACAGAATCGCCGGGGGTGCCTGCGTAGTATTCAGTTCGCTCATCGATCACTCCTGTGCATACGATTCTTGAAATTTGGGAAATCGAGGGTAACGGTGGTGCCGGCGCCGGTTGCCGACGCAATGCGGATGCCGCCGCCGAACGACTGCATCACGCGGTTGCAGAAAATCATGCCCATGCCGCTGCCGCCGGCCGCTGCGTGCGTCGTGACCGGGTCCACGAGCAGCCGGTCCATCACTTCCGGGGGGATGCCGGGACCATTGTCGGCAATACGGATCTCGGGGCGCTCGCCGGCCACCACCACGAAGCGCAGCGCCGGCGTGGGCACGTCGCCCAGCGCCCGCAGCGCGTTGCTCATGACGGATGACAGCACCAGCGCCACGCAATTCGGCAGCGTTGGTACCGGGAAATCGCCATGCAGCTCAACTTGCACCCAGTCACGTTGGCTATCGGCAAAAGGATAGGTATCCAGTAGCGACGCCACCAGCGCGCCCGCGCTGACCTCCTGCCCGACACCGGGCCTGGGCGTCGCGGTGCCCGCGCTACTGCGCACGGACTGCAGGAACGACGACAGCACCGCCAGGCAATACTGGGCGTTGTCATGCATCGCGCCGGCCGCATGGCCGATCTCGGCGTTGCGCTGCGGGCTGTACTCGCCTGCCACGCGCGAGCCAATGCCGCGCGCGAAGTTGGCGATGGCCGCCAGCGGGGTGTTCAGTTCGTGTGCCAGGAACGCCAGCGTCTCGTCGATGGCCATCAGCCGCTGCTGACGGACCGCACGCTCCCGACTCCGCTCGCCGGCCAGCCGCAGCACGTCGCGGATCTCGGCCACGGCCAGCGGCTTTTCAAGAATGCGGAAGACCTCGCCGCTGTTCACGGTCTTCAGCAGCATGTCCTTGTCGGCGTAGGCCGTCACGAGCAGGCGCACGATATGCGGATATTCCTGCGACACCTGACGCAGCAAATCGCCGCCATCTCGCCCCGGCATGCGGAAATCGGTCACCAAAATCGAAATCTGTGCATGATGCGCGTGCAGCACTGCCATGGCGTCATCGGCACTCGTGGCCGACAGCACCTCGTATTCGTTGCCGACCGCCCGCGCGAAGTACTTGCACGCCATCTCCTCGTCATCGACGTAGAGGACGGTCGGGCGCGGCTGGCTGGTATCGCTCATTGCCCCCTCACTCCGCGCGCGGCAGGTCGAAGCTGAACGCGGCCCATTGACCCAGTTCGCTCTCGGCAAACAGCACACCGCCGTGGCGCTCGATGACCGCGTAGCTGATCGACAGCCCGAGGCCCAGCCCCTGGCCCACTTCGCGGGTGGTGAAGAATGGCTCGAACACGCGCGCGAGATGCTCCGGCGCGATACCCGGCCCGTTGTCGCGTACGGCCACGTGCAGCCGGCCGTCGGTCCACTTCACCGTGGTGTGGATGGCCGGCTGCTGCGTGCCGGCCTTGCGCATGGCCAGCGCGGCATTCGAGAACAGGTTGATCAGCACACCGATGATGGCCGCTTCGTCGCCCATCACGAGCGTATCGTCGGGCAATTCGCGCGTCACCTTCACGCCGCGCAGTTCGTGCGCGGTCAGCCGGACGGATGAGTCAAGCGCCTTCTCGAACAGGAAGGGGGTGCCCTCTACCTCGGCTCCCGGCTTGCGGTAGGCGAAAGTCTTCAGGTCGGAGACGATATGCTGGATACGCTGCATGCCCTGCTTGGCATCGACCAGGCACTCCTGGAGCCCCGGCTCGTTCTTGGTGACCGGTTCCTCCATGGCCACCTCGATCGCCATCAGGCAGAAGTTCACAGGATTGTTGACTTCGTGCAGCAAACCCGCCGCCAGCGTACCGATGGCGGCCATCTTCTCCTGCTGGAGCATCTGGCCCTTGATATCGACCAGCTTGCGGTTGATGACCTCGAGTTCGGTGTTCTTGTCGGCCACTTCGGCCTTCAGGCGGAACAGCATGAAGCGCGCCCGTTCATTAAAGAACGTGTACACGCCGCTGGCCGCCGCGGCAAACAGCAGGAACAGCGAATTGACGATGAAGGTGCCCATCGGTTCGACGCCGCCCGAGTGCAGCAGGCAGGCTGCCGCATAGAGCAGGTACGAGAGCACGCCGAAGACGAGGTTCTGCCAGAGCCCGAACGGCAGCGCGATACCGGACGCGAAGATCGCCAGGTTCAGGCCCACGTAGTACGGCGACTCCACGCCCTCGGTCTGCGAGATCATCCACGCAATCATGATCTGCGGCAGTAGCAGCCACGACATCGTCAGCCACGGCGCGAAGCGGCGGCCGGCGTTGCTGTAGAGCGCCACGATCACCCCGGCGATCAGCAGCGACACCACGATCCGCGCCACGGCGAACGGCAGCTGCTTGTCCGGATACTGGCCGTAATCTAGCCCTACGCCCAGCAACACCAGCACGATGGCCGTGTAGGCGCCGCCCCGGCTGAACGCCAGGCGGAAGTCGGCCAACTCGGACTGGTAGCCGGCGTACAGCTCGTTGCCACGCGGGGCCGGGGCAGGCGGCGCCGCCTCGGCGTCACTGGATAGCGGCTTCGGCGAAGACATTGACGCCGGTTTCATCGACATAGAGTCGGTGGGCATTCGAGTTCTCCGGCAGCAGCGAGGCCATGCCGGCCTCGTCGCGGTAGATCAGGTACCACTCCAGCAGGTGCTCCATCCCGAACTTCTCGGGGTTGTCGGAGTGGACGTTGGTAACCAGCAGATGGCCGCCCGGACGCGTGCGCGAGGCGAAGTAGGTCAGCAGCCGCGAGCAGACCTTGTCCGACAGGTAGTCGAACAGCCCGGCGCAGTACACCGCGTCGAATGTGCGCGTGGTGGGGTCGTCGGGCGAGATCCGGCGCTTGAGCAGGTCATGCACCGACTGGTGGACCATTTCGACGGACACCTTGTGCCCGGCCGAAGCCGCCGAGCGCTCGATGGAATTGCGCGTGTACGCGAGCGTTTCCTCGCTGAAATCCACGAGCTGGAACGACAGCAGTTCCGGATTCGGATACTCGCGCACGAAGCGCTGGATCTCGAACGCCGGCCCGCAGCCCACGTTCAGCACGCGGAACGGCCGGCCTTCGGCGCGCGCGCGCTCGGCCTGGCGGGTCAGGTAATCGACCAGCAGGTCGATCCGGTTGCGGTGCGCAGTGGCCACCGCCGCCTTCAGGAACGCCGTGTTGACGATCTGGAAGTACGTGGTCGGCCCCTGCTGCGGGTCGCTCAGGATCTGGTTGACCATTTCGTAGTCGCCGGCATAGCCGAGCGGCTTCGTAAACGTCCGATAGACGAACGGCGCGCGCAGCAGCAGCGGGTGCAGGGCCGCCTGGGCGTAGGTACGGTGCACGGGGGCGATCTCGGGGTCCACCTGCTGGGCCTCGCCTTCGAGCCAGTCCAGGTACACCTTGACCTTGCCCATCAGTGGCAAGGCCAGTTCGTAGAACACGTCCTCGCGCAGCCGCCCCTCGGTCTTGGGCAGCGACTCGGTCAGGTCCACCTGCTCGACCCAGCGCGACACCTCCGAGAGGTAGGCGCGCATCTCGTTGACCACGATCTGGTAGTCGCGGCGGATATTGAAACGGGTGTCCCAGTCCTGCACGAACAGCTCGGCCTCCCGCGCGACCGATTTCGGTGCGTCGTTGACGTCGGTCAGCTCGCGCCATTCGTCGATCAGCGTCAGGGAGACCACGGCGGTCAGGCCGGTATTCACCAGGCTCATGACCACGGCCTTGCCGAGGTAGGCGTTCTTCGCCCCCATCCGCACGCTCAGCTCACTGAGCACCTCGCTGACCTGAACGATCGAATAAGGATTGTAGATTTCCATCACCAGCGACTTGCGCTGAAGATTGATGATCGTGCCCCGCACCTGCTCGCCCTGCGAGTTGCGGAAGCTAACTACCGGATCGATTTGCGTTTTGGAGTACACGGTATCGCGCCAGGGAAATCCAGGGAACGCTGTGGGCCGGGGCGCCCAAAGGGGCAGGCCGGGTACAGCTCAGGCAAGAAGCTTGCGGCGGGGATACTGGAATCAGGGAATGCAGCCAATACTCATAACGATGCGCGTGACCGGTTATGGGGCAGACGCACGCCGGGAGTGGCAGGCGCGGCGCCCCCGAGGGTGGGACTGCGGCGAGCCATTGTACTGTGGCTGCCGGAAACCATACAACAATGCTTCCGCGCCATAAAGAGGGGTATCGGCAGGAACGAAAAAAGGGCCGGCATGTTGCCGGCCCTTCTCGTCTTGTAACAAACGCCTGACTTAGTCGGCCTTGACGGCTTCCACCTGGATCGCCAGCTTGACGTCCTGCTTGAAACCGTACTTCGCGCCGTAGTCGATGCCGAAGTCCGCGCGGTTGAACTGGCCCACCGCATCGGCGCCGCATGCCTCGCGCTTGAGCATCGGGTGCTCGATGCACTTGAACTGGCGAATTTCCAGCTTCACCGGCTTCGACACGCCGCGCAGCGTCAGCACGCCATCCACCTCGGTCGGCACGTCGCCCTTGAACTTCGAGAACTTGCCCTTGTACGTGGCTTCCGGGAAGGCCTGCACGTCAAACATTTCCGGGCCCTTGGCGTGCTCGTTCAGCTTGGCGTTGCCGAAGTCGATCGACGACGGGTCGATCTTGATCTCGACCGTGCCGGCCTTGGCCGCGCGGTCCAGCGTGACCACGCCGGTCGACTTGTCGAACTTGCCGCGCCAGTTGGACAGGCCGCCCAGGTGGTCGGCCTCGAAGCTCGGGTAGGTGTGGGTCGGGTCCACGTTGTAGGTCACGGCGTTGGCCATGGCGGCGCCGGCGGCCAGCGTGGCGGAGGCAGCGGCAACGGCCGCGAACAGGGTGCGCATCTTCATGTCTGGGTCTCCCGTCAAAAGGTTGGAGAGGAAAGTCGAAATTCAGCGAAAAATCGGTGGGCGGGCACGCGGCCCGCCTCAGCCCTTCTTCGCCGGGGTCACGATATGGAACTTGATCTGCACGTCGTCGGCCACCACGGAAGTGTCCTTCCATTCGCCGTCGCCGATATTGAACACGGTGCGCTTGATCGGCAGCACACCGTCGAACACCTGCCCTGCCGCGTCCTGCTTGTACGTGGCAGGCACCACCACGTCCAGGGTCTTGCCCTTGATGGTCAGCTTGCCGGCCACATCGTACTTGCCGGCCGCGCCGGCCTTGATAGCGGTGGACTGGAACACGGCTTTTGGATACTTTGCGGCGTCGAACCAATCCTTGCCCTTGACCTCCTTGGTGGTCTCGGCATCACCGATTTCGAAGCTCGACACGTCGATTTCCACCTTGGCGGACGACGTGGCCAGCTTGGCCGGGTCGAAATCGACCGCGGCATCGAACTTCTTGAACTTGCCTTCCATCGGCACGCCGATCTGCCGTGCCGTGGCGGTGACGGTGCTCTTGGCCGTGTCGATCTGCGCCCAGGCCAGGTTGGCGGCCAGGCCGGCCGTGGCCAGCGCGGCGGCCACGACGATGGCGCCGGGACGGGTCATGCGTTTCATCGGTGCACTCCTCTCAGGAAAATACGATGTCATTCAGCGCAGGAACGGAATCATCCGGGCAAGCGTGCCGTCGCGGTCGATCACCTGGTGCTTGATGGCGGCGGCCGCGTGCAGCAGCACGATGCCCGCCATCAGGTAGTTGAGCCAGGCGTGGACGGCCTGCAGGATCGGCTTGAGCGTGGTATTGGCCTCGATCAGCACCGGCATCTTCCAGAGGCCCAGGTAGACCACGGGCACGCCGGCAGAGAGGCTGTAGAAATAGCCGGTCAGCGGCACCACGAGGATCAGCAGGTAGAGCAGATGGTGCGCGGCGGCGGCGGCGCGGGCCTGCCAGGCCGGCGTGCCGGCTGCCACAGGCGGCGCGGCGTGGGTGGCGCGCCACAGTACGCGCAGCACGGCCACGGCGAAGATCGTCACGCCGAGCCATTTGTGCCACGAGAAGAGTTTGAGCTTGGTCGGCGTCAGGCCTGGAATGCCGGTCATGTACAGGCCCAGCCCGAACGCCGCGAAAATGCCGAACGCGATCAGCCAGTGCAGGCCGATTGCGGTCGCCGTGTAGCCATTGGCACCCTTGCCGCCGCGACTGCGCGCGACGCTGTGCACCCCGTATGAAGTCATGTTTGTGAATCCCTTCGATTTTTCTTTTTGCGATCGTCCGGACCGGGCGATTCGCCAGCGGGGGCTTGTCTCGCCCTACCCTGCTGGCAGGAATTCTCGCATTATTGGCATTCGTCCGGGTGCTGTGAGATGCGGAACTTCATGAAGTCATTCAAATGATTTGATGTGACGCATTGTCGCAGGGGCAAAAAAAGGGCCGGCGCAATGCCAGCCCTTCTTCCACATCGCTCCAGACCCTTACGGGTCCCAGGCGTGGTCAGATCTTGTTCGCCAGTTCCACGGCCTTGCCGATGTAGCTGGCCGGCGTCATGTCCAGCAGCAGTTGCTTGGCATCGTCCGGAATCGCCAGGCCCGACACGAAGGTCTGCAGCGCCTCACGCGAGATGCCCTTGCCGCGCGTCAGCTCCTTGAGCTGCTCGTACGGGTTCGGCACGCCAAAGCGGCGCATCACGGTCTGCACCGGCTCGGCCAGCACTTCCCAGCAGTTGTCGAGGTCTTCGTTCAGGCGTTCCGGATTGGTTTCCAGCTTGCCCAGGCCGCGCAGGCAGGCCTCGTAGGCCAGCAGGCTGTAGCCGAACGCCACGCCCATGTTGCGCAGCACGGTGGAGTCCGTCAGGTCACGCTGCCAGCGCGAAACCGGCAGTTTTTCCGAGAGGTGGCGCAGCACGGCGTTGGCCAGGCCGAGGTTGCCTTCCGAGTTCTCGAAGTCGATCGGGTTGACCTTGTGCGGCATCGTCGACGAGCCGATCTCGCCAGCCTTGGTCCGCTGCTTGAAGTAGCCCAGCGAGATATAGCCCCACACGTCGCGGTTCAGGTCCAGCAGGATCGTGTTGGCGCGCGCGATGGCGTCGAACAGCTCGGCCATGTAGTCGTGCGGCTCGATCTGGATGGTATACGGGTTGAAGCTCAGGCCCAGGCGCGACTCGATCACCTGCTTCGAGAACGCTTCCCAGTCGAACGTCGGGTAGGCCGACAGGTGGGCATTGTAGTTGCCCACCGCGCCGTTCATCTTGCCGAGCAGTTCCACGCGCTGGATGCGCTCGATGGCGCGCGCCAGGCGGGCGGCCACGTTGGCCATTTCCTTGCCAAGCGTGGTCGGGCTGGCCGGCTGGCCGTGCGTGCGCGACAGCATCGGCTGGGTGGCGTTGGCCTTTGCCAGTTCCACCAGGCGGGCCTGCACGCGCTGGAGCGTGGGCACCAGCACGCCGTCACGGGCGCCCTTGAGCATCATGCCGTGCGAGGTGTTGTTGATGTCTTCCGAAGTGCAGGCGAAGTGGATGAACTCGCTCGCGGCCTCCAGCTCGGCGTTGCCCTTGACCTGCTCCTTGAGCCAATACTCCACGGCCTTGACGTCGTGGTTGGTTACGGCCTCGATGTCCTTGATGCGGGCGGCGTCGGCTTCGGTGAAGTTCTCCACCAGCGCCTGCAGCTTCGCCTCGGAATCGGCCGAGAACTTCGGCACGTCGGGCAGGCCGGACTGGGCCAGGGCGATCAGCCAGTTGACCTCGACCTTCACGCGGTTGCGCATGAAGGCCGCCTCGGAGAGCCACTCGCGCAGCGCGTCGGCCTTGGCGGCATAACGGCCATCGATGGGAGACAGTGCGGTGAGCGGCGAAAGGGATGGGGTGGACATGCTGGCAACCGGGAGAAAGAGGGGAAGACGGGGTTCCGCGGGGGCGCGGTAACCATGCGAAGACTGGCGAAGCGGGCGGCTTCAAGCGACCGATGCGCCGCACGGGGCGAGCCGCCGGGCGCGCCATCGGACCTGCCGCCGGCACGCCACAAAGGGCTGGCCGGCATCGCGCAACGCGGGATTTTACCATCGCCCACCGCGCCTGTGCGGTGCGCCATGGGTCAGGCGACACCGAGCGTGCGAAGCGCCGCATTGACACGGCATGCGCGGGCCGGCGCGGGTATACTCGCGCTCGCCGTTCCAGTAGCCTGTTATGAAGTCCATCGACATGCCGCCCGCCAGGGCGCCATGGCAGCCGCAGAGCGTCGATGCACTTCATAACAAGCTCAAGGGGAGAACATGAAGCTGTATGCGTCCCACACCAGCCCGTACGCGCGCAAGGTGCGCGTGGTGCTGGCGGAAAAGAAGGTCGACTACCAGATGATCGAGGAAAACGTCTGGTCGCCCGAAACCACCATCGGCCAGTTCAACCCGCTCGGCAAGGTGCCCTGCCTGGTCATGGAGGACGGTGGCGCGGTCTTCGATTCGCGCGTGATCGCCGAATACGCCGATACGCTGTCGCCGGTTGGCCGCCTGATTCCGCAGGGCAGCCGCGAGCGGCTCGAGGTGCGCTGCTGGGAAGCCCTGGCCGATGGCCTGCTCGACGCCGCGCTGCTGGTACGCCTGGAAACCACCCAGCGCGAGGCAGGCCAGCGCAGCGAGTCATGGGTCCAACGCCAGCGGACCAAGATCGACGCCGCACTGGCCGCGATGGCCTCGGGCCTGGGCGAGCGCCCGTGGTGCACCGGCATCCACTTCACCCTGGCCGACGTGGCCGTGGGTTGCGCACTGGCCTACCTGGACTTCCGTTTCCCGAACATCGGCTGGCGCGAGCAATACCCGAACCTCGTCGCGTTCCAGGAAAAGATCGAGAAGCGCCAGTCGTTCATCGACACCGCCCTGCCCTCGGCAGGTTGAGCGCAGGCTCAGTTGGCTGGCGCCAGATGTGCGCCAGCCGCCGGTTTCACTGGATGATGCCGCCGCCCAGGCAGACGTCGCCGTCGTAGAGCACGGCGGACTGGCCCGGCGTCACCGCCCATTGCGCCTCGGCGAAGGCCAGCTTCAGCGCGTCGCCATTGGCCGCTTCTACCCGGCATGCCGCATCGCTCTGGCGATAGCGCGTCTTGGCCGCCATCCCGGCGCCGGCCGCAGGGGGCTCACCCGCCACCCAGGACAGGTCCGCCGCTTCCAGCACCGGCGTCAGCAGCCACGGATGGTCATGCCCCTGCACCACGTACAACGTGTTGCTGGCCATGTCCTTGCGCGCCACATACCAGGCATCGCCACTGCCATCGCGGCTGCCGCCCAGGCCGATGCCCTTGCGCTGGCCCAGCGTATAGAACGCCAGCCCGATGTGCTCCCCCACCACCTTGCCCTCGGGCGTCTTCATCGGCCCCGGCTTGGTCGGCAGGTAGCGATTGAGGAAGTCGCGGAACGGCCGCTCGCCGATAAAGCAGATCCCGGTCGAATCCTTCTTCTTCGCATTCGGCAGGCCGATCTCGGCGGCGATCTCGCGCACGCGCGTCTTCGGCATCTCGCCCAGCGGGAACAGCGTGCGCGACAGCTGCGCCTGGTTCAGCCGATGCAGGAAGTAGCTCTGGTCCTTGGTGTGGTCGAACGCCTTGAGCAGCTCGAAGCGCCCGTTGTCCGCCTGCCGCACGCGCGCATAGTGGCCCGTGGCGATGGTGTCGGCGCCCAGCGACATCGCGTGGTCCAGAAACGCCTTGAACTTGATTTCGGCATTGCAGAGCACGTCCGGGTTGGGCGTGCGGCCGGCCGAGTACTCGCGCAGGAAATCGGCGAACACGCGGTCCTTGTACTCGGCGGCGAAGTTCACCGCCTCCACGTCCACGCCGATCAGGTCGGCCACGGACACCACGTCGAGCCAGTCCTCGCGCGTGGAGCAGTATTCGCTGTCGTCATCGTCCTCCCAGTTCTTCATGAACAGGCCGATGACCTCGTACCCCTGCTGCTTGAGCAGCCACGCGGTGACCGACGAATCGACCCCGCCCGACATGCCCACGACCACCCGCTTGCCGCTCACGATGCGTCTCCCGTGGTGGTCGCCACGCTCGTGGGATGCGTATAAAGCACATCCAGCGCGAAGCGCTTGCCGGCGAGGTAGTCGTCCACGCAGGCCATCAGCAGCGGGGTGCGATGGCGCTCGGGGCAGGCGCGCAGTTCCTCGGCCGTCATCCACAGCGTGCGGATGATGCCGGTATCGAGCTGGCGGCCCTCATCGAGCGTGCCGAGGTCGCCGGTGAAGGCGAAGCGGATATAGGTGGTGTCGCCCTGGTCGCGCGACGACAGGCCCCGGCTCATATAGCAGCCGAGCAGCGCGCGCGGCTCGAAGGTGTGGGCGGTTTCCTCGAGGGTCTCGCGCACGACGGCGCGGATCAGGCTTTCGCCCGCTTCCAGGTGGCCGGCCGGCTGGTTCAGCCGCAGGCCGTCGCGCGTTTCCTCTTCAACCAGCAGGAAGCGGCCGCCGCGTTCGATGACAGCGGCAACCGTGACGCTGGCGTTCCATTCACGTGACATGATGCACATTTTTTAGGCAATCCGGCATTTTACCGGTTGCCGTCGGAATGTGCATGGGGGAAGGCGGAAAGGTCGGGAAAGCAGCAGGCGGCAGCAGCGCCATGGTGGCTTCCAGCCGTGCCGTCAGCGCGCGCGTGGCCGGCGTGAGCGGCTGGCGCACCTCGGCGCGAGCCAGCCCTGCCAGCGCCAGCGCCGCCTTGACCGGCGCGGGGTTCGGCTCGGCAAACATCAGGTCGATCAGCGGCGAGAGCTGGCGGAACAGCGCGCGCGCGGCTTCGTCGCGGCCGGTGCGGGCCAGTTGCAGCAGCCGGACGAACAGGTCCGGGCGGATATGGGCGGCGGCCGGCACCACGCCCGCGCCACCAGCCAGCAGGTGGTCGAGCATCGCGGCATCCTCGCCGCAGAACACGCGCAGGGCATCCTGCCCGGCCAGCGCACGCAGCCCGGCGCGGTCGCATTCCTTGATCGCCACGACCTGCGGATGGTCAGCCAGCCGCAGCGCCAGCGCGGGCGAGATCGTGGAGCCGGTGCGCTTCGGCACGTTGTAGAGCATCAGCGGGCGCGCCGTCTGGCTGGCCACGCGGCGCACGTGCCAGGCGATGCCCTCGTCCGACACACGCAGGTAGTATGGCGGCGGGACCAGGTAGCCGGCCAGGTCGAATCGATCGAGCGTGCGCACCTGCTCGCAGACCGAGCGCGTATCCACGCCGCCCACGCCTGCCATTACGGGCATGCTGCCCTGCGCTACCTCAAGCACGGCCGCGGTGACCATCAGCCGTTCCGCTTCGGTCAGCAGGCCGCCTTCGCCCGTGGTGCCGAGCACGATCAGGCCGTCCACGCCGGCGCCGGCATAGTGCGCGGCCAGCTGCTGGGCGGCGCGCAGGTCGGGCGCGCCGTGGCGCAATGGCGTGACCAGCGGCAGCCACAGGCCATCGCCAATGACCGGGTCAGTGCGCGGCATGATCGCTCCCCAGCATCGTCGTGACGCCGAACTCGGCGGCCGGCAGCGCGCTCATGATGGCGTGCATGGCGGCATCGCGGCCGGCGCGTTCCACTTCCACATGGAGCGTGGTTTCCCCGTGCCGATGGTCTACCTCCACCACATACACGCGCGCCAGTTGGCCGATGGCCCGGTGCAGCGTCTGACGCAGCATGAAGACCTGCGCCGAGGCCACCGCCAGGCGCAGACGGATCCAGTGGCCATCGCTCGCGGCGGAGGCTGGCAGGGCGTCACGCCCGGCGCGGCGGCGCGGGACGGTGGCAAAGGCAACGGCGAGGCTCGAGGACTGTCGCGACTGTCGCATTACGCTTGAATCCGCGCGGGGCGGATCGTCTGTGGAACATGGCTCCATGCTAGGGAGCGGCGTCTCAAATTGATGCAGCAATCGCGGCGCCCGGTATCAACAACGCATCAACGCCGCGTCGTCGAGCCGGTCAGAACGTCTTCGTGATGGACGCGAGCGCAGTCGCCTTGCCCATGTAGCGGCCGTGCGAATTCGTATAAGTGCCACGCTTGGCATTGGTGTCGAGGTAGGCCACGGCCACGCTCAGGCCCTTGCCGAAGTCCTTGGTCACGCCGATTTTCCAGTCGGTATACGAGGCATCGCTGAGGTTCTTCACGCCCTGGTAGCCCACATGCGCGTTGACCGTCAGGTCCCACACGTTGAGCGGCACGTTGGCCGTGAGGTCGATGTAGTAGCTGTTCTTGCTGTCGGCAAACCCGAACAGGTTGGTCAGCGCGTGCGAGTATTTGAGGAACAAGGGACCGTAGCCGATGCCGGCGTAGACCTCCGTGGTGTAGGGACGCGTGAAGCCACTCGGATAATCGCCAGGGTAGTAGTACTCGAGCACGCCGAGGTCATAGTTGAATTCGGCGTCGGCCAGCTTGAACGTGTTGCGGAAGCCGCCGTAGAAATCCATCTCCACCGGGGCGGAGACTTCCGCGTTGCTGTCCGAAAGCCAGCTGATGTTCGAGTTCCAGTTGCCGAGGTAGAGGCCGCTGGCGTGGGTGTAGTCGAATCCGCCCTGGATAGCCGGGCGACGGTTGGTCTGCATCAGGCCGCGGTAGCGGTATTCGCTGGCCAGCGTGACATTGGCGGTGAAGGTGTGCGGCGAAGCGTCCGCCTCCTGGGCGAGCGCCGTGGCGCATGGGGCGGCAAGGAGGACGAGAGCGGTAAGGCGGGTAGCGATCATGATGGTGGACGGGTGTTTGAAGGCGCCCTTCCCCGAAAAAGGCGGGGAAAGCGGCGTACCCGTCACGATACGGAGCGGCGCATCAAATCGGCATCAAGATTGGGCCTCGCAGCAACATGTTCGAATCAAGAGGGAATCCAGCCTGCATAAAACGAGTCGTTTCATGCGCCGCAAAAATGAGTCGTGGCGACCGCACAAATCGCCGACCATGCGGTCACCACCGAACGTAAGTTTCGGGTAAGCTGCGCAAAAATTGGTGCGCCGCGCCGCGGTGGACCAACGGGCCAGGACGTCTGCCCGCCCAATCAGATACGACGCCAGCTAAAGGAGAAATTGACGATGCATATCGGCATCCCGCAGGAAACGCGGGCAGGCGAGGCACGCGTCGCCGCCACCCCGGAGACCGTCAAGAAGTACGTTGCCCAAGGGCATCAGGTCACGGTGCAGGCTGGCGCAGGCGTACGCGCCAGCATTCCCGACGCGGCGTTCGAAGCCGCCGGCGCGCGCATCGGCACAGCTGCCGATGCCTTCGGCGCCGAGCTGGTGCTGAAGGTGCGTGCACCGGACGACGCAGAGCGCGCCCAGATCAAGCCCGGCGCCGTGCTGGTGGGCATGCTCAATCCCTTCGATATCGAGAACAACGCGCGCATGGCCAGTGCGGCCATCACCGCGTTCGCGCTCGAAGCCGCGCCGCGCACCACGCGCGCGCAGAGCATGGACGTGCTGTCGTCGCAGGCCAACATCGCCGGCTACAAGGCCGTGCTGGTGGCCGCGCACCACTACCAGCGCTTCATGCCGATGCTGATGACGGCCGCCGGCACGGTGAAGGCCGCGCGCGTGCTGATCCTCGGCGCTGGCGTGGCCGGTCTCCAGGCCATTGCCACCGCCAAGCGGCTGGGCGCCGTGATCGAGGCCTCGGACGTGCGCCCCGCCGTTAAAGAGCAGATCGAGTCACTTGGCGCCAAATTCCTCGACGTCCCGTTCGAGACCGACGAGGAACGCGAGATCGCCCAGGGCGTGGGCGGCTACGCCCGCCCCATGCCGGCAGACTGGATGCGCCGCCAGGCCGAACTGGTGCACCAGCGCGCCACGCAGGCCGACATCGTCATCACCACCGCGCTGATCCCGGGCCGCAAGGCGCCCGTGCTGCTGCAGGAAGACACCGTCAAGCAGATGAAGCCCGGCTCGGTGGTGGTCGACCTGGCCGCCGCCCAGGGCGGCAACTGTCCGCTGACCGTGGCCGACGAGGTCGTCGAACGCCACGGCGTGGTCCTGATCGGCTACACCAACCTGGCCGGCATGGTCGCCGCGGACGCCTCGGCGCTCTACGCGCGCAACGTGCTCGATTTCCTCAAGCTGATCGTCGACAAGGACGCGCGCTACACGCTCAACCTCGAAGACGACATCGTCGCCGCCTGCCTGATGTGCAAGGACGGCCAGCTCGTCAGGCAGGCCGCCTAGATTCCCAACCGGGCCGCCACGCCAGGACACCGGCGGGCAGCCCACCCAGCCTCAACCAAGGACGTATCACCCATGCAACGCAACATGCTCCGCGCCAAGCTCCACCGTGTCACCGTGACGCAGGCGGACCTCCACTACGAGGGATCGTGCGGCATCGACGAGAATCTTCTCGAAGCTGCCGACATGAAGGAGTTCGAAAAGATCGAGCTGTACAACGTCCAGAACGGCGAGCGCTTCTCCACGTACATCATCAAGGGTGCACGCGGCAGCGGCGAGATCTCGCTGAACGGCGCCGCCGCGCGCCGCGCGCACCTGGGCGACCAACTGATCATCTGCACCTACGCACCGATGAGCGACGAGGAAGTGAAGACCTACAAGCCGAAGGTCATCCTCGTGGACGAGAAGAATCGCATCAAGGAAATCAAGAAGATCGACTGATCTTTCTGGATGTTTTCCGATAGCCGCGTCCGGGGCGAGCCGCCCGGCGCGGCGGCGGTGCCGGCCCTGCAGTCCCACATCGATACGAAGCACGAAGAATTCGAAAGCAACGAGGAGAAGTCGATGGAGATGGTGAACCACACGGTGATCAACCTGATCATCTTTGTGCTGGCAATCTACGTGGGATACCACGTGGTCTGGACAGTGACGCCGGCCCTGCACACCCCGCTGATGGCCGTGACCAATGCGATCTCGGCCATCATCATCGTCGGCGCCATGCTGGCGGCCGGCCTCACGGAAGGCGGCGTGGGCCGCATCATGGGCACGCTGGCGGTGGCGCTGGCGGCGGTCAACGTGTTCGGCGGCTTCCTCGTGACCCAGCGCATGCTGGAGATGTTCAAGAAGAAGGAACCGAAGAAGCTGGCTGGCAAGGAGGGGGCACGATGACCGGACTCGTCAGCATGAACCTCGTCACGCTGCTGTACCTCGTGGCGTCGGTCTGCTTCATCCAGGCACTCAAGGGCCTGTCGCACCCCGCTTCGGCCCGCAAGGGCAACACCTTCGGCATGATCGGCATGGCCATCGCCGTGGTGACCACGCTGGTGCTGATCGTCAAGCTCAAGAACGAGTTCCTGGCGGCGGGCACGGCCCAGTCGTCGGTCGGCACGGGCCTGGCGCTGATCTTCGGCGCGCTGGTCGTGGGTGGCGGCATCGGTGCCTACGTGGCGCGCAAGGTCGAGATGACCAAGATGCCGGAACTGGTGGCGGCGATGCACTCGCTGATCGGTCTCGCGGCGGTGTTCATCGCGGTGGCCGCCGTGGCGGAGCCGGCTGCGTTCGGCATCGCGCCGGCCGGCTCGCACCTGATTCCCACCGGCAACCGGATCGAGCTGTTCATCGGCTGCTTCGTGGGCGCCATCACGTTCTCGGGCTCGGTGATCGCCTTCGGCAAGCTGGCGGGGCGCTACAAGTTCCGGCTGTTCCAGGGCGCCCCGGTGGTGTTCCCGGGCCAGCACTGGCTGAACCTGTTGCTGGCCGTGGCGATGTTCGGCTTCGGCATCATCTTCTTCCTGTCGCAGGCCTGGCTGCCGTTCCTGATCATGCTGGCGCTGGCCTTCGTGCTGGGCGTGCTGATCATCATCCCGATCGGCGGCGCGGACATGCCGGTGGTGGTGTCGATGCTGAACTCGTACTCGGGCTGGGCGGCGGCGGGCATCGGCTTCTCGCTGAACAACCCGATGCTGATCATCGCCGGCTCGCTGGTCGGCTCGTCCGGCGCCATCCTCTCGTACATCATGTGCAAGGCGATGAACCGCTCGTTCTTCAACGTGATTCTGGGCGGCTTTGGCGGTGACACGGCGGCAGCCGGCGCAGCCGGCGCGCAGGCCCAGCGCAACGTGAAGTCCGGCTCGGCGGACGACGCCGCGTTCCTGATGGGCAACGCCGAAACCGTGATCATCGTGCCCGGCTACGGCCTGGCGGTGGCCCGTGCTCAGCATGCACTTAAAGAATTGACCGAAAAGCTGCACGACAAGGGCGTGATCGTAAAGTACGCGATCCACCCCGTGGCGGGCCGCATGCCGGGCCATATGAACGTGCTGCTGGCCGAGGCCGAGGTGCCGTACGACCAGGTCTTCGAGATGGAGGACATCAACAGCGAGTTCGGGCAGGCCGACGTGGTGCTGGTGCTGGGCGCCAACGACGTGGTCAACCCGGCCGCCAAGACCGATCCGAAGTCGCCCATCGCCGGCATGCCGATCCTGGAGGCGTACAAGGCCAAGACCATCATCGTGAACAAGCGCTCGATGGCGGCCGGCTACGCGGGCCTGGACAACGAGCTGTTCTATATGGACAAGACCATGATGGTGTTCGGCGATGCCAAGAAGGTGGTCGAGGACATGTTCAAGGCGGTGGAATGACGCCGGGCGCCGCGGAACGCCAATCTGAATGGGAATCCGACTGACAATCAGGCCGGAAACCCTTCGTGATTAAAGCGGCGTGAAGACCTGAAATCAACGAAATCGAAGACATGCGGCCGGCAACCAACGCCGGCCGTTTGCTTTTGGCCTCCTTTGGTGCGGCAACATTGCGTGGGCCCGTCCGCGCGCTATACTGGCTTGCCACGGCCCCCAACCCTCGCTCTTCATTCGCTGCCGGCCGCAGCGCAGATCGCACCATGACATTCAGCCCGCATGACAGGAACCTGTCGGTCTTCCATCACCCCGTCCTGACGGTGCTGGTGGACGACAGCAAATCGTTTATCGACAGCCTGGCATTCCAGATGGACGCGTCGCGCGCCGTGGTGAGCTTCACCGACCCGCGCGAGGCCCTGACATGGATCCGCGAAGCCTATGCCACCCGGCATCCGGCCTTCCTGCCCGTGCGCGTGACCCACGACGACCTGACCTTCCTGAGCGAGCGGCGCACCGTGCAGCTGGACGTGGACCGCATCCATCGCCAGATCCACGACATCCATCGCTTCATGCAGCCCGGGGTGATCGTGGTGGACTACTCGATGCCGCAGATGGACGGCCTCGAGTTCTGCCAGGCGCTGCAGGACCTGCCGTGCAAGACCATCCTGCTGACCGGCACCGCCGACGAGAGCATCGCGGTGCAGGGCTTCAACCATGGGCTGATCGACCGCTACGTAAAGAAGCACGATCCGAACATGGTGGCGCGGCTCGACCAGGAAATCGACGCCCTCCAGCAACAGTACTTCGCCTCGATCTCGCGCACGCTGCGCGACCTGCTCACGCGGCATTCGTACGCGTTCCTGTCCGATCCGGTGATGGCCGACCGCGTGCGCCAGACCGCCGCGCGCTATGGCTTCGTCGAGTACTACCTGTATCCGAATCCGGTAGGCATCCTGCTGCTGACGGCGCAGGGACATGCCACGCTGATGGTGATCGAGACGCGCGCCGGGCTGATGAGCCAGGTGGAGTCGGCCGAAGCCTACGAGGCGCCGGCCACGCTGATCGAAGGGCTGCGCGAAGGCCGCATCGTGCCATTCTTCTGGCCCGGCAACGGCATGTACACGCCGGCCTGTGCTGACTGGGAGCAATACTGCCTGCCGGCCGAGCGGTGCGAAGGGCGCGAGGAGTACTTCTATGCGCTGTTCGACCTGCCGCGCCACCTGCTCCAGGAGCCGGTGGTGAGCCTGCAGGGCTTCCTGAGCGATTTCGCCCGCAACCCCGAAGCGCTGACGGGGCGGGACAAGCAGGCATAACCCTCCCCGTCCCGCATCCCGCTTATTCCTTCGGCGCTTCCCCGCCTTCCTTGCGGTTGCCGCCGCGCACCATGTCGAAGCGGAACAGCCGGCATTCGATATTGCCGTTATAGAGCGGCGTGCGGCGCGATTCCTTGAGCCGCAGGCGCTTCGGGATGCTCAGGTCGCCCGTGAACACCCACGCCTGCCAGCCCGCGAAGTGTTGCTTCAACGTTGTGGCGAAGGCGCTGGCGAACTGGTTCGCGGCGGCCTCCTCGGCCTCATCGCGCGGCGCTTCGGGCAGGGCGCCCCGGCGCTGCTCGCCGCGCACGGCGATCCGCTCGCCATAGGGCGGATTCATCAGCATCACGCCCGGCATGGCGAACGGCGGCTGCACGAAGCGCGCATCCACCTGCTTCAGACGCACCTCGCCCGGCAGCCCGGCGCGCTGCCAGTTGGCGTCCGCCATCGCCAGCATGTCCGTGGAAATGTCCGATCCGGCGATCTCCAGCGCCGCCACGCCCTTGGCCGCCGCCTCCTTGGCGCGCTGCGCATCGGCGCGCAGGGCCTGCCAGGCCTTGTTGTCCATGCCCTTGAGCCATTCGAACGCAAACGTCCGCGCCCCGCCCGGCGGGAGGCCCAGCGCCACCTGCGCCGCCTCCACCAGGAACGTGCCGCTGCCGCACATTGGATCGAAGAACGGACGGTCAGTCTGGCCCTGCACCCATCCCGCCAGCCGCAGGATGCCGGCGGCAAGGTTTTCCTTGAGCGGCGCCTCGCCCTTTTCCATACGCCAGCCGCGCTTGAACAGCGGCTCGCCGGTGGTGTCGAGGTACAGCGTGCAGTCGAACTCGGTCAAATGCGCATAAATCCGCACATCCGGGCTGACTGTATCGACGCTGGGCCGGGCGCCAAGCGCCTCGCGCATGGCATCGCACACACCGTCTTTTACGCGCAGCGCGGTGAAGTTCAGGCTGTGCAGCGGCGACTTGTGCGCGGTGATGTCCACCCGCAGCGACTCATCGGGCGAAAACCACTGGTCCCAGCGCTGCTGGCGGGCCAGCGCGTAGACATCGTCCTCATGCCGGTAACCGCGCTGCGCCACGCGCAGCAGCACGCGGCTGGCGATGCGCGAGTGCAGGTTGACGGCATAGGCGGCCGCCATCTCGCCCGAGAACGGCACGCCGCCCGGCACCTCGCGATGCACCTGAAACGGCGCGGCGGCCACCACGGCCGGGTACTGGGCGATTTCCCGCAGTTCCTCGGCAAGGGCGGATTCCAGGCCACGCGGGCAGGGAGCAAAGAAGGCTTGGGTCATGGGAAGAACATCCTGCAAACAAAAACGTCCGCCGTGGCGGACGGGAGTGAGACTAGCGTAGCGGACCGCGCGGCGGACCGCTAGTCGGCCGCCAGCGCGCGGTCCAGGAACTCGAGGCGGTCCTGGCCCCAGTACGGCTGACCGTCCAGCACGAACCACGGGGCGCCGTATACGTTGGCCGAGAGCGCGTCCTGCGTATTCTGCGCGTAGGCGGCCTGCACCGCCTGCCCCTCGCTGGCCTTGAGCAGATTGGCGCCGTCCAGGCCAGCTTCGTCGGCGATCAGCGCCAGCGTGGCCGCATCGGCGATATTGCGCTGGTCGGCCCACACGCCGCGGCAGATGGCGCCCGTCAGTTCCAGCGCACGCGCCGTGCCATGCGCCAGTTGCGCGGCGATGATCAGCCGGGCAGCGGCATCGCCAGACACCGGGAAGAACGTCGGATGCAGATGCATCGGCATGTTCAGGAACTTGCTCCAGCGTTCAAGTTCCACCAGCCGGTATGCCTGGCGCTGCGGCGGCCGCTGCGCCAGCGGCACGCCGCCCGATACCGCGAACACTTTGCCGAGATCCACCGGCTTCAGCAGCACCTGGGCGTTGTGGCGGTTGGCGATGTCGACGAAGCGGGCATGTCCGAGGTAGACAAACGGGGACTGCGGCGCCAGGAAGTACTCGACCTGCTTGCTCATCATGACCTCATGTAAGGCTTTGGGGGAGAACGCTGAATCGTATAACGCTTAAAACGGCTTCACGACCACGAGGATCACGATGGCCAGCAGCACCAGCACCGGCAGTTCGTTGAACCATCGATAGAACGTGTGCGAGCGCGCATTGGCGCCCCGCTCGAACTTGCGCAACAACACGCCGCAGCCGTGGTGGTAGCCGATCAGCACCAGCACCAGCGCCAGCTTGGCGTGCATCCAGCCCTGCCCCGTGCCGCGCCCGATGCCATAGCCAAGGTACAGCCACAGCCCGAACACCACTGCCGGCACGGCCAGCATGGTCATAAACCGGAACAGCTTGCGCGCCATCAGCAGCAGCCGCTGCACGCCAGCCGGATCGGTCTCCATCGCCAGGTTGACGAAGATGCGCGGCAGGTAGAACAACCCCGCGAACCACGACACGACGAAGACGATATGGAGCGACTTGATCCAGAGCATTGGCGGTGGACGTTGTTTTGGAGTGTTGACGAAGCGTGGCCGGGGACCCTCAGGTCCGGATTTCTCCGTGCCCGAACACGACGTATTTCAACGACGTCAGCCCCTCCAGCCCGACAGGGCCACGTGCGTGGAGCTTGTCGTTGGAAATGCCGATCTCCGCGCCAAGGCCGTACTCGAAGCCATCGGCGAAGCGCGTCGAGGCGTTGATCATCACGCTGGCCGAATCCACCTCGCGCAGGAAGCGCATGCCGGCGGTGTAGTTCTCGGTGATGATCGAATCGGTGTGGGCCGAACCATAGGTATTGATATGGTCGATGGCCGCGTCGAGCCCGTCCACGGTGCGGATGGCCAGCACCGGCGCCAGGTATTCGAGGCGCCAGTCCTCCTCGGTGGCATCGACCAGCTTGCCGAAGCCTGCCGCCTCCAGGGTGGCGCGCGTGGCCGCGCAGACGCGCAGCTCCACGCCCTTTTCCTGGTAGATGCGGGCCAGCGGCGGCAGCACGGCGGCGGCGATGTCGCGCGACACCAGCAGCGTTTCCATCGTGTTGCACGGCGCGTAGCGCTGGGTCTTGGCGTTGTCGGCCACGCGGATTGCCTTGTCCAGGTCCGCATCGGTGTCGATGTAGACGTGGCAGATGCCGTCCAGGTGCTTGATCATCGGCACGCGGGCTTCTTCCATCAGGCGCGCGATCAGGCTCTTGCCACCGCGCGGCACGATCACGTCGACATATTCCGTCATCGTGATCAGCCGGCCCACGGCGGCGCGGTCGGTGGTCTCGATGACTTGCACGGCCTCCGCCGGCAGCCCGGCCGACGACAGCCCTTCCGCCACCAGCGCCGCCAGTGCCGTGTTCGACTCGATGGCCTCGGAGCCGCCGCGCAGGATCGTGGCGTTGCCGGACTTCAGGCACAGCGCCGCGGCGTCGATGGTCACGTTCGGGCGCGACTCGTAGATGATGCCGATCACGCCCAGCGGCACGCGCATCTGACCGACCTGGATGCCGGTCGGGCGGAACTTCATATTGGTGATCTCGCCGATCGGGTCTGCCAGCGCGGCAATCTGCTCCAGCCCTGCCGCCATCGTGACGATGGCCTTGTCGGACAGCGTCAGGCGGTCCACGAACGCGGCATCCTGGCCGTTGGCACGGGCACGCTCCACATCGCGCGCGTTCACGGCCTTGAGCTTGTCGGCATCCCGGCGGATGGCGGCGGCGATGGTCAGCAGCGCGCGGTTCTTGTCAGCCGTGGAGGCTCGCGCCATCGCGCGCGACGCCGCGCGGGCCTGCTGGCCAACGCGGTCCATGTAAGCGTTGAGATCGAACTCGGTCATGATGATGTCCAGGCGTTCCTGGCTCGACTGCGTAGTAATGTCTCGGGGGCCCCGGGGGCCGGTGTCGGTGCGGTATGTCAGGCGACCGGTCGATCGGAACCTCAGGTCGGGCGCGCAATCATCAGCGCCAGTTGCAGCAGGCCATCCCATGGCTCGGCCGGGAGGCTGCCGCCCGGGCCGCCTGCGCCTGGCAGGTCGGACAGGCCCTTGACCTGCCGGTCCAGCCGGGCGGCCATGGCCAGCGCGGCTTCCAGCTGCGGCAGCGACAAGCGCTGCGCGGCCTGCGGCACCAGCCGCTCGCGCGGGCCCCAGACGCGCAATTCGCGCATCAGCACGCCCGCAGGCTTGCCGGCCGCCAGCCCTTGCCGGACTTTGGATAATACGCGAATTTCCTCGGTCAGCGCCCACAGCACCAGCACCGTGGCCTCGCCCTCGCCGCGCAGCCCTTCGAGCATGCGCGTGAGGCGCGGCACATCGCCGCCGAGCATCGCCTCGGACAGCTTGAACACGTCGTAGCGCGCCACGTTGAGCACCGCGTCGTGCACCTGGTCGAAGGTAAGCACACCGGGCGGGTACAGCAGGCCGAGCTTCTGGATTTCCTGGTGCGCGGCGAGCAGGTTGCCTTCCACCTTGTCGGCGATGAACTGGAGCGCCCTGCGCCCGGCCTCGCCCGGCTCCACGCGCTGCTGCTGCAAGCCCAGCCGCTCGCCCACCCAGGCCGGCAGCCGCGTACGGTCCACCGCATCGACCTTGATCGACACCCCGGCGGACTCCAGCGCCTGGAACCACGCCGACTTGGACGTCGCGAAATCAAGCCGGGGCAGCGTGACGAGCATCACCACGTCCGGCGACGGCTGGGCCGCCACGGCGCGCAGCGCCTCGCCACCATCCTTGCCGGGCTTGCCGGTCGGGATGCGCAATTCCACAATTTTCCGGTCGCCGAACAGCGACATCGACTGCTGGGCCTCCACCAGTTGGCTCCAGTGGAAGCCGCGCTCGGCCACGAGCACGTCCCGCTCGGAAAAACCGGCCTCGCGCGCGGTGCGGCGCAGCCGGTCCACCGCCTCGAGCACCAGCAGGTGTTCGTCGCCATGCACGACGTACAGCGGCGCCATGCCCTTGACCTGGGCCTGCTTCAGGTGCGCGTCGAGTCCGTCGAGCTTCAGTTGCATCGCGGTGCGGGGCGGGGTCGAGCCGCCCTCAGATGGCCTTGACCGAGGCCAGGCGGCGCATCAGCTGCTGGACGATATCGCGCTGCATATCGCGATAGAGCTGCTGCTCCTCGTAGTCCTTGGCCAGCGTGTTGGCTTCGTTGTAGGTCAGGTCGCGGGTCAGGACCAATTGCGACGGCGGAATCAGCTCCTTGCCGGCCTGGTCGCGCAGGCGGAAGCTGAAGCGCTGCGTCAGCCGGTATTCGCGCACCACGCCCTCGGTCGTGATCGACAGGATCGACTTGGCGCGGGTGTCGCCCAGCACATCGAGAATCGCGTCGGCTTCCTTCATATCGCTGACGATCTGCGTGTCCGAGCCATTGCGGATGTTGCGGCGCAGGTCCGCCCCCATCAACGAATTGGGCGGAATGCCGATATAGAGCCGCTTGAACGCGAAGTCAGCGTTGCCGCGCATGTGAAAGCCGCAGCCGGCCAGCAAGCCGGCTGCCGCCATCGCGGCGAGCACCCTGCGACGTCCTGTGTTGATTCCGTCCATGCTTCGCAATTCCCTTGTTTCGGGGCGCCTCAGAGCACCACGTTGACGAGTCGGCCCGGCACGACCACGATCTTCTTGGGCGCGGCGCCGGCGGCGAACTTCGCCACGATCTCGCTCGCGGCGGCCGTGGCCTCGATGGCGGCGCGGTCGGCATCGGCCGGCACCGTCAGGCTGCCACGGACCTTGCCGTTCACCTGGAGCACCAGTTCGATCTCGCTACGCACCAGCGCGGCCTCGTCCACCTGCGGCCAGGCGGCGTCCAGCAGGTCACCGCCCTGCTCAGCGTAGCCCAGCTCCTGCCACAGCGCGTGCGTGACGTGCGGCACCACCGGATACAGCACGCGCAGCAGGATGCCGAAGCCCTCACGGCGCGCGGCCGGCGAGGCGCCCTTGGCGTCTTCCAGCGCGTTCAGCATCTTCATCGTGGCCGAGACCACGGTGTTGTACTGGATGCGCTGGTAATCGTAATTCGCTTGCTTCAGCACGCCGTGGAGGTCGCGGCGCAGTGCGGCGTCATCGGCCGTGAACGCCGTGCCGGCACCGTCGCGAATCGCCTGGGCGTTGGCATGGGCGAAGTTCCACACGCGGCGCAGGAAGCGCGACGCGCCCTCCACGCCCGAGCCGCTCCACTCGAGCTGCTGCTCGGGCGGCGCGGCGAACATCACGAACAGGCGTGCCGTGTCGGCGCCGTACTGGTCGATCAGCGCCTGCGGGTCGATGCCGTTGTTCTTCGACTTCGACATCTTCTCCACGCCGCCGATCACCACCGGCTGGCCGTCCGCCTTCAGCGTGGCGCCCAGCGGGCGGCCGCGCTCGTCGGTCTGCACGTCCACCTCGGCCGGGTTGTACCAGTGCTTCTTGCCCGAGGCGTCCTCGCGGTAATAGGTCTCGTTGAGCACCATGCCCTGCGTGAGCAGGTTCGTGAACGGCTCGCTGAACTTGACCAGGCCCATGTCGCGCATGACCTTGGTCCAGAAGCGGGCGTACAGCAAATGCAGGATCGCGTGCTCGATGCCGCCGATGTACTGGTCCATCGGCATCCAGTAGTCGTTGCGGGCGTCGACCATGGTCGGGGCGTCCGGGCACGTGTAGCGCATGTAGTACCAGCACGAGTCGATGAACGTATCCATCGTGTCGGTCTCGCGGCGCGCGGGCTTGCCGCACGACGGGCACGTGCAGTTCAGGAAGCGCGGGTCCTTGTTCAGCGGATTGCCGGTGCCGTCCGGCACGAGGTCTTCCGGCAGCACCACGGGCAGGTCCTGCTCGGGCACGGGCACCACGCCGCAGGCGTCGCAATGGATCAGCGGGATCGGCGTGCCCCAGTAGCGCTGGCGCGAGATGCCCCAGTCGCGCAGGCGCCAGGTCACCTTCTTCTCGCCCAGGCCCTTGGCGGTGAGGTCGGCGGCGATGGCGTCGACGGCGGCCTGATAGCCCAGGCCATCGTACTTGCCGCTATGGACCAGCTTGCCGGCTTCCTTGTCGCCGTACCATTCCTGCCACGCTTCGGTGGAGAACGGCTGGGCCTTCACATCCACCACCTGCCGGATCGGCAGCTGGTACTTGTTCGCGAACGCAAAGTCGCGCTCGTCGTGCGCCGGCACGCCCATCACGGCGCCGTCGCCGTAGCTCATCAGCACATAGTTGCCGACCCAGACATCCACCGGCTCGCCGGTCAGCGGGTGCTCGACCTGCAGCCCGGTCGGCATGCCCTTCTTCTCCATGGTCGCCATGTCGGCTTCCATGACCGAACCATGCTTGCATTCGTCGATGAACGCGGCCAGCGCGGGATTGTTCGCCGCCGCCAGCGTGGCCAGCGGGTGCTCGGCGGCCACCGCGCAGAACGTCACGCCCATGATCGTGTCGGCGCGGGTCGTGAACACGTACAGCTTGCCGTCGTTGACGAGCTTGCCGTCGGCGCCCGCGATCTGGTGCGGGAACGCAAAACGCACGCCGGTACTCTTGCCGATCCAGTTCTGCTGCATCACCTTGACGCGCTCAGGCCAGCCGAGCGCATCCAGATCACCGAGCAACTCGTCCGCATAATCGGTGATCCGCAGGTAATACATCGGAATTTCGCGCTTCTCCACCACTGCGCCCGAGCGCCAGCCGCGCCCGTCGATGACCTGCTCGTTGGCCAGCACGGTCTGGTCCACGGGGTCCCAGTTGACCGTGCCGGTCTTGCGGTAGGCGATGCCCTTTTCCAGCATCTTCAGGAACAGCCACTGGTTCCAGCGGTAGTAGTCCGGGCTACACGTTGCCACCTCGCGCGACCAGTCGATCGCCAGGCCCATCGACTGCATCTGCTTCTTCATGTAAGCAATGTTGTCGTAGGTCCAGGCAGCAGGTGCCACGTGGTTGTTCAGCGCGGCGTTCTCGGCCGGCATGCCGAAGGCGTCCCAGCCCATCGGCATCAGCACGTTGTGGCCGTTCATGCGCAGGTAGCGCGCCATCACGTCGTTGATCGTGTAGTTCCGCACGTGACCCATGTGCAGCTTGCCCGACGGGTACGGCAGCATCGAGCAGGCGTAGAACTTCGACTTCTCCCTCCCGTCGGGGCCCACGGCATGCTCGGCCACCTTGTAGGCTTCGGTGGCCTGCCAGTGCTGCTGGGCGGCTTGTTCAACGGCGGAAGGAAGATATTTGTCTTGCATGTTTGGTGCGACGGATCAGGACGTCGGATCGGGGACGGCGTTCCGCGCGCACCTGGGGTGCCGGGCGGACCGATTTGCGAAAGAGCCGATTATAACCGTGGCGGACACCCGCCACGGACGGCGAAAAGTCTGAAAATGGCCACGCGGCAGGCCATTTTCGGCAATGACTGGCGTGTGCCGGCTTACTTCAGGCCCAGCACGTCCTGCATGTCGAACAGGCCGGACGGCTTGTCGGCCAGGAAGCACGCCGCGCGCACCGCGCCGTCGGCGTACGACTGGCGGCTCGACGACTTGTGGCTGATCTCGATGCGCTCGCCAATGCCGGCGAACATCACGGTGTGATCGCCAACGATATCGCCGCCGCGCACGGTGGCGAAGCCGATGCTGTTGGCGTCGCGCGGGCCGGTGTGGCCTTCGCGGGCATAGACGGCGCAATCGTCCAGGCTGCGGCCTAGCGCGCCGGCAACCACCTCTCCCATAGCCAGCGCCGTGCCCGATGGAGCGTCGACCTTGTGGCGATGGTGGGCTTCGATGATCTCGATGTCGTAGCCGGTCGAAAGTAGCTTTGCCGCCACTTCCAGCAACTTGAAGGTGGCGTTCACCCCCACGCTCATGTTGGCGGCGAAGACGATGGCGATCGACTTGGCGGCGTCGGCCAGCGCCTGCTTGCCGGCAGCGTCGAAACCCGTGGTGCCGATCACCATCTTCTTGCCGAGCCGGCGCGCCGCGGCCACGTGAGCCAGCGTGCCTTCGGGGCGCGTGAAGTCGATCAGGCAGTCGGCGGCACCGAGCACGGCGTCCACGTCGGACGAGATCGTCACACCGGTGGTGCGGCCCAGGAACAACCCGGCATCCTGGCCCAGCGCGGCGGCGCCTGGCACGTCGAGCGCGCCGGTCAGCGTCACGCCTTCGGTATTCAGCACGTGTTCGATGAGCATGCGGCCCATGCGACCGGAAGCGCCTGCGATTGCAATATTCATGGTGATTGTGCGATGTCGGGGAAGAAGCGCCGCCCGGCCGGGGCGGCAAGGCGGCATGGCATCCAGGCGCGGCCCGCAACGGGCCGCGTACCGGTCAGCTTGCCGGTTTGGCGGACGTGTCGGGCGCGGGCGTGGCGGGCGGAGTGGCCGGAGCCGGGGCGGCTTCGGGGACTGGCGCGGCGGTCGGCGGCATGGGGGCGGCGCTATCGGCAGCGCCTGCCGGAGCAGCCGGTGCCGGCGTGGCCGGGGCGTCGGCCGGTGCGCTGCTGGAACTCGTCACGATCTTGCCCGGCGTCTGGTTGCGCTGCGCAGCCTTCATCCCGTCGATTTCGGCGATCAGTTCATATTCGGACGGCAATTCGTCGCCACCAAACTTGACCAGTTTGTCACCGTCGAAGAACACCGTGTAGCGGCGTTGCTGCACCACCGGCGTGCTGCCGCGGCGGAACGAGAACACGTAATCCCAGCGATTGGCATGGAAGACGTCGGTCAGCAGCGGCGTGCCCAGCAGGAAGCGGACCTGATCGCGCGTCATGCCTTCGCGCAGTTGCGAGGCTGCCTCGCGCGAGACGAAATTGCCCTGTACGATATTGATACGATACGGCGTGATGGCGTCGGCCACCTTGCGCGACGTGCTGTCATAGGCCGAGCAGGCGCCGGCCAGCACGGCGGCCGCCAGCAGGGAAGACACCAGCGGCAGGCGCATGGCGGTCGTACGGAATGAACGCATGGATCTCGCTTTCAGACGGGAAAGGATAGTGCCGGGTCCGGTACAGGCCGTGGCACCGGGGCGACTTTTGTCGCCAAAACCCTTATGATTCAACTATCCAGACATTGTACTCTAGGGAGTCACGCCTATGCCGAGTCCGGCGGACCTCAAAAACATCGGCCTGAAGGCGACCGTCCCCCGCCTCAAGATCCTCGAGATCTTCCAGACCAGTGAACAGCGCCACCTGAGCGCCGAAGACGTGTACCGCATCCTGCTCAATGAGCACATGGATATCGGTCTCGCCACGGTATATCGCGTCCTGACCCAATTCGAGCAGGCCGGTCTGCTGTCGCGCAACAACTTCGAATCGGGCAAGGCGATCTTCGAACTCAACGAAGGCAAGCACCACGATCACCTGGTGTGCCTCGATTGCGGCCGGGTCGAGGAATTCTTCGACTCCGACATCGAGCAACGCCAGCAAAGCATTGCGCGCGAGCGCGGCTTTGCACTGCAGGAACACGCATTGTCGCTGTACGGCAACTGCACCAAGAACGACTGTCCCCACAGACCCAAACGATAAGCCGCCGCGGGCCATGGCCCAGCGAGCAGGCAACAAAAACCGGCGCCTTTGAACTGACCCCCTAAAGTTGGACGGGTAAGTTAGGCCGCGGCCRAGGGCTGGGTCCTGTATTGCACAGGACTCAGCCCTTTTAGCTTGAGCTTGATGCGGTCGTGATTGTAGTACCGGATGTATTCGGCTATGCCACGACGCAACTGGTCGACGTTGGCGAAGCGCTCTAACCGGAAGCACTCTGACTTGAGC
>NZ_JBFRHD010000032.1:0-69356 GCF_052115685.1 Cupriavidus sp. 2KB_3
CCTTCAGCATGCCAGCGAGGCCGAATCCCACGCCAATATCCAGCGACAGCCCGATATTGCCGGCCATGTCCGGCGGCGCCCGCATGGTTTCGGCGAGCTTGGCGGCGCCCTGCTGAGTCAGTGTTGCAGTGTCGTGCCCGGTCCAGACCATCTCCAGCACGCCACCGACGATGTCCCACCCGCCCCATATGCAATTGGACATCATCTCACTCGGACTGATCGACCGGTGCGCCAGCACCGCTGCCAGTTGCGGCGCGCTCATGACCACGCGCACGCCGTCCATCTCATCTGCCTGAGCCATCGGATTCCTCCCAAGAAAAGAGAGGCCCGACGCTACCGACTCAGCACCCGCGCACTATTGAGATGGCGCAAATCCGCTCAGGAACAAGGAAACTTCGATGGGGCCTACCGATACAACACCTGCGGCAGCCACAGTCCAATCGCCGGGAAGATATAGAGCAGGGCCAGCGCCAGGATCTGGATGGCCATGAAGGGGAGCATGCCGGCGAAGATCTGGTTCAGGGTGACGTGGGGCGGGGCCACGCCCTTCAGGTAGAACGCCGCCATCGCCACCGGCGGGGAAAGGAATGCCGTTTGCAGGTTCAGCGCCACCAGCAGGCCGAAGAACAGCGGGTCGATGCCGAAGTTGTCAAGCAGCGGGATGAAGATCGGCATGAAGATGATGATGATCTCGGTCCATTCCAGCGGCCAGCCAAGCAGGAAGATGATGACCTGCGCCAGGATCATGAACTGCACCGGGGTCAGGTTCAGCGACAGCACCCACTCCTCGACCAGTGCCTGGCCGCCCAGCAGCGCGAAGGCGGCGGAGAAGATCGACGAGCCGACGAACAGCCAGCACACCATCGCGCTGGTCTTGGCGGTCAGGAACACCGAGTCGCGCACCACGCTGTAGTTGAGCTGGCCGTAGGCCAGCGCCAGCAGGGCCCCGCCGAGCGAGCCGACCGCCGCCGCTTCAGTAGGCGTGGCCAGGCCGAAGACGATGGACCCCAGCACCGCCAGGATCATCACCGCGAGCGGGAAGAACGACGACAGCAGCATCTTGAAGATCTCGAGCCGCGCGAAGTCGAACCGCCAGTAGAAATACACCAGCAGCAGCGCCACCACGGCCAGCGTGACCCAGAACCACGTGGGGGCGGGCCGGGATTCGCCGGTGACGTCGGCGGCGGCAGTCACATCGGCGGCGGGCGTCGCCAGCGTCGGCTTGGCCTCGGCGGGTGCCGGGGCCGGTACCTGGGCGATGGGCGGCGCGGCGGGCGTGGCCGGCGTCAGCGCCTCGGGGGCAGGGCTGGCTTCCTCGGGGGGCGCCTGGAGGCTGTCGAAGGATGCCGCCCCCTCGGAAGAGGACGACGACACCGCGCCCATTTCCTCGAGTCCGCCCGTGCCGGCGGTCACCAGCGGGGAGGTTACGGCGGCGTACATCAGGCTCATCGAGACCGCCACGAAGATCGCGGGCATCAGCACCACGCCGAGCTGGCGCGCCACGTCGCGCATCGGCACATCGACATTGCGCCGGCCCTTGAGCCCCACCAGCAGCGCCGGCAGCGCGCGCCGGCTCACGGTGTCGCGCAGCGTGGTGGCCAGCGGCGACAGGCGCACCGTGCGCTCCTCCGCCGACAGCGGCGGCGCCAGCGCCGGCCGCAGCTTCGCCAGCACAACCACATACACGATATAGAGCCCCGCCAGCAGCAGCCCGGGGAAGAACGCGCCCGCGTAGAGCTGCACCACCGACACCCCCGCCGTGGCGCCATAGACAATCAGCAGCACCGACGGCGGAATCAGGATGCCCAGGCACCCGCCCGCCGTCACCGCGCCGGCCGAGATCGATGTGCTGTACCCGGCCCGCAGCATGGCCGGGAACGCCAGCAGCCCCATTAGCGTGACCACCGCCCCGACGATGCCCGTGGCCGTGGCAAACACCGCGCAGGTAATCAGCGTGGCCACCGCGAGCGAGCCCGGTATCCACGCCAGCGCCAGGTGCAGGCTGCGGAACAGCTTCTCGATCAGGTTCGCGCGCTCCACCAGGTAGCCCATGAACACGAACAGCGGGATCGAGATCAGCACATCGTTAGTCATCACCGCGTAGGCACGCTGCACCATCAGGTCCAGCGTCTGCGCCACGGCGATATCCGGATTGGCATGCCGGTACGCGAGCCAGGCGAACAGCACGCCCATGCCCATCAGCGTGAAGGCGGTCGGGAAGCCGAGCATGATCGCCACCACGATCAGCGCCAGCATCAGCAGCCCGAGATGGCCGTTCGTCCAGTTTTCGGGCGATGGCATGAACACGAACACGGCGCCGACAATCAACACCATCAGCGTCAGGCCGAACCACAGTTCCTTTCTCATCGCGCGATGCCCTCGTATTTTTCCGAAGTCTTGGCGGGAGCGGGCTCGGGTGGCAACGCGGGCGTCGCCAGCACGTCCTCGCTGCTCACCATCTGGCGCAGCTTGTCCACATCCACTTCCTCCACGTCATCCTCGCGCGCCGGCCAGCGGCCCCGCTTCAGGCAGACCAGGCAACGGAGCACCTCGGCCAGGCCCTGCAGCAGCAGGAAGGCGCCCGCCACGGGAATCATGGCCTTGAACGGGTAGATGGGCGGTCCGTCCGCGGCCACTGACGAATGCTCGTTCTGCGCCAGCGAGACCTCGAAGAAGTCGATGCCCGCCCAGGCCAGCGCGATCACGCCCGGGAAGAAGAAAAGTAAATAAAGCACGAGGTCGATGCCCGCCTGTGCGCGTGGCGAGAGAAAACCGTAGAGGATGTCACCGCGCACATGGCCGCGCTTGGCCAGCGTATAGGCGCCGGCCAGCATGAACAGCGTGCCGTAGAGCATGTTGCTCACGTCGAACACCCACGCATGGGGCGTACCCAGCGCGTAGCGCGAGAAAACCTCGTAGCTGATGATCAGTGTCAGCACGATGATCAGCCACGACGCCGCCTGGCCGACGAAGGTGCTGATCCTGTCGATCCCGAACAGGAGCTTTTGCACGGAGATGCCTTTTCAGGGAACGGTGAGGAGGACGGCCGGCGGCGGGCCCGCGCGATCACGCGCGCCCCGCCACCTGCCTTCTAGCGTGGACCCAGCCTCGAACTCAGCCCTTCTTCGGCGCGAAGTAGTAGGAAGACGCCATCCGATAGTCGACGTTGGTGTCGTTCTGCCAGCGCGTGCTGCGCTGCGCGAACGCCTTCATCGAATCGTTCACCTTCTTGAACATCGGATTTTCCTTTTCCTTGCGCGCCACGATCTCGTCCCAGACCTTGAGCTGCGCCTGCAGCACCGAGTTGGGCGTGGCATAGAACTTCACGCCCTGCTGCTGCAGCGCCAGGTAGTCCTTCGAGTAGCGGTCGATGGCCTTCATCGACATCTCCGCCGAACTCGCGTCCACGGCATTGGCGATCAGGGCGCGCAGCTTCGGGTTCAGGGCGTCGTAGCGCTTCTTGTTGAAGATGATCTCGAACTGTTCCGAACACTGGTGGAAGCTGCGCAGCATGCAGACCTTCGACACATCCTGGAAACCCAGCGCGCGGTCCGAACTCGCGTTGTTGAACTCGGCCGCGTCCAGCAGCCCGCGGTCCAGTGCCGGCACGATCTCGGCGCCGGGCAGCGCGTTCACCGCCGCGCCCAGCCCGGTGAAGATGTCGATCGACAGCCCCACGGTGCGGAACTTGAGCCCCTTGAAGTCTTCCGGCTTGGTGATCGGCTTCTTGAACCAGCCCAGCGGCTGCGTGGGCATGGGGCCGTAGAGGAAGGACACCACGTCGAGGTTCAGGCTGCGGTAGATCTCCTCCTGGAGCTCCTTGCCGCCACCGTACTTGTGCCAGGCCAGCAGCATGTTCGGGTCCATGCCCCAGGCCGGCCCCGACCCCCACAGCGCGAGCGCCGAGTTCTTGCCGTACCAGTAGGCAATCACGCCGTGGCCGCCGTCGAGGGTGCCCTTGCTGACCGCGTCGATCAGGTCGAACGCCTTGACCACGGCGCCCGCCGGCAGCAGCTCGATCTTGAGTTCGCCGCCGGACATGTCGTTGACCTTCTTGACGAAGTCGCCCGCGAACTCGTGAAAAATATCCTTGGTGGGCCAGGTGCTCTGCCAACGCATCGTCACGGGGCCTTGCGCCTTGACGATGGCAGGGAAGCCCATCGTCGCGGTACCCACGGCGGCGGCGCCTGCACCGCCCATGAACTTGCGTCGTGACACCGCGCTGCCTTTCTGCTTTGCTGCCATGACTGTCTCCCCATTATCTGTATTGGATGGACCAATCGACGAACCGCACGGACACCCGTGCGCGCAGGCATGGCGCCTGCACGCACGGCTGAGAACAGTGGAAGGAAAGAGGTAGCGCGAGGCAGTGGGAAGGGTCCGCAGCATGCGAGTGCGGACAATATGAGACATTCCCCCGACCTTCAGTTGTCTGAATGTTAGGCAACAGGCATCGCGCCAACAATGTAGGGGATACCCGATTCCGCGTGCGGCAGGCCGCAGTCGGCAATGAAGAAAAGGCAGGAAAAGGGGAAAAAGGGGGGAAGCGGGAAAAGGCTAGTTGCCGTCCTGCTCGCCGGCGAGCGATTGCACGGCGTACTTCACCAGCCCGGCGCGGCCCTCGATGCCGAGCTTGCGCTTGAGGTTGAGGCGGTGGGTCTCCACCGTGCGCACCGATACGCCGAGTTGCGCCGCGATTTCCTTGTTGGCCAGCCCCCTGCCGATGCCGGCCAGGATGTCGCGCTCGCGGGGCGTGAGCGCGTCCACCGGCCCCACGGTCTGCTCGGCCATGCCGCGCGCGATCCGGGCGCTGTAGAACACGCGCCCGGCCAGCACGGCCTGGATGGCGGCCAGCAGTTCGTCGGCCGGGGCGTCCTTGAGCACGTAGCCACGCGCGCCGGCACGCATCGCCTGACGCACGTATTCAAGGTTGTCGTGCATCGACACGATCAGCACGGCGAGTTCCGGATAACGGTCGTGCAGCGCGCCGGCCAGCGCGATGCCACCCATGCCGCGCATGCCGATGTCGGTAATCACCAGGTCCGGGCGCCGTCCGGGGCCGGCGGCGGCCAGCCAGCCGAGCGCCGCCTCGCCGCCATCGGCCTCGCCCACCACTTCGAGCCCGGGCTGGAGCGTCAGGTGCATGCGCATGCCGTCGCGCACCAGCGCGTGGTCGTCGATCAACAGCACGCGGGCCGGCGAGGCGAGTGCGGAGGAAGGCGCGGAGGAAGGTGCGGAGGAAGGCGCCGGGGAGGTCGTGGCGTCGTCGTGCGATGCGGTCATGACTGCGAAATTTCCGATACGGGGGCGGGGGCGGGCGGCGCGGCGGACGGTTGGGCGGAAAGACGCGTGGGCAGCGTGGCCACCAGCCGGGTGCCGGCCGGCGAGGAACTCAGCACAAACTGGCCGTCGAGCGCGGCCATGCGCTCGCGCAGGTTGCGCAGCCCGATGCCGCGCTGCGGGTCAGACTGCATGCGGGCGACGTCGAAGCCCGCGCCATCGTCGCGCACGGTCAGCCGCGTCTGCTTGTCTTCGAATGCGAGCGCCACCTCCACGCGCCGCGCATGCGCGTGGCGCTCCACGTTGGTCAGCGCCTCCTGGGCGATGCGGAACAGCGCGGTGGCCTGCTCGTCGGCCAACTCGCAGGGCTGGCCGGTCTGGGTGACGTGGATCTCCAGCGTGCTGCCGGCCTGCATCTCGCGCGCCAGGTGTTGCAGCGCAGCGAACAAACCCAGGTCGTCGAGCAGGGCGGGGCGCAGGTTGCGCGCCACGCGTCGCACCTCGTTGAACACCGAGTCGAGCCGGTTCAGCGCCATGCCCAGCACCGGCGCGACCGACGCGCCCTCGGTCGGCGCCAGCTTGAGCCGGTTCGTGGCGGCCTCCAGCACCAGCTTCACCGACACCAGCAACTGGCTGATGCCATCGTGCAGCTCGCGCGAAAGCCGCGCGCGCTCCTCTTCCTGTGACTGCACCACGCGCCGGGCCAGCTGGTGGAGCTTGGCGTCCGCCTCGCGGTGGTCGCTCACATTGAGCGCGAGGCCGCTCGCCGCCACCAGCAGGATGCTGATGCCGGCAATCACGCCGATCCACGCCATGGTCTCGCGGATGTCGGTTTCGGCACGCGCGTCGAGCTGGCGCAGCGTACGCTCCACATCGTCCAGGTAAATACCGGTGCCGAGCATCCAGTTCCACGCGGGCACGGCCACTACGTAGCCGAGCTTCGGGGCGAGCAGCTGGGAAGACGGCTTCTTCCACTGGTAGCGCACGGCGCCGCCGCCGGCCTTGGCCGCCGCGATCAACTGCTGGATGGTCAGCGCGCCCTGCGGGTCACGCATCAGCCACAAATCCTGGCCGACCAGCTCGGGCTGGCGCGGGTGCATCAGGTTGCGGCCCTGGAGGTCATAGAGGAAGAAGTAGCCGTCCGGGCCGTAGTCGAGCCGCGCCAGCGCCTCCATGGCGGCGCGGCGCGTGTCGGCATCGTTGCGGCCGGAGTCGACCATCGGCGCGATGGCGCTCTGCGCCAGTTCCACATAGTGGCGCAGCTCCACTTCCTTGCTCTGGAGGTAGGCCGCCTCCACCAGCGCGCGCTCGTGGCGGGCCAGCGCGGTGGCCTGGTAGCGCACGGCCAAGGCGATGCCGAACATGGCCACTGCAAGGGGCGCCACGGCGAGCAACAGGATCTTCTGGCGGAGTTTCATCTGAACCGGGGGGTAAACACCGACGACGGCGAGGCCGCATGGCACCGTGGCCTTACGTAGTACTACGCAAGCGCGTTGCGTAGTTACGCGCTTGTGCCGGCTGGAGCGGGTGTCAATACTACACGCCGGATTGGCGGTGCGCCCCCGCGCCGCACAATCCGTTGCAGTCAGCGCGCCGCGCCCGCGGTTCGGTGCGCTCCTGCCTGCCGACCAGATCCGGAACAGACGAGAACAGACCGGGCACGCCGCAGACATCCAGGAGACCCCCTTTCCTCGCAGGATCGTCCGGCGCCGCCCCGGCACCCCCACCTCTGCCCGCCATCCGCGTCGCCAGGTTTTTCATTTCCGGTCTGAGGAGACCCTTCATCATGAATCGCATCGGACAACACCTGTTGTGGCTGGCCGTCGCCGTGCTCGGCGCGTTTGCCTTCGCCACCGTCGCGCTGTCGCGCGGGGAAGCCGTCAGTGCGCTGTGGATCGTGGTTGCCGCGCTCTGCATCTACCTGATCGCCTACCGCTACTACAGCCGCTTCATCGCCGACAAGGTGATGCAGCTCGACCCCAAACGCATGACGCCCGCGTGGCGCCACAACGACGGCCTGGACTACGTGCCGACCAACAAGGCGGTGCTGTTCGGCCACCACTTCGCCGCGATTGCCGGCGCCGGTCCGCTGGTGGGCCCGGTGCTGGCCGCGCAGATGGGCTACATGCCCGGCATGCTGTGGATCCTGGCCGGCGTGGTGTTCGCCGGTGCGGTGCAGGACTTCATGATCCTGTTCATCTCCACGCGCCGCGACGGCCGCTCGCTGGGCGACCTGGTCAAGTCCGAAATGGGCACGGTGCCCGGCATGATCGCGCTGTTCGGCTGCTTCATGATCATGATCATCATCCTGGCGGTGCTCGCGCTGATCGTGGTGAAGGCGCTGGCCGGCTCGCCGTGGGGCACCTTCACCGTGGCGGTGACCATCCCCATCGCGCTGTTCATGGGCATCTACACCCGCTACATCCGCCCGGGCCGCATCGGCGAGGTCTCCGTCATCGGCTTCGTGCTGCTGATGCTGGCCATCATCGGCGGCCAGTACGTGCACGAGAGCGCCATGCTGGCGCCGCTGTTCACCTACGACGGCAAGGCCCTGACGTGGATGCTGATCATCTACGGCTTCATTGCCGCCGTGCTGCCGGTGTGGCTGCTGCTGGCGCCGCGTGACTACTTGTCCACTTTCTTGAAGATCGGCACGATCATCGCGCTGGCCATCGGCATCCTGATCGTCGCGCCGGAGCTGAAGATGCCGGCGTTCACGCAGTTCGCGCAGGGTGGCGGGCCGGTGTGGTCGGGCAACCTGTTCCCGTTCCTCTTCATCACCATCGCCTGCGGCGCGGTGTCGGGCTTCCACGCGCTGATCTCGTCGGGCACCACGCCCAAGCTGCTGGAGAACGAGTCGCACGCGCGCTTCATCGGCTACGGCGCGATGCTGGCCGAGTCCTTCGTCGCCATCATGGCGCTGGTGGCCGCCTCGGTGATCGAGCCGGGCGTGTACTTCGCGATGAACAGCCCGGCGGCCGTGATTGGCACGACGCCGGAAGCCGTGGCCCAGGTCGTGTCGACGTGGGGCTTTGTCATCACCCCTGACGTGCTGATCGAAACCGCCAAGAATGTCGGCGAGAACACGATCATCTCGCGCGCCGGCGGTGCGCCGACGCTGGCCGTGGGCATCGCCCACATCCTGCACCAAGTGGTGGGCGGCCAGGCCATGATGGCGTTCTGGTACCACTTCGCCATCCTGTTCGAAGCCCTGTTCATCCTGACCGCCGTGGACGCGGGCACCCGCGCCGGCCGCTTCATGCTGCAGGATCTGCTGGGCAGCTTCGTGCCGTCCATGCGCCGCACGGAATCGCTGCCGGCCAACCTGCTCGCCACCGCGCTGACCGTGGCGGCCTGGGGCTACTTCCTGTACCAGGGCGTGGTGGATCCGCTGGGCGGCATCAACACGCTGTGGCCGCTGTTCGGCATCTCCAACCAGATGCTGGCTGCCGTGGCGCTGGTGCTGGGCACCTGCGTGCTGGTGAAGATGAAGCGTGGCCAGTACGCGTGGGTGACCGCGCTGCCGACCGTGTGGCTGCTGATCTGCACGCTGACTGCCGGCTGGCAGAAGCTGTTCGATACCGATCCGAAGGTCAGCTTCCTGACCCACGCGGCCAAGTTCAGCGACGCCATCGCCCAAGGCAAGGTGCTGGCCCCGGCCAAGACGATGGAGCAGATGCACCGCATCGTCTTCAACGACTACCTGGACGCCGGCCTGTGCGCGTTGTTCATGTTCGTGGTGCTGTCGATTGTCTTCTACGGCTTCAAGACGGCCATGCAGGCACGCGGCATCACCAAGCGCACGGACAGCGAAACGCCGTTCGAGCCGCTGCCGGCCGGCACCTCGGCCGCGCAGCACTGATTAAGCACATTGATCGCCATCCACAGGAGGCCACCATGCTGGATCAAATCGGGACCATGGGCCGCTACCTTGGCCAGTCGCTGCGGCTGATGGTCGGGTTGCCCGACTACCAGACCTACGTGGCCCATATGGAGTCCACCCATCCGGACCGCGCGCCGATGACGTACGAGGAATTCTTCCGCGAACGTCAGGAAGCGCGGTACGGCGGCGGGCAGGGCAAGTGCTGCTGACGTCATCCACAATGACGTGACGAAAGCGACCCTCCGGGGTCGCTTTTTTCATCCTGCATAATCAGGTGTTGCGTTTACACCGCGATTTTTAACCAACGGATACCGTTTCTGGAGCGGGTTACAGGGCCTCACAACTGGTTACAGCAACGGCACGGCTCGTTCTCTACACTCCGGTTCCAGATGCACGACTGATAAAGGAAAATACGATGTCTCGCCATCTTCGCACCCTCACTCTGGCCCTTGCCCTCTCGGCGGCTGCGCTGCCGGCGTTCGCAGGGGGTGACCTGAACAATGCACTCGGCGGTGGCCTCGGCGGCGTGGCTGGCGCAGCCGTGGGCGGCGCGCTGGGCGGCAGCACCGGCTCCGTGATCGGCGGCGCGGTGGGCGGCGGCGCCGGCGGCGCGCTGACCTCCAGCAAGCGCGAGCGCACCGGTGCCATCATCGGCGGCGCCCTGGGTGGCGGCGCCGGCACGGCAGCCGGCAACGCCATGGGCGGCCGCACGGGTGGCCTGGTTGGCGCGGGCCTGGGCGGCGCGGCGGGTGCGGCACTGGGCGGCAACGTCTCGCGCAGCAATTCGTACGACGACGATCGCCGTTACTACAAGAAGGGCAAGCATCGCCACCGTGGCCATCGCCACGACGACTAAGTCATTGGCTGGCAACGAAAAAACGGGCCCGAGGGCCCGTTTTTCCATGGCGCGCGGCAAGCATCGCGCGCATAAACAAAAAGCCCGTACCGGTCAGGTACGGGCTTTTTGGCGACTGGCGGCCTAGATCAGAGCGCGGCGCCGTCGGTGTAGACGTCAAACTGGCCAGCGCGGGCGCCTTCGCCAAAGGTGTCGAACTTGCCGGTACGGGCACCTTCACCGAAGGAATCGAACTTGCCGGCGCGGGCGCCATCGGTGAACGCGTCGAACTTGGTGGCCTTTGCGCCGTCGGTGTACGGGTCGAACGAGGTCTTGGCGAATGCCGGGGCGGCGGAGAGGGCGGCAACCAGGGCAACGGTCAGGGCAAATTGGCGCTTCATGGCGAATCCTTTCTTTATTCGATGGATGCCGGCGCTCGGAATGTGGATGTTGCGATGCGGCATCAGGTGATGCGATATTAGGCATTCCCCTGATATGAATAAATATTGCCATCCACAATGATTGATTGTGCTTTTCACAATAAATCCCCCGGATCGTGTAAAAGTTCACGGGTGAATCGGGAGACTATGTCATGGATCGGCTTCAATCGATGCGCGTCTTCGCCAAGGTGGTGGAACTTGGCAGTTTTGCACGTGCGGCGCAGCAATTGGAAATGTCCAATGCCGTGGTCACGCGCTATGTGGCGGACCTGGAAAGCCACCTGGGCACCCGGCTGCTGAACCGCACCACGCGCAGTCTGTCGCTGACGGACGCCGGCGAAACCTACCTCCAGCGCTGCAGCCAGATCCTCGAGGATGTGGAAGAAGCCGAATCGGTGGTCACGGCGCGCAGCCAGTCGCTCTCGGGCACGCTGCGGCTGGTGGCGCCGGTCATGTTCGGCCTGCACCTGCTCCCGCAGACGCTGGAACGCTTCCAGCAGCTCTACCCGGATGTGGTATTCGACGTGCTGCTCTCGGACCGCATCGTCGATATCGTGGAAGAAGGCCGCGACGTGGGCGTGATGCTGTCCGACCTGGGACTCGGCTCGCACCTGGTGGCACGGCCGCTGATCTCGGCCGAGGTTATCCTCTGTGCCTCGCCCGGCTACCTGCGCGCGCACCCGCCGCTGCGCAACGCCCAGGACCTCGCCAACCACCGCTGCATCGCCATGCGCCTGCCCACGGCCGAGCACGAATGGACGCTGTCCGGCCCCGAAGGCGACGTCACGGTCCCGATCCGGCCCGGCCTGCTGTGCAGCAACGCCGAACTGGCCCACCAGGCCGCGCTGGCCAACATGGGCATCGCCATGCTGTCCTCCTACCTGGCCCGGCCCAACATCGAAGCGGGCCGCCTCGCGCATATCCTGCCCCAATACCAACTCCCGCGCCGCGACGTGAGCGTGGTCTATCCCAGCCGCAAGTTCCTGCCCACCAAGGTGCGCGCCTTCATCGACTTCCTGCTCGAGGAAGGCACAAAGCGGGCCGGGGAAGCCGGCGGGCAGAAGTAGGGGAAAAAGAAGGAAGGTTAGAAACCCCTCTCCGCATGCCGGGAGAGGGGTAACGCCGGACGCGGACTTACTCTTCGGCGTCGGCCGTCGCCTTGGTGGCGGCGCGGGTCTTCTTGGCGGCCGGGGTCTTGGCAGCGGCGGTCTTGGTCGCCGTCTTGGTTGCAGCCTTCTTGGCGGGCGCCTTCTTGGCGGCTACCTTTTTCGCCGCCGGCTTGGCCGGCGCGGCTTCGGTCTCGGCCGCCTCGGTGGCTTCCGTGGCCTTCGCCCCCTTGGCGGTCTTGGCTGCGGCGCCCTTGGCGCCGGCCTTCGGCTCGCGGGCCTCGAACTCGAAACCGATCTTGCCGTCTGGCTGCTTCACCAGGAAGGCCTTGAAGTTGCGGCCCGTGCGGGACGACTTGAAGCCGGTCAGCAGGTCCGTCTTGCCAGCCGTCAGCAGCTTGCCGATCTGCTCGCGCGAGATTTCCTGCTGCAGGATGATCTTGCCGGTCGTGAAATCGCAGGTCTTCTCGCTGCCCACGGCGTTCTCGCAGACGTACTTCATGCCGTGCTCGTAGACCGCGCCACTGCACTTCGGGCACGACCCCACCGGGGTCTGGGCGCTGAAGTCGATCGGCTCGCCATCGGCATCGTCGTCGTTCTGGCCGAAGTCGAACTCCATCTTCCAGTTGCCATCGTCGCCCTTGGCCAGCTTCAGGATGGCCGCGAACGGCCGGCCCATCTTGCTGCGGAAGCCCTGCAGCGGGCCAATTTCCTTCTTCAGCAGCAGTTCCTCGACTTCCTCGATCTCGAACTGGCGGCCGCCCGGGATCTTGCTGATCGAGAACTCGCACGCGGTGCAGGCAAAGCGGCGGTAGTTCTCCTTGACCTGGCCGCCGCACTGCGGGCACGGGGTGTCCAGCGTGGCGTAGTCGCCCGGAATGGTGTCGCTGTCGTATTCCTTGGCGCGCTTGACGATCTGCTGCGTCATCTGCGCGATCTCGCGCATGAATTCATCGCGCTTGAGCCGGCCGCGCTCGATCTGCGACAGCTTGTGCTCCCACTCGCCGGTCAGCTCGGCCTGCGTCAGTTCGAGCACGCCCAGGCCGCGCAGCAGCGTCATCAGCTGGAACGCCTTGGCGGTCGGGATCAGCTCGCGGCCCTCGCGCACGAGGTACTTCTCGGTCAGCAGCCCTTCGATGATGGCCGCGCGCGTGGCCGGCGTGCCGAGGCCCTTGCCGGCCATGGCCTCGCGCAGCGCGTCGTCGTCGACGAGCTTGCCCGCGCCTTCCATCGCCGACAGCAGCGTGGCTTCGTTGTAGCGCGCCGGCGGGCGCGTGGTCAGGCCGACGGACTCGACCTTGTCGGTCTTGACGCGCTCGCCCTTGTCCACCGGCACCAGGTTGGCGTCCTTGTCGTCCTTGCCCTGCGCCTCGCGGCCGTAGATGACCAGCCAGCCGGGGTTGACCAGGACCTTGCCCTCGGTCTTGAAGTGATGACCGGCCACCTCGGTGATGCGGGTGGTCACCTGGAACTCGGCGGCCGGGAAGAACACCGCCAGGAAGCGGCGCACCACCAGGTCATACAGCTTCTGCTCGGGCTCGGACAGGTTCTTGGGCGCCTGCAACGTCGGGATGATAGCGAAGTGATCGCTGATCTTGCTGTTGTCGAAGATCTTCTTGTTCGGCTTCACCCAGCCGCTGGCCAGGATCTTCTTGGCATGCGTCAGGTAGTTGGGCGAGCTGTCGGCCAGCATGCCCATGGTCTCCTTGACCGTCTCCAGGTAGTCCTCGGGCAGCGCGCGGGCGTCGGTACGCGGGTACGTCAGCACCTTGTGCTTCTCGTACAGCGCCTGGGCCAGGCCCAGCGTGTTCTTGGCGGAGAAGCCGAAACGCGAGTTGGCCTCGCGCTGGAGCGTGGTCAGGTCGAACAGCGCCGGCGACTGCTGCGTCGACGGCTTCGATTCCTCGGTGACGGTGCCCGGCTTGTCGCGGCAGGCCGCCACGATGCTCTTGGCCTCGGCCTCGCTCCACAGGCGCGATTCGCGCGCCTCGGGGTCGAACTCGTTCTTCTTGAACTTCGGGTCGAACCAGCGCCCTTCGTACAGGCCCTTGGCGGCGATGAACTCGGCGTGCACTTCCCAGTAGTCGCGCGGCACGAAGTGTTTGATCTTCTCCTCGCGCTCCACCACGATCGACAGCGTCGGGGTCTGCACCCGGCCCACCGTGGTCAGGAAGAAACCGCCACCCTTGCTGTTGAACGCGGTCATCGCCCGCGTGCCGTTGATGCCGACCAGCCAGTCGGCCTCAGACCGGCAGCGCGCGGCATCGGCCAGCGGCATCATTTCCTGGTCGTCGCGCAGCTGCGCAAACCCGTCGCGGATGGCCTGCGGCGTCATCGACTGCAGCCACAGCCGGCGCACCGGCTGCTTGGCCTTGGCCTGTTGCGCGATCAGGCGGAAGATCAGCTCCCCCTCGCGCCCCGCATCGCAGGCGTTGATCAGGCCGGTCACGTCCTTGCGCTTGATCAGCCGGTTCAGCACCTTCAGCCGCGACTCGGTCTTCTGGATCGGGCGCAGGTCGAAATGCGGCGGAATCACCGGCAGATTGGCGAAGCTCCACTTGCCGCGCTTGACCTCGTAGTCGTCCGGCGCGGCAATCTCCACGAGGTGGCCCACGGCCGAAGACAGCACGTAGTCATCGCTCTCGAAGTACTCGTCGTGCTTGGTAAAGCCCCCGAGGGCGCGCGCGATATCGGCGGCGACCGATGGCTTTTCCGCGATGATGAGGGCTTTAGACATTGAACGGGTCCTTGCGGCACGGCTCCCTCCAGGGGAAGCCAGCGCCTCTTGATTGGCACTGCTAATTATGTAAACAGCACGCCTGGGCTTTGAGGCGCCAATAATAAGCGCGCATCCGTCGGCGGTGCAAGCAAACGCCGCCTGGGGCTCAGGCAGCACATGGCATCAGCCGGGGTGGCTCTCGAGCAACCAGTCGAGCACTTCAGGAATTTCCGATGCGGCCGCGGGCATCGACGCCCCACGGTCCAGCATTCGCTCCAACACTTCCAGATGAGGCAGCACGGTGCCGTAAAAATGCGGATCGCCGCCGGCCACGGGCTGGATCAGCACCGTTGGAAAATTCTCGATATCGATGTCCTCGCCGAGCCGGTCGGCGTGGGTCTCGATATCGATCCAGACAAAGCAGTCGCCGGGATAGCGCGCCGCCAGCGCCGCGAAGCCGCTCATATAGTCCTTGCACGTCCCGCACCAGTCCGCGCACAGGCAGGCCACCAGCCGGCCCGCCGGCCGCGCGGCCAGCGCCTGGCGCAGCGCTGCGGCGTCTTGTTCGGGAAAGTAAACGGTCATGGCAGTCAAAACATGAGCAGCCTACGGCACCAGCCGCGGCAATGCCGGCAGATTGTATAGAGTTTGGCGCCCCTTACCCGAGCCGCCGGTAGCGGTTGCCCGGCAATCGCTCCGCCGCGCCGGCCATTTCCAGCTGCAAAAGCGCTGCCGACGCCGCTTCTGCCGATAATCCGCTGCCGGCGCACAAGGCATCGAGTGTCACAGGATCATAGGCGAGCGCGGCGCCCAATGCGTCGGCGGGGGTGGGGAGCGGGTCGGTCGCCGCGTTCGCCCCGGCGGGTCTGGCCGATGGCGCGGGGAGATCGGGAAACTCTTCCACGATGTCCTCGAGGCCTTCCACCAGCTTCGCGCCCTGCCGGATCAACCGGTGACAGCCCTTCGAGAGCGGCGCGTGGATCGACCCGGGAATCGCGAACACCTCGCGCCCCAGCTCAGAGGCCAGCCGCGCCGTGATCAGCGACCCCGAGCGCTCGGCCGCCTCGACCACCAGCACGCCCTGGCCCAATGCCGCAATCAGTCGGTTACGCCTGGGGAAGTGGTGGCTCAATGGCGGCGTTCCAAGGGGAAACTCGCTGAGGATGGCGCCGCCACGGTCCACGATCTCGTGCGCCAGCGCGTGATGGCGTGCCGGATACACCACATCTACGCCTGTACCGATGACGGCAATCGTGCCGCCAGGGCCGGATATCGCCCCCGCATGGGCCGCTGCGTCGATGCCGAGCGCGAGGCCGGACACCACCGTGAACCCAACCCCGGACAAGGCGGCGGCAAACCCGTGCGCGTCCTTCGCCCCCTGCACGGTGGCCTTGCGCGCGCCAACGATGCCGATGGACGACGCTGCCAGCGCATCGCGCCGGCCATTGACGTGGAGGAGTAGCGGGGGATCGGCGAGATCGAGCAGCCGCGCCGGATAGTCGCTATCGGCGAGTGTGACGAGGTGATGGTCCGGTGCGGCGAGCCATGCCTCAGTGCGCGCGATCAGCGCTGCCAGCGTGGCATCGGGCGGGGCGGTCAGGACTTGCGCCACGGCGTGCGGCACCAGGCCATGCAGCCGGGCGGCAGGCTGCGCCAGCACCGCCGAAGGCAGGCCGAATGCGCCCAGCAGCCGGCGCGCGGCCGCCGCGGTCAGTCCTGGCGTGGCGATCAGCCGCAGCCACGCCGCAACGTCGGCCAGCCCTGCATCCATGCCCAGGGCCGGCCCGGAGACTTGCGCGCCCTCCGGCGCGCGCCAACCGGTCAACGTGGCGTCGTGGCGATGTCGCCAACCTTCATCAGGTTCGTGGCATCGGTGACCAGCGCGTACGAGATGCCCGGGAACACGCGATACACATAGGCCAGCCCGTAACGGTCGTCGGGCAGCCTGATGGTACGGTTGCTGTCCGTCGGATCCTTGACCAGCCCACCGTCGCGTGAAAGCGCCAGCACATGGCCTGGCTCCAAACCGGCATCGGCGCCCACGTTCAGCACCACTACCTGCTTGGCACCGCCGTACTGCACGCCGCCATACACGGCCGCGATGCGGGCATTCACGTCGGTCTCGGGCGCGTGCGGCACGTAGCGCACCAGTTCGCGCGGGGGCTGGGGCAGCAGCAGCGTGCCGGGGCCCATTTCCTGCAGCGACTGGGTGGCCTGCACCGTGGTCACGGCGTCCGGGCCCTCGGGCGGACGCGAGATACGCACGCTGCCCTGGTATTCAGCCTCGAAGCCGATCACCTTGTTGGTAACCGGGTCACGCACCGGCAGGGCCGGCTTGAAGGCCTGCCAGTCGCTGCCGATGGCTGCCTCGCCGGGGCCAATGCCGCGCGCGTAGCCGGTATCGCCACGGCCCATGTAGACGCGGGCATCGGGCAGGGCCACGAGCCGCGCCGAGGTATCGACGGTGCCCTTGTCCACCACCAGCGGGCGAATCAGGAACGGCTCGATGTCCGCCGCCGGAATGCTCAGGATCGCGTCGCCGTCAGTGCCTTCGCCCCGCATGCGCGGCGAGAGGCGGCCATCGCCGCCCGCGCCGCCCGGTGCGGTCGTGCTCAGGTACGCACGGCCATCGCGGGTAATCAGATACAGGATCTGGCCGGGATAGATCAGGTGTGGATTGCGGATCTGCTGCTTGTTCATGCCCCACAGCTCGGGCCAGCGCCAGGGCTGGCGCAGGTAGCGGCCCGAGATGCCCCACAGGGTGTCGCCGGAGCGCACCGTGTACTGGCCCGGCGCGCTGGGCGCCAGATCGGCAACGGGAATGCCTTGCTGTGCCGTCCGGTCGGCTTGCGCCTGCTGCGCCGGCGAGACACTGAGGTCCGCGGCCTGGACGGTCATGCCCGCCCCGGCAGTGATGCCGGCGACTCTTAGCATGAGAAGGGTGAACGCGTGCAGCCTGCGGCCCGACGCCGCTTGTTCTTTGGTAAGATCGCGCATTTTCGTGAACCGGTCGGTGTAGCGACCGGATTGACCCTAGAGAGCGTGCCTGCTGCGGCCCGCCTTGATTTTTTGTACTTGCGCCCCGATTCTGCATGTAAACACCGGTCGCCGCAACGCGGCCGGGCAGTAGACAGCACCTGGCGTTGCGCCCGAGCATCATGGCAAAACTCGACATCCTCACCTACCCCGATCCCCGCCTGCACAAAGTGGCCAAGCCCGTGGAGGTGGTGGATGACCGCATCCGCACCCTGGTGCGCGACATGGCCGAGACCATGTACGAAGCGCCGGGCATCGGCCTGGCCGCCACGCAGGTGGATGTGCACGAGCGCGTGATCGTGATCGACCTCTCCGAGTCGCGCGACGCCCTGCAGGTCTTCATCAACCCGGAAATCGTCTGGGCCAGCGACAACCGCAAGGTCTGGGAAGAGGGCTGCCTGTCCGTGCCCGAGGTCTACGACCGCGTGGAGCGCGCGGACCGCGTGCGCGTGCGCGCGCTGAACGAAAAGGGCGAAACCTTCGAACTCGAGGCCGACGACCTGCTCGCTGTATGTATACAGCACGAGATGGATCACCTGATGGGCAAGGTGTTCGTCGAGTACCTGTCGCCGCTCAAGGTCACCCGCATCAAGCAGAAGCTCCAGAAGCGCGTCCGTTCGCGGATGTAAGCCCGCGCGGATGTAACAGCGGTGCCGCCGCGCCGGCGCCGTCTGCTATCGTTAACCCCTCCGAAGCACCCAATGCACCCGGCCGCCACCATGCGGCCGGTGGCGTTTTTATCGCGGAACTCTGCCATGACCCAAGCCCAGCCACTGCGCGTTGCCTTCGCCGGCACCCCGGAATTCGCCCGCGTCGCCCTGGAGGCCATCCACGCCGCAGGCTTCCCGGTGGTGGCCGTGCTGACCCAGCCGGACCGCCCGGCGGGCCGCGGCATGCAGCTGCAGGCAAGCCCGGTCAAGCAATTCGCGCTCGATGCCGGCCTGGGGCCGGTGCTCCAGCCGCGCTCGCTGCGCCGCCAGGGCAAGTATCCCGAGGAAGCCGGCGCGGCTGTCGATGCGCTGGCGGCCACGGCGCCCGATGTCATGGTGGTGGCCGCCTACGGCCTGATCCTGCCGGCCGAGGTGCTGACCCTGCCGCGCCACGGCTGCCTGAACATCCACGCCTCGCTGCTGCCGCGCTGGCGCGGCGCTGCCCCGATCCACCGCGCCATCGAAGCCGGCGACGCCGAGACCGGCATCACGCTGATGCAGATGGACGAAGGGCTCGACACGGGCGGCATGCTCTCCCGCGAAGCCGTGCCGATCGGCCCCCACGACACCACTGGCACGCTGCATGACACGCTGGCGGCGCTGGGCGGGCGGATGATCGTCGCGGCATTGCAGCAACTGGCGGCCGGCCAGCCGCTGGCGGCCACGCCCCAGCCCGAGACCGGCGTGACCTACGCCGAGAAGATCGCCAAGGACGAAGCCCCGCTCGACCTGCGCCGCCCGGCCACGGCGCTGGCCGGCCAGGTGCGTGCCTTCAACCCCTTCCCCGGGGCCACGGTGCAGGTCGGCGACACCGTCATCAAGTGCTGGCAGGCGCTGCCGCTGGCCGCCTCGACCCCGCTGCCGCACCCGCCCGGCACCGTGCTGGCCGCCGACGCCAGCGGCGTGATCATCGCCTGCGGCGAGGGCAGCGCGCTCCAGGTCACCGAACTCCAGAAGCCGGGCGGCCGCCGCCAGCCGGCGCAGCAGTTCCTGCAGGGGCAGCCCCTGCCGCCGGGCACGCGCTGCCTCGTGCCAGCGTGATGCAATCTCCATATCGGCCTGCAAAAACCCTGCTACGGACATTGAATTTCCGGCAATCGGACCCGATCTAACCGTCAACGCGTCCCGCAGGGGCGGGTACGCGGGGCTGTACGTCGATTGTCGATTTGGGAGACTTTTCCATGTTCAACTGGGTCAAGACCTTCATGCTGATGGCCGCCATCACGGCGCTGTTCATCGTCATCGGGGGCATGATCGGGGGCCGCAGCGGGATGATGTTCGCGCTGTTGATCGCGCTGGGCATGAATTTCTTTTCCTACTGGTTCTCGGACAAGATGGTCCTGCGCATGTACAACGCGCAGGAAGTGGACGCCGGCACGGCGCCGCAGTTCTACAACATGGTGCAGGAGCTGTCCCAGCGCGCCGGCCTGCCGATGCCACGCGTGTACCTGATCAACGAGGACGCGCCGAACGCCTTCGCCACGGGGCGCAACCCCGAGCATGCGGCGGTGGCGGCCACCACGGGCATCCTGCGCGTGCTGTCCGACCGCGAGCTGCGCGGCGTGATGGCGCACGAACTGGCGCACGTGAAGCACCGCGACATCCTGACCTCGACCATCGCGGCCACGATGGCCGGTGCGATCTCGGCGCTGGCCAACATGGCGATGTTCTTCGGCGGCCGTGACGAGAACGGCAATCGGACCAATCCGATCGCGGGCATCGCCGTGGCAATCCTGGCCCCGCTGGCGGCCTCGCTGATCCAGATGGCGATCTCCCGGGCGCGTGAATTCGAGGCGGACCGGGGCGGCGCCGAGATCAGCGGCGACCCGCAGGCACTGGCCAGCGCGCTGGACAAGATCCACCGCTATGCGCAGGGCATCCCGTTCCAGGCGGCCGAGGAGCACCCGGCCACGGCGCAGATGATGATCATGAACCCGCTCTCGGGCGGCGCCATCGCCAACCTGTTCTCGACCCACCCGGCCACCGAGGAGCGCATTGCGCGGTTGATGCACATGGCGCAGACGGGCACCTATCCCGCCTGAGGCCGGCCGCGCGCCCCGACTCCGGGTAAACTGCCCGCTGTGTTCCCCGGAACCGGCGGGCTTTTTTTGTGACCGGCACGCCGTGCCGGATCACTGTCATTCACAGCATTTTCAGATTTCTCGTATTCCATGCGCCTGCAACACGATTCACTTGCCTTCCAGATGCTCGGCGCCGCCGCGGCGGTACGCGGCGTCAACGAAGGCACGGCCCTGCCGCAGGCCATCGAAGACGTCGCCACGCACCTGCGGCTCGACCGCGTGCGCGACGCCGCCACGCGCGGCGCCGTGCAGGACCTGGCCTATCGCACCGTGCGCCAGTTCGGCACCACCCGCGCCCTGGTCACCGAACTGGTGACGCGCCCGCCCGGCGCGCTCGTCGATTCGCTGCTGGCCGTGGCCCTGGCGCTGCTGCTGGAAGGCGAGGAGGGCGATGGCAGCAAGGTGGGGCGCGGCGGCTACAGCGATTTCACCGTGGTCGACCAGGCCGTCAGCGCGGCCGCTTCCGAGCCGAAGACCGCCCACGCGCGCGGTTTGGTGAACGCAGTGCTGCGCCGCTTTTTGCGTGAACGCCAGCAACTGATGCAGACCGTCAACCAGGACGAGGAAGCGCGTTACAACCTGCCATCCTGGTGGCTGGCGCAACTGCGCAAGGCGTACCCGGACCAGTGGACCACGCTGGCGGAGAGTGTCAACGCCCGGCCGCCGATGACGCTGCGCGTGAACACGCGGCGCATATCGGTGCCGCAGTATCTGACCGAACTGGCCAACGCCGGTCTGGCCGGCACGGCCGTGGGCGACCAGGCGGTGCGGCTGGTCCGCGCCTTCCCGGTCTCGCAGGTGCCCGGCTTTGCCGAAGGCGACGTGTCGGTGCAGGACGCCGGCGCGCAACTGGCCGCGCCCCTGTGCGAATTGTCTGATGGCATGCGCGTGCTCGATGCCTGCGCGGCCCCCGGCGGCAAGACCGGCCACCTGCTGGAACTGGCCGATATCGACGTCACTGCCGTGGAGAGCGACGCGCAACGCGCCGCCCGCATCCACGACAACCTCGCCCGCCTGGGCCAGCGCGCCAACGTGATCGTCGGCGATGCGAGCCGGCCCCAGGACTGGTGGGACGGCCAGCCGTTCGACCGCATCCTGGCGGACGTGCCGTGCTCGGCGTCGGGCATTGTGCGACGCCATCCCGATATCCGCTGGCTGCGGCGCGAGACAGATATCGCGCGCCTAGTCAATGAGCAGCGTCGCATCGTGTCTCAACTTTGGCCGCTGCTGAAGCCGGGCGGCATTCTGGTGTACGTGACCTGTTCTATTTTCCCAACGGAAGGCGAGGAGCAGGCGCTCTGGTTTGGTGCGCAGCTACCAGATGCGATACGATTGCAAGCGCCGGGACAACTGCTGCCCGGTACGAAGGCGCCTGAAACGGCCAGCCTGCCGACCGGTTCGCCATCGGGTCTGCCTACCGACCACGATGGCTTCTACTACGCCCGCTTCCAGAAACGCGCCTGATCCCACCGATGCCGAGCCCGCTGCGCTTGTTCGTCCACCGAGTCCCGGGCCGCGCAACGCGCGAGGCGCCGGCGCTCGCGCTGGCCACGATCCTGCGCACCTGGGCCATCGCGGCCTTCCTGCTCCTGGCCCTCGGGCTTGGGCATAGCCCCCGGGCGACCGCGCAGCTGATCGAGAACTCCGAAGCGAAGATCGAATACCAGGACGGCGGCTTCGAGCTGGCCGCCGCATTCGATTTCGACCTGCCACCGGCGCTGGAAGATGCGCTGCACAAGGGCATCCCGCTCTATTTCGTGGTCGAGTTCCAGCTGACGCGCCCGCGCTGGTACTGGTTCGACGAAAAGCCGGTCAACACCAGCCGCAGCGTGCGCCTGTCGTATCAGCCGCTGACGCGTCAGTACCGCGTCTCCACGGGCGGACTGCAACTGCCGTTCAACCGCCTCAAGGGCGCGCTGCAGTTCATCCAGCAGGTGCGTGGCTGGCGCGTGTTCGAGCGTGGCGACGTGCGGCGCGGCGAAACCTATCACGCCGAGCTGCGCATGCGGCTCGACCTCACGCAGCTGCCGAAACCGTTCCAGATCAACGCGGTGAACACGCGCGAGTGGAACCTGTCGTCCGAGTGGAAGCGTTTCAACTACACGGTGCCGACCAACCTCGACGCGCCCCAGCCGCTACCCGCGCCGCCGGCGCCCATGCCGGCCTCGCCGCCAGCCGCTCCGCCGGCGCCACCTGCTGCCCCAGCCATTCCCGGCTCCGCGCCCGCCGCGGCCTCTGCGCCGTCCGCTGAGGCTCGCACGCCGTTCTCGCAGACCGTCTCCACGGTCCTGTCTCCGAGCCAACTGGTACAGCCCACATCGAGCCAGCCATGAACGGAGCGATCTGGGACAGCCGATTCCGCCGCGTGCTCTATCGCGTCGTGGTGGGGATCATCGTCTTCCTGGCCCTGGTCCTGGTGGGCCTGCTGGCCGGGGCATCGGCCAACACCGAATTCTTCGATCGCTATTTCACGCTGCTGTTCAAGGTCAACCTGGTCGTCGGCGCGCTGCTGGTGCTGACCGTGGGCGCGCTGGCCGTGACGCTGTGGGTACGCTACCGGCGCGGCAAGTTCGGCACGCGGCTGATGACCAAGCTGGCCGTGTTCTTCGGCGTGGTGGGCGTGCTGCCGGGCGTGCTGATCTACCTGGTCTCGCTGCAGTTCGTCTCGCGCAGCATCGAATCCTGGTTCGACGTGCGCGTGGAAACGGCGCTCGAGGCCGGGCTGAACCTGGGCCGGTCCACCATCGACAGCCAGCTGGCCGATCTGCAGGGCAAGGCCCGGCTGATGGCGGACCAGCTCACGGGGTCGTCGGGCATGGCCACGTCGCTGCAGCTGAACCGGCTGCGCGAGCAGTACGGCGTGCAGGAGGCCGCGATCTTCACCGGCAGCGGGCGCGTGATGGCCACCGCGTCGAGCAGCTACGCCTCGCTGGTGCCGGACCTGCCGTCGGGCCTGCTCGCCGAGCAGGCGCGCCTGGCCGGCGGCTATGCGGCCGTGGAGGGCGGCACCGAGCCCTCGGTGGACGGCAAGCGCACGGGCCCCATCGACAGTACCCACCTGTACCGCATCCGCGTGATCATTCCGCTTGGGCCGGCGCCGTCGCAGAACGCGACCGACGCGGAGGCGCAGGCGGCCGCCGTGGCCGCGGCCGCCGCGGTCCAGCGTGCCCAGCGCCCCCCGCGTACCGGCATGTCCGCGCCCGGCGCCCGCTGGGCCGGGTCGGGGCTGTCCGTGGAGCGCCGCCCGGAAGACGCACCGGCCACCGGCTTCGGCCTGATGGGCGACACGGTGCGCGAGGAGCGCTACCTCCAGGTGCTGCACCCGGTGCCGGCCGTGCTCGCGCGCAATGCGGACGAGGTGCAGCGGGCCTACCAGGAGTACCAGGAAAAGGCGCTGGGCCGCACCGGCCTGCGCAAGATGTACATCGGCACGCTGACCCTGACGCTGTTCCTGGCCGTGTTCATCGCCGTGATGCTCGCCCTGCTGCTGGGCGGCCAGCTGGCCCGGCCGCTGCTGATGCTGCTGCAGGGGACCAAGGAGGTGGCCGAGGGCGACCTCTCGCCCAAGCGTGAACTCAAAAGCCGCGACGAGCTGGGCATGCTGACGCAGCAGTTCAACGCGATGACGCGCCAGCTGTCCGAGGCCCGCATCGCCGTGGAGGAAAACCGCACCGCGCTCGAGCAGTCGAAAGCCTACCTGGAAAGCGTGTTGCAGAACCTGACCGCCGGCGTGCTGGTGTTCGACCGGCGCTTTGCGCTGCTGACCGCCAACCCCGGCGCCGAGCGCATCTTCCGCCAACCCTTCGCAGGCGTGCTGGGCCAGCCGGCCGAGCAGATTCCGGGGCTGGGCGAGTTCACCGAGATCGTGCGCCAGGCGTTTTCCGAGCAGAACACCAGCGAGGTGCTGGGCGGCGCGCGGCACTGGCAGAAGCAGATCGAACTGCCGCAGGGCGACGAGGAACAGCCGCTCACGCTGCTGGTGCGCGGTGCCCACCTGCCGGGCGGCAGCCGCGACGAGCCCGGCTACGTGGTGGTTTTCGACGATATTTCCGATGTGATCTCGGCCCAGCGCTCGGTCGCATGGGGCGAGGTGGCGCGCCGGCTGGCCCACGAGATCAAGAACCCGCTCACCCCGATCCAGCTCTCGGCGGAGCGCCTGCAGATGAAGCTTTCGCCGAAATTGGAGACAAGCGATGCGGAAGTGCTAAAGCGCGGGGCCGCAACGATCGTTAACCAAGTGGCGGCAATGAAACGCATGGTGGACGACTTCCGCGATTACGCGCGCACGCCGCCCGCCGTGGTGCAGACGCTGGCGCTGAATCACCTGGTGGCAGAAGTCTTGCATCTGTATGGGATCGACGAGCCCGGGGTGCACGAGCATCCCGTGATCCATTCGACGCTGGGGCCCGATTTGCCTGAGATAAAGGGCGATCCGACCCAGTTGCGGCAGGTGATCCACAACTTGCTGCAGAATGCGCAGGATGCGGTGGCGGACAACGTGGCGGCCGGTAGGGCGGCGCCCCATATCACTCTGCACACCGAGACTGTAGAATACAAAGATTCTGCTGGCGAAGACCGGCAGGCCGTCAAGCTGTCCATCGCGGACAATGGTCCCGGATTCGCACCCCGTATTCTCAGTCGGGCGTTCGAACCGTACGTGACCACGAAAGCCAAGGGTACGGGTCTCGGGCTGGCGATGGTAAAAAAGATCATTGACGAACACGGCGCGCGCATTGAATTGCGCAATCGCATGGATGGCGCCGAGATCATCGGGGCGCAGATCTCGATCCTGTTCGTTAAACTGGCATAGTCAAACTGCGTCACCGTCCGGTGGCGCTGCGGTGGGGTTAAGAGGGGAAGTATGGCAACCATCCTCGTAGTCGACGACGAAATGGGCATCCGGGAATTACTCTCGGAGATCCTGAGTGACGAAGGCCATGTGGTCGAAGTGGCGGAGAACGCCCAGCAGGCACGCGAGTACCGTGCGGCCGGGACGCCCGATCTGGTACTGCTCGATATCTGGATGCCGGATACCGATGGCGTCAGCCTGCTCAAGGAATGGTCGGCACAGGGTTACCTGACGATGCCGGTGATCATGATGTCCGGGCACGCCACGATCGACACGGCCGTTGAGGCCACGAAGATTGGCGCGTTGAACTTCCTCGAGAAGCCCATCGCGCTGCAGAAGCTGCTGTCCGCCGTGGAGCAAGGTCTGGCGCGCGGCATCGAACGCCCGCGTACAGCGCCGACGGCGGCCAGCGCGGCGCCCGCCGCCACCTCTGCCACGGGCGAAGCCGTCGCGGCCGCGCTGGCGCCCGCCGAGATGCCCGCGGAGACCACCGCGAACGGCAATCCGGCACGCCTGCCCGAGGCCGAGATGCACTTCTCCTTCGACATGCCACTGCGGGAGGCGCGCGACCTGTTCGAGCGTGCCTATTTCGAATATCACCTGGTGCGCGAGCATGGCAGCATGACGCGCGTGGCCGAGAAGACCGGCCTCGAGCGGACCCACCTGTACCGCAAGCTCAAGCAGCTCGGCGTGGAACTCGGGCGCAACAAGCCCGAGCCCACCGAACAATGACCGGCAGTGATGCACGGGACGCTTGACTGACGGATTTCGCGCTGATATAGTTTCGCTTCTTTGGCCCGGTAGCTCAGTCGGTAGAGCAGAGGATTGAAAATCCTTGTGTCGGCGGTTCGATTCCGTCCCAGGCCACCAGATACAAGAAAACGGACGCTTCGGCGTCCGTTTTTGCGTTTGGGGTCAATGATTTAGCGCCCGCCAGCGCCTACCCGAAAATCTCCTCCGCCACCGTCGGGTGCAGCGGCAGGGTCGTCTTCAGGTGCGAGGCCTTCAGGCCCAGCCGCAGGGAGACTGCCAGGGCCTGGATGATCTCGGGTGCGGCGTTGTCCATCAGATGCACGCCGAGCACCCGGCCGCTGCGCGCGTTCAGCACCAGCTTGATCATCGATTGTTGCGAGCTGCCGCCGAAGCGGTTCTCCAATGAGACGAATCGCTTGATTTCGGTGCGGATGCGCTCCGGCTTCCCCGCGTCCTCGATGGCCTGCGCCTCCGTCATGCCTACCACGCCGATGGCCGGCTCGCAGAACACGGCCGTCGGCACGATGTCCAAATCGGCCAGGTCGCCGCGCTTGCCGAACAGGCGGTCCGCCACCCAGCGGCCCTGTGCGATAGCTACCGGCGTCAGGTGCAGGTTATCGGCCATGCAGTCGCCCACCGCGTACAGCGCGCGCGCCGAGCTGCGGAACTGGCGGTCCACGCGGATGCCACCCTTTTCGCCCAGTTCGATGCCGATGTCCTCAAGCCCCAGCCCCTCCACATTGGCCTGCCGGCCGATTGCCGCCAGCGCCGCCTGGGCGCGCACGGTCTGGGTACGGCCCGGGTTGCCATCCTGCGTGTAGCAGACCTCCGTCGCGCCATTGGCCTGCGAAAGCAGCGTCACCTCGGTATTGAAATGCAGGCGGATGCCCTTGGCGGCAAGCGCCCCGGCCAGCGCGGCGGAGACGTCATGGTCGAAGCGCGGCAGCAGCCGGTCCTCGCGCACGAGCAGGTCCACCTTGACCCCGTAGCGCGACAGGATCGAGGCCAGTTCCACGGCGATATAGCCCCCGCCGATCACCACCATCGAGGCCGGCACGGTCTGCCACGTGAACACATCGTCGGATGTGCTGGCCAGCTCGCCGCCGGGTACCGGCAGCACGCGCGGCCGCGCGCCCGTGGCGATCAGCGTCTTGCGGGTGTGCAGGGTTTCACTGCCGACGACGATCTCGGTCGGGCTCGTCAGTCGTGCTTCGCCGTGCAGGATTTCCACGCCGGCCTCGGTCAGCCGCTGGGCATAGGACGCATTGAGACGCGCGACCTCGGCATTGACGCGCACGATGGCGTCGCGCCAGTCCTCCTTGCCGCCCGTGTGGGACAGGCAATCAGACAGGATGGCCGCCCAGGTGGCGCCATAGGACAACATCTTCTTGGGCACGCAGCCCCGATTGACGCAGGTGCCGCCGATGGCGCCACGTTCGACCAGGATCACGCGCGCGCCCAGCGACGCCGCGCGCCGGGCCGCCGCCACGCCGCCGGAGCCCGCGCCGATGACGACGAGGTCCGCCTCGCGCGCCTTGCCCGGCCGGCCATTGCGCTTGCGGCGCGGCACGTTCTCCACCACGGGCGCCGCGCTGATCGCGCGCGCGCGGCGGCGCTCCTTGGCCGGTGCCGGGGTGGTGGTCTCGGGTGTTGCCTGGCGCTTTGTCATCCATGTCTCCTTGTACGCGGCGCAGCGCCGCATTCAACACGACCGACCGGCGCCCCTGGGCACAACCACTCAGGGCGCCGGCAACAATTCCTCGTCCCGGATCGCAGGCCAGTCGCGCAGGAACGCTTCCGCGTCGCGCCGGCCCAGATCGTAGGCATGTGTCATGGCCTCGGGCCGGGTGTAGTCCCAGCTCGAGATGGGCACGCGCTGCGACGGCTGCAGGTACAGCCGCCGCTGGCCCCCCTCCGCCAGCACGAAGCGGCGCGGGCGCGGATACAGCCGCGTCACCAGCACCAGCACGTTGCCAGGGGCCGGGTCGAGCGCATCGACGGGCACGTTGTCCACCAGCCCGCCATCGAGCACCGCGCGCCCCTGACGCTTCAGCACCGGCGTGAATGGCGGCGTGGAAGCCGACTGCAATAGCAGGTCGGCCAGATCCTCGGGCGACGCACAATCCTGCGCGCGCACGAACTCGGGCCGGAAGCCCAGCTTGCGGCCCAGCCGCGGGTGCAGCGTCTTGAGGATGTGCTTGTCGATGTTGTAGGCGAGCAGCCCGGCGGCCACGGCCAGGCGCGGGCCGCTCCATGGCGGGATGTGCGCCACGCCGATGCGGATCTCGGGCGCGGCCTGGAGCCGCGCGAGCCGGTTATCGCCGAACAGCGACAGCAGCGCGTTGCGATAGATGCCGTAATGCGGAAACACGCGCTCGCGCCGCAGCAGGTTGCCCCAGTAGGCGTTGCGCGTGTTGTTGGCCAGGATGTCGCGGTAATAGGCCATGGTCTGGTGCGAATCGTGCGCATGGACCATGCACGCCGTGGCCGCCCCGGCAGAGATGCCTGCAATCACACGCGGCCGCAGCGCCAGCTCGGGCGCCACCGTGTCCCACCAGCCGGCCTGCCACCAGCATCGGTTGCCGCCGCCGGCGAACACGATCTGGTCGAACGGCTGGGAGAGCGGCTGGGGAAGGGCGGAGAGCGTCGGCGCGGCGCCAGTCATTATCGTCGGATGTCTTGGATGTCAGAGCAGCGCGTAGGTGGTGGTGGCCTGCACCGCCAGCTTGCCGTCGGTGCCGGTCAGCTCGATCTCGCCGAACACCACGGTCTTGCCGAGCCGCAGCACGTTGGCGCGCACGCGCACGTCGCCGTCGATCACGGGCCGCATGAAGTTGGTGGTCAGGCTGACCGTGGTCATCGGGCGGAATTCCCCGAGCACCCGGGAGATGGCGACGATCATCGCGGTGTCCGCCGCCGACATCAGCACCTGGCCGCACACCACGCCGCCGGCATGGCGCAAGGTCTCACTGAACGGCAGGCGCAGCGTCACGCCCTGGTCGTCCACCGCTTCGGCACGCAGGCCAAGCTGGCGCACCCACGGGGCGAGCACGCGTTCCAGCGTGGCATCGACATCGGCCAGGGTGAAGGCGGGCGCTGCGGTCGGTGCGGAGGTCGGTTCCGGCATGGCGATCCTGTCGAGCGGGTTTCGCCAATGATACAGGGGGCCGCAGCCCCCCGTGTGATGCACTGCAAGACCCCGCCGGCCGGGGTGGGTAACGGCTTCGGCTACGCCGCGTTGTCGGCGGCGGCGCGGGCGCTGCTGCGGCTGGCATGCCAGCGCAGCACGCGCGGCACCACCACCACGGCCACCGTCATCGCCAGGATCGTGGCGGAGATCGGCTGCTTGACGAACAGGCTCCAGTCGCCCTGGCCAATCGACAGTGCATTGCGCAACTGCTTCTCGGCCATCGGCCCCAGGATCAGGCCGACGATGACCGGCGCCGTGGGGAAGTCGAAGCGGCGCATGGCCATGCCCAGCAGGCCGATCACGAACAGCAGCAGCAGATCGAACCACGACTGGCGGATGCCGTACGCGCCGAGCCCGGCAAAGATCAGGATGCCGCCGTACAGCAGCGGCGTGGGCACGCGCAGCATGCGCACCCAGAGACCGATGGCGGGCAGGTTCAGCACCAGCAGCATCACGTTGCCGATGTACAGCGACGCCAGCAGACCCCAGACCAGATCGCCCGAGGTCTGGAACAGCATCGGACCCGGCTGGAGGTTGTAGTTCTGGAACGCCGCCAGCAGGATGGCGGTGGTGTTCGAGGTGGGAATGCCCAGCGTCAGCAGCGGTGCCAGCGTGGCCGTCACGGCAGCGTTGTTGGCGGCCTCGGGGCCGGCCACGCCTTCGATGGCGCCCACCTTGCCGAACTCGTCCTTGTGGTTGGAGAGCTTCTTCTCGGTGGCGTACGACAGGAAGGTCGGGATCTCCGCGCCGCCAGCCGGAATCAGCCCGAACGGGAAGCCGATCAGCGTACCGCGCAGCCAGGCCGGCACCGAGCGCTTCCAGTCCGACTTGGTCATGTGGACGGAACTGAGCTTGTTGAACGAGCCCTCCGGCTGCGGGAAGAACGCGTTGAACAGCGCCTCGCCCACGGCGAACAGGCCCACGGCCACCACGACGATGTCCACGCCGTCGTAAAGCTCCTGGATGTTCATCGAGTAACGGGTCTGGCCGGACAGCGAATCAATGCCGATCAGGCCGATGCCGAGCCCCAGGAACAGGCTGGTCATGCCGCGCAGCAGCGACGAACCGAGCACGGCCGAGACGGTCGTGAAGGCCAGCAGCATGATCATGAAGTACTCACCCGGGCCGAACTGCAGCGCCACGTCCGCCGCCACCGGCGCGAACATCGACAGCAGCACGGTGGCGATGGTGCCCGCCACGAAGGAGCCGATCGCCGCCGTGGCCAGCGCCGGGCCGGCGCGGCCGTTCTTGGCCATCAGGTTGCCTTCCATGGCCGTGACCATGGTGGACGACTCGCCCGGCGTGTTCATCAGGATGGACGTGGTCGAGCCGCCGTACATCGCGCCGTAGTAGATGCCGGCGAACATGATCAGCGCGGCGGTGGGTTCCACCTTGGCCGTCAGCGGCAGCAGCATCGCCACGGTCAGCGCCGGGCCGATGCCCGGCAGCACGCCGATGGCGGTGCCGAGGAAGCAGCCCACGAGGGCCCACATCAGGTTGATCGGTGTGATGGCGACGGCGAAGCCGTGCATCAACTGGTTCAGGGTATCCATGGCAATTCCTCCCGCCAATCAAAAGCCGGCGACCGGCAGCAGCGGCAGGTTGATGCCGAGCAAGAATTCGAACAACGCCCACATCGGCAGCGTCAGGCCCAGGCCGATCAGCGCATCGCGCACCAGCCGGCGGCTGCCGTAGCCACGCGCCACGCAGACCATCATCAGCGAGGAGGAGATCACGAAGCCGAGCGTGCCGATCAGCGCCATGTTCAGCACCAGGCCCGCCGCCACCCACAGGAAGCCCTTGAAGTTGTGCGGCGCCGCGGGCAGCTCGGCATCTTCCTCCGGCATATTGCGGAAGCCGCCGCGTACACCCTGCCACGTCAGCAGCGCGCCGCACACGGCCAGGCCGATGGCCACCAGCGTAGGCGCGAAGCGCGGCGACAGGCCGGCATAGCCTTCCTCGCCCGAGATGCCGGACAGTCCGGCCAGGAAGAAGGCGGACAACGCCAGGACGGCGATGCCGATGGAGACATGCGATGGTTTCATGGTGGGCTCCCGGAGGGATGGCCACCACCCGCGCGGTCACGGCTGCTAGCGTGACAGGATTGTGATTATTGTTGAGGCGTGCGGGTGGGGCAGGTGAGGCGGGTGAAGCGAGTCGTGCCGTGGGCGATGAATCAGCCGGCGTTACTTGGCTACGCCCAGTTCGCGCAGCGTGCCGCCCAGGCGGGTCGACTCGTCATCCACGAACTTGGCGAACTCGTCGCCGGTCAGCAGGAAAGGCGTCCAGTCATTCTTCTTCAGCGCGTCCTTCCAGACGTTGTTCTCGGTGCCCTTGACCACGGCGTCGATCATCGCCTTGCGCTGCTCGGGCGTGATGCCGGGCGCGCCGTACACGCCGCGCCAGTTATAGATCTCCACGTTCACGCCCTGCTCCTTGAGCGTGGGGATGTCGGCGGTGCGGTCCTTCGAGGTCACGGCCAGCGCGCGCATCTTGCCGCTCTTGATGAAGGGCAGGAACTCGGACACGCCGGCGATGCCCACGGTCACGTGGCCGCCCATGATCGACGCGGAGGCTTCGCCGCCGCCCGCGAACGGCACGTAGTTGATCTTCTTCGGATCCACGCCAACGTCCTTGGCGATCAGGCCGGCCAGGATGTGGTCGATCGAACCCTTGGAGCCACCGCCCCAGCTCACGCTGCCCGGGTTGGCCTTGAGCTGCGCGGTCAGGTCCTTGATGGACTTCAGCGGCGAGCTGGCCGGCACGGTCAGGACCATGGTGTCGGCGTACAGGCGGGCGATCGGCGTGGCGTTCTTCAGCGTCACCGGCGGATGGTTGGTCTCGATGGCCCCGACCATCACGGCGCCGGTCACGATCAGCGCGTTGGGGTTGCCCTTGTCGGTGTTGACGAACTGGGTCAGGCCGATGGTGCCGCCGGCGCCGCCCTTGTTGTCATAGGACGCGGTCTTGGCGGTGCCCGCCGCGATCATCGCCGCGCCGATCGTACGGCCGGTCTGGTCGTAGCCGCCGCCGGGGTTGGCGCCGATCATGACCTTCAGATTGTCCACGGCATAGGCCGGGGCCGCGGCCAGCGTGGCGGCGGCAAGGGCGACATAGGCAAAGCGGGCAAGCGTGCGAGGCATCGCGGTCTCCTGTCTTTTTTGGAATGGATAGCTAGTGATAGCTGTGGGCTGGATTCTAGAGGTCGGTAACTGTCAAAAGCCTGTCAAACCGACAGGAATTCTCATGGGGTTTACGTGGGGGTTGTCTGCTTTGTCTGGCCGCGCCGGCATGCGCCGGACGGGCCGCGCGCTACCCACTGCATGGTTTTCACCACAGACAAGCGCGAGGAAATCTGATCTAAACATCTTTGACTTGGCTGACGTCAGACATATCACTACGATTGACCACAGTTGCCTGCCGCACGTTGCAGTGTGGAACGGGCAACGGACAAACGATGAAAAAGGGACCCGCGCACAACGAGGCGACGGGCCTGATGGGTGTCAACTGGGGTCAACAATGGATACGACGATCAAGGCCGCCGACGTGTGGCCGCCGGAGCTGGAGACGGGCGCGGGTACCGACCGTGGACTGTGGAAGAGCACCATGGCGGCAGCAAGCCAGGCGCTCGAGGCCGCCAAGGGCATGCAGGCGGCGGTGGGGCAGACACTGAAGCTCCAGCACAAGATCATGGCGCTGCGCGACGAGCTGCATCGCGCCGAAGCCGAACGCGATCTCTACCGCGACCTCCACTCGCGTACGCTCGACGAACTCAATCACACCCTCGACCTCAGCCCTGCCGAATGGCAGCGCCTGCGCGCCGAGAACGAGACCCTCCAGATCCGCCATCGCGCCTACAAGCTGCTGGTGCAGCACTACGCGCGCAGCGGCACGCCGGTGGACCCGGCCGTGTTCGCGGAGCAGCGCAGCCGCGTGCAGCAGCACATCCTGTTCCAGCGCCGCAAGGGCATTCCGGTCTCCGTGATTGCCGTCGAGGACATCGCCTTCCTGCTGCGCTGACAGGGGAGACCGCCATGACCTGCCTGCACCTCACCCCGCAACCGGCGGTGCCTCTGCATTGCCGGCCCGCGCATCCTCCGCGCAAACCCGGTTTCGCCCCGTTGCCTTGGCGGCATAAAGACGGCGGTCGGCCGTCGCCAGCATGGCATCGAGTGTCTGGCCCCCGTCGCTCCCGGCTTCGGCCACGCCTATCGACACCGTAAAGCGGATGCGCGCCCCGGGGTCGCCCTGCGTGGCTGACGTGGGCGCGTCCGGGGCGGGCTCCACCGGGATCGCGGCCAGGGTCACGCGTAGCCGTTCGGCGCTGGCCGTGGCCTCGGCCAGGGTGGCGCCGGGCATCAACACAGCGAATTCCTCGCCGCCCAGGCGGGCCGGCACATCCATCGCGCGCATGTTTTCGCGCAGTGCCGTGGCCAGGCGCTGGAGCACATGGTCGCCGCTGGCATGGCCCCAGCGGTCGTTCACCTTCTTGAAATAGTCGATGTCGAGCATCAGCATCGACAGCGCGCTGCCGTCGCGCTCGCGCCGCGCCGCCGCCTGCGCGAACTGGTCGCCGAAATGACGCCGGTTGGCGAGGTCCGTCAGCGGATCGCGCTCGGCCAGTTGCCGGAGTTTGTCGCCCAGCGCGAGGTAGTAGCTGAACAGCAGCGAGACCACCCTCACCGAGATCCACATCAGCAGCGGCAGCGCGATCCATACGTACAGCAGCGGCTTGCTGATGCGCGAGAAGACTTCGCCGTATAGCTGGGCGGTCGAGACTGCCTCCAGCAGCATCCACTGGCTGGCGCCCAGCCGCTGGTAGAACAGATAGCCGCCCTCGCCCTTGCGCATGCCGGGGCCGTCGCTGGCGAACAGTGTCTGCGGCCCCACGTCGGGCCACGCGTCGCCCAGCACGTCGGGCCAGCGCAGGTCCGTGCTCGGGTGGTCATGGTTTGCCGCGATCAGCCGGCCGGCGCTGTCCATCAGGTAGCGGTTCAGGGCCGGGGAGTCGTCGCTCGGCGCGCCGAGCAGCGCCTGGATATGCTTCAGCGAGACGTCTACCGCCACCACGCCGCGAAAGCGCGCCTCCACATAGATCGGCACGCTCAGCGTGGTGCGCAGCTCGGTGCTTTCGAACTGGCGATAGGGCGGCGCCCAGCGCAGTTGCTGGTCCGGATTGCGGTCGGGCAGGAGGTCGCGGTAGTAGGGCATGCTCGCGAAACGTTGCAGCAACGCGGGCGCTTTGTCGGTCGGCACCGGGGGATAGGTCACAAAAAAACCGTTGTTGGAAATGAACGTGACCGAGCCGCGGATCTCGTCCACGCCCATGGTCAGCCCCAGCACGTGGCTCAACTGGCGTGCGGCGAAGAGGTCGGCGCGCAGGTCGTCCACGCGGCGCTCGAAGCCGGGCAGGCCGGTCAGGGTCTGCGGTGACACGCCGACCACGGGGGCATCGCCGAGCGGGACTTCCATCTGCCAGATCGGCTCGTTGCGCGCGGCGAAGGCCCGTTCGATGGCGGGGTCCGAGACATCGACTGCCTGCACGGCCTCCATCCGCATCAACTGCCGCGCGTAGTCGCGCACGAACGACAGCCGGAAGCGCTCCGACGACACCGCAGCCTCCAGCCCCATCGCACGCAGCGTGAGATTGTGCTGATGACTGGCAATCACGCGCTCGCGCAGCGTGTAGAGGTCGCGCAGGCCAACGGCGAGCGTCAGCGCCAGCACGAGGCTGAAACACCAGATCACGACCCGCTGCGGGCGCATGACCGCCGCGCGCGGTAGCCATCGCGGACGCGGCACCAGTTTGCGCCATGGCATCGGGGGCCTCCGGGCAAGTCCCGCCTGAGCGGGCACTGCAACGAAACTGTGACGATCGAGGACAACGCTCGGCCAGTGTAGTGCAGCAAACGGGACTTCGGGAGGGGGTGGCGCGCGGTCAGCGCGCCGCGCTCAGTGCCGGGCTCATGGCCGGGCTTGGTGTCGAATTCAGTGCCGGTCGGTCCGGAAGTAGAGCAGGGCGAGCGCCGGCAGCGCGAAGCCGATCCAGCTTGCCAGCGGCCAGCCGCCACGCGCGAAGGCCCAGGCGCCCAGCCACGAGCCCGTGGCGCCGCCGACGAAGAAGATCGCCATATACAGGCCGTTCAGCCGGCTGCGGTGCTCCGCCGAGAGCGTGAAGATGGCGCGCTGGCCGACCACCAGGTTCGCGGACACGCCGAAATCGAGCAGGATGGCCGCCGCGGTCAGCGCCAGCAGCGAGGCCATCGACCCCTCCGCGCCCACCCGGCTCAGCAGGAACGATCCGGCGCCGATGGCCAGCGCGATGGCGGTCATCAGGCGGCTGTGGCCCCGGTCTGCATAGCGGCCGGCCATCGGCGCGGCGATGGCGCCGGCCACCCCGACCAGCGCGAACACGGCGATGCCGGTCTGCGACATGCGGAACGCGGGCCCGGCCAGGTACAGCGGGACGGTGGTCCAGAACAGGCTGAAGACGCCGAACATGCTGGCCTGGTACAGCGCGCGCCGGCGCAGCACGGGCTGGGTACGGAGCAGGTGCGCCATCGACGCCAGCATCTGGCCGTAGCTCACGCCCCGCGCCGGCTGGCGGCGCGGCAGCTTGCGCGCCAGCACCAGCGCCAGCAGCACCATGGCCACCGCCGAGACCGCGAAGATGGTGTGCCAGCCGCCCGTCAGGCCGGCCACCAGGCTCGACACCGGCCGCGCCAACATGATCCCCATCAGCAGCCCGCTGGTGACGTTGCCGACCACGCGACCCCGGATATGGTCCGGAGCGAGGTGCGCCGCGAACGGCACCAGCACCTGCACCGCCACCGAGCACAGGCCGATGGCGCAGCCTGCCACCAGGAACACGCTGGCGTGGGTGGCCAGCGCCGCCGCGGTCAGCGCCACGGCACAGGCGCCGATCAGCGTCAGGATCAGCTTGCGGTTCTCGACCAGGTCCCCCAGCGGCACCAGCAGCACCAGTCCCACGCAGTAGCCCATCTGGGTCAGCGTGACGATCAGCCCGGCAATCTCGGGCGAGAGGTGGAGCGATCGGGCGATGGGGCCGATCAGCGGCTGGGCGTAGTAGAGATTGGCGACGATCATGCCGCAGGCCGTGGCCAGCAGCGGCGTGATCCAGGCGGCGGGCGCGGCAGCGCGCTCAGTGGCGGTGGAGGTCATGGGGGGCGGCCTTGGTTCGAAGCCGCCGATTCTACTGGGAGACAAATAGATGCGTCGGAAGGGTCATTCCCGTGCCCCATCAGGCATCCGGCCGCTCGTCCTCGAAGCGGAACTCCTCCTGCACCGGCGCTGGGTCGTCGCCCTGTTCGTCCGCCGGGATCAGGGCGCTCACGCGCACGCCGAGCAGCCGGATGCGCCGCTCGAGCGGTATCCGCTTCAGGCATTCCGTGGCGCCGCGCCGGATCGCCGCGCCATCGGCGGTATGGGCCGGCATGGTCAGGTCGCGCGTGACCGTGCGGAAATCGTCAAAGCGCAGTTTGATGCCCACCGTGCGGCCCACATAGCCCTTGCGGCGCAGGTCCTCGCCCACGCGCATGCAGAGCCTGGTGAACGATTCGGACAGCAGCGGGCGGTCCACACGCGGGTGCAGGTCGCGCTCGAAGGTGGTTTCGCGGCTCATCGACTTCGGCTCGGAGCTGACCACCACCGGGCGGTCGTCGCGCCCATGGGCCACCTCGATCAGCCAGCTCGCGTAGTTGCGGCCGAAGTGGGTCTGGAGCACGCCCTGGTCGGCCTCGGCCAGGTCGCCCACGGTTTCGATGCCGATACCGGCCAGCTTCTCGGCCGCCTTCGGCCCAATCCCGTTGACCTTGCGCGCCGCGAGTGGCCAGATGCGGCGGGGGATGTCGGCCGGGGTGAGCAGCGTCAGGCCGTCCGGCTTGTCGAGTTCGGACCCGATCTTCGCCAGCAGCTTGTTGGGTGCCACGCAGATGGAGCAGGTCAGGCCGGTGGCCTCGCTGACGGCCGCCTTGATGCGCGCGGCGACCTCGGCCGGCTCGCCGGGCACCTCGGTCAGATCGATATAGATCTCGTCGATGCCACGGTCTTCCACCTGCTCGGTGAAGGTGCGCACGGCGGCCTTGAACAGGCCCGAGTAGCGGCGGTAGGCATCGAAATCGGTCGGCAGCAGGATGGCGTCCGGCGCCAGCTTGGCGGCCTTCATCATGCCCATGGCCGAGAACACGCCCAGCGCGCGGGCTTCGTAGGTGGAAGTGGTGACGACGCCACGCCCCACGTAGTCGCGCAGGCGGGCATAACGGCGCGAGCCATCGGGCAGCGTCTCCGGCACGGCATTGCGGCCGCCGCCGATGACCACCGCCTGGCCGCGCAGGTCGGGATAACGGAGCAGTTCGACGGACGCATAGAAGGCGTCCATGTCGAGGTGGGCGATGCGCCGGACGGGGCTGGACATGGCGAAGGGGGCGTGCGCGTCGTCGGTACTGTATAAACGTACAGTATAGTGCGTCGGCCCTCGCGTGCCGAGAGGGGGTTAGCCTGATATTCTCTGGAAGAATCGATACATAGATTTACACCTACACTTCATTTGTCGCCCTGATGGATTTGAGGGAATTGCGGCGAGAGACCCACACCCCTTCGAGGGCGTAGATCAGCAGCGATACCCAGATCAGCGCATAGCCGAGCTGCTTCTGGGCCGGGAACGGCTCATGCCACAGCCAGATACCGAGCAGCAGCTGGAGCGTCGGGCCGGTGTACTGGAGCAGGCCGAGCAGCGAGAGCGGAATCCGGCGCGCGCCGGCGGCAAAGAACAGCAGCGGCACCGCCGTGATCGGGCCGGCCAGCAGCAGCAGGACCTGCGTACCCGGTGCTGCGCTGCGGAAGGTGTCCTGGCCGGTGAAGACAATCACGCCCAGCGCGGTGGCCGCGATCGGGAACAGCAGCAGCGTCTCCAGCGACAAGCCCTCCAGGGCGCCCAGCGCCCCAGTCTTGCGCAGCAGCCCGTAGCCGCCGAACGACGCCGCCAGCGCCAGCGCGATCCACGGCAGTTGCCCGGCGCTCACGGTCAGCCACACCACGCCCCCCGCCGCAATGGCGATGGACAGCCACTGCCCGGGCCGCAGCCGCTCGTGCAGGAACACCACGCCCAGCAACACGCTGAACAGCGGATTGATGAAGTAGCCCAGGCTCGCATCGACCACGCGGTCGGCCGAAACCGCCCAGATATAGAGGAACCAGTTGGCGCAGAGCAGGGCGGCGCTCGCCGCAAAGCCGAGGATCAGGCGCGGATTGCCAGCTACCTCGCGCAGCCAGCCGAAATGCCGCCGCCAGAGCAGGATCGCGCCCAGGAAGACCAGCGACCACACCATCCGGTGGAGCAGGATCTCGAGCGGCGCCACGCCGTGGAGGGATTTGATATAGAGGGGCAGCAGGCCCCAGATGACGTACGCGAGCAGCGCGTAGAAGATGCCGAGTTGCATGGGAGTATCCGGTAGGTGCGCGGATTCTACCGGGACGCCGCAATTGGCGTTGAGACTCGCCTCCCCCGTGCGGGAGAGGCGATTGCATCACATCAGATCACAGCAATGCCTTACAGCTTGCGGGCGAAGCTGAACTGCGCGAAGCCCTGCTCGGCCACGTTGAACCAGGCGGCCTCGTTGTTGCGGAACACGCGCCAGTCGTCATAGATCTTCTTGAACGACGGGTTCTTGGCAGTTTCCTCGGCGTACGCGTCCTGCGTGGCCTTGAAGCACGCCTCCATGATCTCCTTCGAGAACGGGCGCAGTTTCACGCCGTTTTCCAGCAGACGGGCCAGCGCCTGCGGGTTCACGGTGTCGTACTTGGCCATCATGTTGGTGTGGGCCTCGATGGTGGCCGTCTCCAGCGCGCGCTTGTACTGCGCCGGCAGCTTCTCGAACTCCGGTGCGGAAGCGTAGAACGACAGCTGGGCGCTGCCTTCCCACCATCCCGGGTAGTAGTAGTACGGCGCCACCTTGTAGAAGCCGAGCTTCTCGTCGTCATACGGGCCCACCCACTCGGCCGCGTCGATGGTGCCCTTTTCCAGTGCCGGGTAGATGTCGCCACCGGCAATCTGCTGCGGCACCACGCCCAGGCGCTGCAGCACCACGCCGGCAAACCCGGCGATGCGGTACTTCAGGCCCTGCAGGTCCGCCACGGTCTTGATTTCCTTGCGGAACCAGCCGCCCATCTGGGCATTGGTGTTGCCGCCCATGAAGTTGACGACGTTGTATTCCTTGAAGAACTCGCGCATCAGCTTCATGCCGTTGCCCTGCATCATCCAGGCGGTCTGCTGGCGCGCGGTCAGGCCGAACGGGACGGTGGTGTCGAAGCACAGCGTCGGGTTCTTGCCGAAGTAGTAGTAGCCGGCCGTGTGGCCGATCTGCACGGTCTGGTTCTGCACGGCGTCCAGCACCTGCAGGCCCGGCACGATTTCACCGGCGGCAAAGACCTTGATGTTGAACTTGCCGTCGGTCAGCTCCTTCACACGCTGGGACAACAGTTCGGCGGCGCCGTAGATGGTGTCCAGCGACTTCGGGAAGCTAGATGCCAGGCGCCATTCCACCGCCGGGTTGCTGCCGACCACGGCCGGCGCAGCCGGTGCGCTCGCCGACGCCGCGGGCGCGGCAGGTTTGTCTTCCTTGCCGCACGCGGCCAGGGCCCCCGTAGCGGCCACAGCCGATGCTTTCAACAGGAAGGAACGACGTTCCATGACATCTCCTCTTATAGATATATGTGCGTTGACTGCCCCACCCATAGGACAAGTCCAAAACAGCCGGTCGATTATAGCGGTGGCGTTTTGCGCACGACCACACTCCAGACTGCGGGTTTTCGCTAGGGATTCGCACTTCTGCAACGGTTTACGGAGAGACTGCCAAGCTGCGTCGCGGCTATGCGAGGTGATCTTTTCGCAATGTGAGATGCCGCACGGTTTGATGGATTTTGTAACCCGTCTTGCGGTCAAAAAGTTCGCCTGTTAAAAAACGGAGCCCCCATCCGGCGCTCCGCGCGCCGTCACCGCCTCCATGCTGCTGCCTGTACCCCGATTCGCTCGCCTGCGCTCCCGCCGTCTCACGTTTGCCGTCATGGCAGCCTGGGGCATGGTCGCCTGCGCGCAAACCGGCAGCCAAGTGGCAGCACCACCACAAATCTCGGCCAGCACGGTGCCGTCGACGGCCACGGCGTCGAGTTCGGCGTCGGCGAGCGTACCTACCGCTGCGCCCGTGGCAGCCGCCGCGCCGGCGACTGACCCGCTGTACGACCTGATCCAGCCAACCATCGCCCCAGGTGCGAGCAAGCCTGCCGATGGGGCGAATGGGGCGAATGGGGCAAATGCGACGGATTCAGCACCCGCCGATGCCCCGGCAACCGTCACGGCGGAGAACACCGTGGACCCCGACTTCGTTGGCCCGCCCGAATCCGCCGCCGCCCCGCCGCCACCGCCACCGCCGCTGGTCCTGTTCCCGCATCGGCTGGGTGAATTCCCCGCGCAGGCGGTCCAGCCGGCACGCGCGACTGCCGCCGATGGGACGAACGCCGGCGATCAAGTCGATACCGCTGAAGCGGGTACGGTTTCCGATGCACCCCCGGTGCTCCGCTCGCAGTTGCCAGCCGAGGATCTTGCCGGCGACACGGTATGGCGCATGGGCTACAGCGGCCGCGCGGCGGTCGAGGACCGCGCCAGCACGCAGCGCGCCTGCCCCGGCGGCGGCACGCCGTCGGTCGGGCTGGGTGGCGGGCTGGCCTGCACCAGCACCGGCGAGGTGAAGATCCGCGAATCGCTGGCCGACATCGGCGGCGGCACCCAGGTCCAGTTCGTGGCGCAGGCCAAGGGCACCAACGCCACCTCGGTCAACGGCAACGCAGCCGCCGTGGACCCCTACGCGCTGGTGCCGCAGTTCTATACCGCCGTCACCGGCCTCTCGGGCGTGTCCGTGCTCGATGGCGCCAGCGTCTGGGCCGGCCGGCGCGAGAGCAACCCGTTCCTGATGTCGTCCGGCCTGCTGCCACCCAACTCGCCCTCGATGCGGTTTGGGGTGGATAACGCCAAGCTGGGCGATTTCGGACTCAGTTATCAATACACCGCACGTAACGATCTGAACGGCGCCCATCTGCCCAGCTATCACAGCCTGCGCAGCGCCCCGATCGACACCAATGACAAGGGCAATGTCCAGTTGGGCTTCACGCGTGTGGAGCCGCTCTCGGCCATGGAGGACACCGGCAGCGCCTGGTGGGCCTCGGCCATGCACGAGCAGAAGGGCGTGCTGATGGGCACCAACCGGCTGGGCGTGCAGTACGGGCAGGGGGCGCGGATGGCCATGACCGGCTACACGGGCATGGGCGCATCGCTCTCACGCGTGCGCGTGGCGGAATCGATGGAGTGGAAAGGCCGCTCGGGCATCGGCGGCTCGGTGGAATCGAGCCTGCAGCTGGACCGCTCGCCGGTTGGCACGTTGCAATGGGCAGCCACACGCTTCCGTCCGGCCTATGTGGCCAACGACCAGTTCCGGCTCAACTTCGAGGTCGCACACGACCAGATCTCGTCCGGGTTTGGCGTGGGTGGCCAGCGCACCGCGCTGACCGTGGCGCCGACCTTCACGCTCGGCAAGTCCACCGGCAACGCCAACCTACGCGCGTTCTACACCTACAGCCGCGCCAGCGACGTCGATGGCATCACGTTCGCCACGCCCGCCGAAGCCTGGGCCACGCAGACCAGCGGCTCGATCTTCGGCGTGCAGCTCAACCGCCGCTGGTAACAGGCCCTCGACCGGACACTCAGCCGAACACTCCGCCGGGCACAGCCACTGGAACAGCCGGGTGGCGACCAGCGCGCCGCCGAGTTGCGCCAGCACGAAAGCCGGCACATCGCCCGGACGAATCCCTGCGAACGTATCGGTCAGCGCACACGCCAGCGTCAGCGCCGGATTGGCGAATGACGTCGAGGACGTGAACCAGTATCCCGCCGTGATATAGCCGGCCACGACAAACGGCACGCTGGCGGGCCGGGTACGCGCGGTGGCCATCGCCAGTCCGACCAGGCCGAAAGTGGCCAGGCACTCGCTCCACCACATTCCTCCGCCGGTACGCACCTGCGTGGACATCTCCAGCACGGGCAAGCCGAACATCGCATGGGCCGCCATCACGCCGGCCACGGCGCCGGTGCTTTGCGCCACGCCATAGGCCAGCGCCTCGCGCGCCGTCAGGCGGCCTTGCAGCCAGGCGGACAGGCTGGCCACCGGGTTCAGGTGTCCGCCCGAGATCGATCCAAACGAAACCAGCAGCGCCAGCAGACCCGCGGCGGTGGCCAGCGCGTTGCAGAGCAGCGCCAACGCGGTATCGCCATCGGCCAGCCGTTCCGCGCGGATGCCGGAGCCGACCACGATGGCGACCAGCAAGGCCGTGCCGATCCCTTCGGCCACCAGCCGGCGGGCGAGGGTGGGCAGGGACGGCAGGGGGCTGGGAGGCAGGCGGCGCATCGCGGCAGGCGGGATAAAGAGGGACCGCGCAGTGTTCCGCGTCAGCGCCTGCCGATCAACGCGTGGCAGCGATGGTGTGAATGAACCGTGGGTTTGGAATGGGGGCCGGTTGGCCTAATCATTCATGGTACAGATGAACCCACGTGAAATTTGATCCACGTGATTCGTCCCATCACTGCAAATCGTTTCGCATCACCAGCAGCCACGGCATGTGGGAGTTGGTGAAGGCGTCGAGCTGGCCGGCATCGTTGAGGTCGATCTCGCTCATGGTCACCGACTGCTGCACATTGCCGCCGATGGCCCGCACCACGCGCGCGGCGGGGTCCACGGCCACGACGATGTCGCAATGCATTGGCGTGGTGCCGAAGCCGATCTCGGACAGATTCTCGAGGTACTTGTCACGCCCGCGCGGCGCGCAGATGACATCGCCAGGCCGCGGCAGCGCCGGCATCGGCTCGATATGGAAGGCGGGGCGCGGCAGTTTGCCGTCCCGCGCATCCACCACATACATCGCATGGGACTGACCGGTCAGGAACTGGTCGTTGTTGAGCCCGGCCTTACGCATCACCCAGGAAATGAACACGGCCGACCACGCCCACGCGCCTTGCGTCACCTGGCGGCAATCGGGCGCCTCGCCCACGATGCCCCAGTAACGTTGGGCCATCCGGCAGCCTTGCGCGGTGGCTTCCATGCCGGTGCCATCGGGAAAGCGTATGCAATCGGTTGCATGCCCGTTCTCGTCCGTTTCATCGTCCGCCGACTGGGCGCCTTCCGGGGCGATGGGCGTAAACGGCTGGGCGACCACCGGGGCGGGCAGGGGACTGTGCGTCACGCAGGCGGCATCGTCACGGCCAATGCGCATGGTCTGGCTGCCCCACTTGCGCCACTCCTGCATGGCGATCTCGACAATGCGCTCGCGCGGCGTGGCGCCGGGCGTGGTGACCACGCGCTCCAGGTCGGGCAACGGCACGGCCTGCGGACGCGCCGTGCGCGGCGGCGCGGCGCTGCAACCCCATAGCACGGCCACCGCGGCAAGTGTCACCACACTCAGCAAACGCCGAGTCAGTGCCTGTGGAGAAAGCTGTGGAGCCTTGTGTGGAAAGCGCTGTGTATAACGCTGTGGAAATCTGGATGCGAGCGGGCTGGACGGCATGGCGGGGCCACGGAGGGCGGCGCCCGAGGATCCTAGTGCTGGCCACGTCCGGACGCCATTTTGAGGAGCATTGCGGCCGCCATCAGACGGCACGTTGGGGCTGTGCGGTTTGCCGCGCACGGAGGCGGGAATACTGTTGTGGATAACGTCCCCCGCCTGGCGCGCACCTGCGCCGGAGACGGCGTCCGGTGGCGGCACGGCGGGGTCTTGCAAACCGGGCTGATTCATCGGCCCGCAAGCATCACTGGTTGACGGCGTCCTTGAACTTCTGGCCCGCCTTGAACTTCACGGTCTTGGCAGCTTCCACCTTGATTTCTTCGCCAGTACGCGGGTTGCGCGCCATGCGCTCGCCACGCTCGCCCTGGCTGAAGGTGCCAAAGCCGATCAGGCTCAGGGTATCGCCCTTGGCCACGGCATCCATGATCGCGGTAAGCGTCACGTTGAGTGCCTGTTCCGCCTTGGCCTTGGTCAGACCGTCCACGCCAGCTGCAATCGCGTCGATCAGTTCGGTTTTCGTCATGCTTCACTCCGTCTCGAGTTGAAAAAACACTGACGTCCCAGCCGCGCCGGCTCCGCTGGAACCCGCACCGGCAAAGACGCCGCGGGCCACATCATACCGTGTCGGGGAAGGCGCACCGGGAACAGATTGTTACGTCAGCCATTGCCAGGCCTTGGCGAGAGGGCGCGCCAGGGCGGTCTGGAAGCGGTATACGCGTCACGCCGTAGGGGCCTGGAAGCGCTCAGAGCCCTTCAGAGGCGTATACGCGCCGCGCAGGGGGCTGGGGACGTATACGCGGCCAAAAGCGTCTGAAGGGCTTCCAGGGCGTCCGCGTGCCGCTGCCTCCCGCGCTGCCTCCCGCGCTGTTTGCCGGTATACGGGAAAAATGGGGGCTGCTCAAATTTTCATCGACGTCCAAAACGGCCTTCCTCCAAAAGTCGGAGGGTGTCGGACGTATACCTCGCTGCGCTCCCGGCTCTCGTGCTTTCGGTTTACATCTTTCTTTTATGTATACGAATAGTAGTAGTCAATAGAGGGCGCCCGTTTCTGTGGATAACCACGTATACCTCAATCGGATCAGATGTTTACGTATACCGAAAGCACAGGGAGCAGTTGTTGGCCGGCGTGGATGACTCAACCCTCCGGAGGAGGGTGGGCCGTATACCTCGTCGACTTGTTCCTGCGCCATCCCCATGTCACCCCCTTGCCGCCCACACCAAACCCGCGCGCTTATCCACAGATTTTGGCCGGTTTATCCACATGGGCGGCGGTATACCGGGGCCGAAAAGGGGTGTCGCGCCGACATGGTTGGCAGGTATCATCCGGGGCGCGCCGGGTGGACCGGCAGTTATCGGTTTGACGGGGAAACAGCGACATGTCGGAACAAGGCAAGGCAAAGAAGGCGGGCAAGAAGAAGAGCGCCAGTGACCGCATCGAGGTGCGCCAGTCAGGCGTGCACGGCAAGGGCGTATACGCGATCGGCAACATCGCCGAGGGCGAGCGCGTGATCGAGTACAAGGGCGAGCACATCTCGTGGAAAGAGGCGCTCAAGCGCCATCCGCATGATCCGGCCGACCCGAATCACACCTTCTACTTCAGCCTGGACGATGGCGACGTGATCGACGCCAAGTTCGGCGGCAACCGCGCGCGCTGGATCAACCACGCCTGCGAGCCGAACTGCGAGGCGCGCGAGAAGAAGGGCCGTGTGTTCATCCACGCGCTGCGCGATATCGCCCAGGGCGAAGAACTGTTCTATGATTATGGCCTGGTGATAGACGCGCGCTATACCAAGAAGCTGAAGAAGGAATACGAGTGCCGCTGCGGCAGCCCGAAGTGCCGGGGCACCATGCTGGCACCCAAGGAACGCAAGTAAGACGTCGGGAAGATCAGCCCGCAGGCGTGCCGGGCGCTTCGCAGGGGATGCGGATCACAAACCGCATCGACGCGCGCCGGGGGGCCGGTTCGGCGCCCGGCGCGTCGCGCCGTTCCTCGTGATCCCCATGGCCAGCCACCACGGCTGACAGGGCGGACGGCGCCGGAGCAGGCGTCGGGGAGGGCGCAGGCACATCCTCGATGCGGATGGTGCCCTGGTGCAGCGAGACAATCTCATGCACGATGGCCAGCCCCAGGCCGGCACCGCTCGGCACAGCCTGCTGTACCGCCTGGGCGCCAGGCGTGTGATCGCCCCGGAAGAAGCGCTTGAAGACCTCCTCGCGCCGCGCCGGTGCAATGCCGGGGCCGTTGTCTTCCACCATCACCACGGCCATGCCGCGATGGCCCATGGCCTCGCCGCCCGCGCGCACCGTAATGCGTCCGCCAGCCGGCACGTATTTCACGGCATTGTCGATCAGGTTGGAGAGCGCCTCGCGCATTAGCAGCCGGTTGCCGCGCACCGTGGCCGGCGCGCTGCCGGTGAAAGTGGGGCCGGGCAGGATCTCGAAGCCCAGGTCCACGCGCCGGGCCAGCGCCTGTGGCACCCATTCCGCGCCAATCTCGAAGGCCAGTTCGGCCAGATCAAAATGTTCGACCGGGCCCAGCCGCTCCAGCGACAGCCCCGGCTCCGCCCGTGCCAGCGACAGCAACTGGTTCGACAGCCGCACCGCGCGGTCGGCGGCGGTCTGCACCTCGCGCAGCGCGTGGCGGGCCACGTCGGGGGACTCGGCATCGAGCGCGCGGTCCGCATGAAGCTTCACGGCGGTCAGCGGCGTGCGCAGCTGGTGCGCGGCATCGGCGATGAACTTGCGCTGGGCGTCCAGCGCATCGCGCAGGCGCGCCAGCAGTGCATTCAGGCCGCGGATCAGCGGTTCGACCTCGGCCGGCACCTGGGTCTCGTCCAGCGCGGCCAGCGAGCGCGCGGTCTGGCGGTTGAGCTTGTCGGTCAGGATCTGGAGCGGCACCAGTTCCTCCTTGAGCACGTGCGACAGGATCAGGCTGCCCACCAGCAGCAGCAGGATCAGCGGCACCGACACCGACAGCAGGATCTCGTTCGCCGCGGTCTCCCGGCGGTCTAGCAATTCGGCGACTTCCACCACGATGGGCCCGCGCGACAGCGTGCCCTCGCTACTTGTGCCGAACTCGTCCGAGGCGGGGCTCGGCAGCGTCACCGGCAGGCGCACGGCGCGTACCTGGCGGCCGCTGAACCACGCGTAGAACAGGCGCGCGTCGTGGAGCGTGGTCTGGCCCGTGCCGTAGCCGAGCCAGGTGTCCATGCCGCCGATCAGCCCGTCCGGGCCGTGGATGCGCCAGTAGATGCGGTCGGAGCCTTCGGCCTCGACCAGCGTCTGGGCGATCGTCGGAATATCTTGATCCAGGCGCGGCCCGGCAATGCGGATCTGCTGGGCGATATTGTTCGCCACGCCGTAGAGCGCGCGGTCGAAGACCTGGGTGGTGTAGTGCGCCGCGAGCCAGTAGGAGAGCGAGCCACTGACCAGCACCAGCGCGAACAGCGGCGTGGCCAGCGCGCGCAACAGGTGGACACGCAGGCTCGGGTTCGAGGCGCGGACCTGCCGCGAACGCGCGGAGGAGGGAGAGTCAGTGTCCGCCACGAATCTGGAGCAGGTAGCCGAAGCCCCGCACGGTGACGATTTCGACATCCGCTTCCTCGAGCTTCTTGCGCACGCGGTGCACATAGACCTCGATGGCGGTGTCGCCGACGGTATCGCCGCCCTCGCCAGCCGGGTGGGCGAAGGTGGCCAGGTGGTCCTGCATCTGCGCCTTGCTCACCACGCGGCCCTGGCGCTGGAGCAGCAACTCCAGCACCGCGAACTCGCGCGGCGACAGCTCCAGCGGCTTGCCATCGACGAACATGCGGCGGTCGTTGCCGGACAGCCGCAGGCGGCCCAGGCGCACGTCGCGCTCGGGCGCGGCCTCGCCATGCTGGCTGCGGCGCAGCAGCACGCGCACGCGCGCTTCCAGCTCGGGCAGCGCGAAGGGCTTGACGAGGTAGTCGTCGGCGCCGGCGTTGAGGCCGGACAGCTTGTCTTCGAGTTCGTCGCGGGCGGTGAGGATGATGACCGGCGTGGTGCGGTTGCGGGCACGGTAGCGGGCCAGCAGCGTCATGCCGTCGATGCCGGGCAGGCCCAGGTCGAGGATGACGAGGTCGTGCTGCTCGCGCAGCAGGTGATCCGTGGCATACACGCCGTCATGGACCACGCGTACCTGGTGGCCGGCGCGGGTCAGGCCCGCCTCCACGCCACTGGCGATTTGACGGTCGTCCTCGATCAGCAGGATACGCATGGCAGGGGGCTCGGGGCGTTGTGGGGCAATGCCGCCGATTGTACAGGGCAGCCCCACGCGCTGCCTTTCAGTTGCCCTTCAGCGGGCAGCAGTTATCTATAGCGTGACTTCAACGCGCCGGCGGGCCGCTGAAGGCCTGCTCAATGAAGCGCGCCAGATCGATATCGCGCTGGGTCAGGCCGTTGGCGTCGTGGGTGGACAGGGTGATGTCCACCCGGTTGTAGACGTTGAACCATTCGGGATGGTGGTCGACCTTGTCGGCATGCAGCGCCACGCGCGTCATGAAGCCGAACGCCGCGTTGAAATCGGCGAACTTGAAGGATTTGTGAATGGCGTCGCGGTCCTGGACCGGGGTCCAGCCGGGCAGCCCGGCCAGCAGGCTGGCGCGGGCGTCTTGCGAAAGAGGGGTCATGATGGCCTCGGTGTTATGAATGTTCTGCGGCGCGGATGTCGCTGTCGGATGTCGCTGTCAAATATCGTCGCTGTCGGCCCAGCCCTCGCGGGTGCCGACGTTCAGCACGCGGTCGCCCTCGGCCACATCGCCGGCGCCCAGCGTCGGCAGCGCGCGCAGTTGCGGGTACAGGTCCGTGAAGTCCGGCCGCGTGGCGTCGAACAGCTGTTCGAAGCTGTCGATCACGAAGTAGGTCTTCTGGAAGGTGTCGATCCGGTACCGCGTGCGCATGATGCGGTGCAGGTCGAAGCCGATCCGGTTCGGGCTGTTCGAATCCAGACTGTAGATCGATTCGCCCTGGCTGGACAGGATGCCCGCGCCAAAGATGCGCAGCCCGGCCGGGGTCTGGATCAGGCCGAATTCCACGGTGTACCAGTACAGGCGCGCGAGCATGTCCAGCGCGCCAAGCTTGGCCGCCTTCAGGCCCCCCTTGCCGTACGCCTCCATATAGTCGGCGAAGATCGGGTTGATCAGCAGCGGCACGTGGCCGAACACGTCGTGGAAGCAGTCCGGCTCCTGGAGGTAGTCCAGCTGCTCGGGCTTGCGCATCCACCAGCTGGCCGGGAAGCGGCGGTTGGCCAGGTGCTCGAAGAACACCTCGTCCGGCACCAGGCCCGGCACGGCCACCACCTGCCAGCCCGTGGCGCGCATCAGCGTCTCGTTGAGCTGGTCGAATTCGGGCACGCGGTCGCGCTCCATGCCCAGCGTGGCCAGCCCTTGCAGGAACTCGTCGCAGACCCGGCCCTGCAGCATCGAGGCCTGGCGGTCGTAGAGCTTGCGCCAGATGGCGTGGTCGGTGCTGGTGTAGCGGTGCACCGGCTGGGCGATGGTGAAGTCGGGACGCAGTTCGTCGCCGGACAGCAGGCCGGCCTCGAATTGTTCCCTGAGCTTGGCGGTCATCGTGCCGGCAAAGTCGGCGGTGGTGTCCGGGGTGGCGTTCATCTGTGCGTCTCCAGCGATGCGGAATTTATGCACAGTGTAGGCGCGTGGGCGTGCATTCAGGCCGCATAAACGGCTTGGTTTCGTCGGCGCATGCAGGTAACCTGCATATTTCTGATCCAGAATGCGGATTTGCTGCGCACCATGAACACTGCCAGCCTCGACCCCTACGACCTCGCCCTGCTGACCGCCCTGCAGGCTGACGGGCGCTCCACCCACCAGCAACTGGCGGAACGGGTGCACCTGTCGCCCAGCCAGGTCGGCCGCCGGCTGGCCAAGCTCGAAGCCGATGGCGTGATCACCGGCTACCGTGTGAATCTTTCGCCACAAGCGCTGGGGCTGGGCGTGCTGGTCTTTATTAGTGTGAAGCTGGCCCACCACGGCGATACCATCATCGAACGCTTCCGCGAGGAAATCCTGCTGCTCGAAGAAGTGCAGGAGTGCTACTCGGTGGCTGGCGAGGCCGACTACCTCGTCCGCGTGGTGGTGCCGGACCTGCCCACGCTGGCCGAGTTCACCATGAAGCGCCTGATGCGCGTGCCCGGCGTGGAGAGCGTGCGGTCCAACATCGTGCTGACCGCGCTGAAGCGCGAAGGACCGCTGCCGCTGTCACATTTGCGCTGAATCAGCCCTATACCAAATCCCAAATGTGCAGAGGCTTGCGCTTGCCATCCGCGCATGTCACCCTCGCCCCGAGCCAAATCCAACAAGGAAAGGATGATGGGGACGATTGTCACCTCGGGTCGCAGCGGCGGGTACGCCACCACGTTTGGCAGGCGGGTCGCGCTGGGCGCGGGACTGGCCGGACTGGCCGCGTTGACGGGGCTGGGCGGGCTGGTCGGGCTGGGCGCTGGGGAAGCGCAGGCCGCGCAGATCGCGCGTTTCTCGCCCGAAGGGGTGGTGCCCCAGGTGCGGCAGGTGGCAATCCGGTTCGACGAGCCGATGGTGCCGATGGGCGACCTCAACGCCGCGCCGCCCGCGGCGGTGTCCTGCACCGGCGGCGCGGCCGCCGGCAGCGGGCGCTGGGTCAACGCCACCAACTGGGTGTTCGACTTCGAACGTGACCTGCCGCCCGGCATGCGCTGCACGGTGCGCATTTCCAGCGGGCTCAAGAGCGTGGCCGGCAAGGCCTACACCGGCAAGCCGGAGTACCGGTTCGAGACCGGCGGGCCCACGGTGGTCTCGGCCCGGCCATCCGGCGGACAGGTGGAGGAAGACCAGGTCTTCGTGCTGCGTTTCAACGGCGCGGCCACGGCCGGGTCGATCCGCGAACACGCGTGGTGCCAGGCCGAGGGCCTGGGCGAGCGCATTCCGGTGCGGCTGCTGGCCGGCAAGGAGCGCACGGACGTGATCGCGGCGGTCGGTTGGAACGAGATCGCCAAACGGGAAGGCGAGGCGGTGCACCTGCTGGCCTGCCAGCAGAAGCTGCCGGCCGGCGCGCGCATGCAGCTCGTGCTCGATGCGGGCATCGCCACACCCTCCGGCATCGCCACCACGGCGCCGCGCCGCTTCGACTACACCGTGCGCGAAGCCTTCGCCGCTGGCTTCACCTGCGAGCGCGAACGGGCCGAGGCGCCCTGCACGCCGCTGCGCCCGATGACCGTGACCTTCACCGCGCCGATTCCGCGCAAGGTGGCCGAGCACATCGTCCTGAAGACCCCCTCCGGCCCGCGTGCGCCGACCTTCGACCCGGACCAGCCGCCCGATGCCCCGGTGGAGTCGGTCCGCTTCACCGCGCCGTTCCCCGAGCGCGCCAGCCTGACCATCGAGGCCCCGCGCGACATCAAGGACGACAGCGGCCGCCCGCTGACCAATGCGGACCTGTTCCCGATCAAGCTGACCACCGGCGCGCTGCCGCCGCTGGCCAAGTTCGCCGCCGCGCCGTTTGGCGTGGTGGAGCGTTTCGCCGATGTGCCGCGCGGCAAGTCGCCGGCCGACTATCCGCCCCTGCTGCCCGTGACGCTGCGCAACGTGGAGGCCGACCTGCCCGCCACGTTCGTGCGCGCCGAAGCCGGCACCGTGGCGCGGCTCAAGGTGGATGACGACACGGCCATCCTGCGCTGGTTCGGCATGGTCAAGCGCATGCACGAGAACACCTGGACCAAGGAACAGATCGACGCGATCCGCGCCGGCAAGCCGCCCTATGCGGTGCGCAGCCCGCGCAACGCCCCGGCCATCGAGACGCGCTCGGTGCCGTTGTTGCGCGGCGTGGCGGGCGCGCAGACGCTGGCGATCCCGAAGTCGTCCGACACCTCGCCCCGGCCTTTCGAGGTTGTCGGCATTCCGCTGCCCGAGCCGGGCTTCCATGTGGTGGAAATCGCCTCGCCGATGCTGGGCGCCGCGCTGCTCGGCAAGTCCGAGCCGATGTACGTGCGCACGGCGGCGCTGGTGACCAACCTCGGCGTTCATTTCAAGCTGGCGCGCGGCACTGCCGACGGCGAGATGAGCGGGCTGGCCTGGGTCACCGGCCTCGACGACGGCAAGCCCGTCGCTAACGCCCGCATCGCGGTGCGCAGCTGCGACGGCGCCCTGCTGGGCGAAGGCACCACCGACGCCACCGGCGTCGCCCGCTTCGCCAAGCTGCCGGACCAGCGCTACCAGGACTGCGGCAACGGCATGGACGGCTATTTCGTCTCCGCACGGATTGCCGCCGACCACCCGAAGGCGCGCGGCAAGGCCGACATGGCCTTTGTGATGTCGAACTGGAACCGTGGCATCGAGACGTGGCGCTTCAACGTGCCCACCGACATGAGCCCGAAGCAGACCGTGCGCGCGCACACCATCTTCGACCGCACGCTGCTGCGGCTGGGCGAGACGGTGTCGATGAAGCACCTGCTGCGCAGCGAGACCGCGCAGGGCTTTGCGCTGCCGGCGTCGATGCCGGAGAAGGCCGTCGTCACGCATGACGGCAGCGGCCAGACCTACGAACTGCCGCTGGCCTGGCGCACCACGGCCACGGGCGGGCGCAGCGCCGAGAGCACCTTCCAGATCCCGCAGGCGGCCAAGCTGGGCGTCTACAGCGTGGGGCTGGTCTATGCCGATGGCCGCACGCTCGACGGCGGCACCTTCCGCGTGGAAGCGTTCCGCCTGCCGGTGCTGGCTGGCACGCTGAGCACGGCCAAGGACCCGAAGGCCAAGGGCAGCGCGCTGGTGGCGCCGGCCGAGGTGCCGGTCGGCGTGGAAATCCATTACCTGAACGGTGGCGGCGCGGCCGGCCTGCCGGTGCGCCTGTCGGCGCTGCTGCGCGAGAAGCCGGTCAACTTCGCCGACTTCGACGACTTCTCGTTCCAGCCGCCGCGCGCGCAGGACGAGAAAGCCACCGTCGATGACGAGGACAGCGAGGACACCTCCGGCGAGAGCCGCGAGAAGCTGGTCGCCGACAAGCTGCCCGTCACGCTGGACAAGGACGGCAACGGCAAGGTCACCGTCAAGGACCTGCCGAAGATCACCACGCCGGGCGACCTCGTGCTGGAGGCCGGCTTTGCCGACCCGAACGGCGAGATCCAGACCCTGCGCCAGACCGTGCCGGTGTGGCCGGCCGCCGTAGTGGCGGGCATCCGCGCGGCCAGCTGGGTATCGGTGAGCCAGAAACTGTCGGTGCAGGGCGTGGTGCTCGACACCCAGGGCAAGCCGGTGGCCGATACGCCGGTGCAGGTCAAGGCGCGTGCGCGCATCACCACGTCGGCCCGCCAGCGTGTGGTGGGCGGCTTCTATCGCTATGACAACCGCACCGAGAGCAAGGACCTGGGCGTGGTGTGCGAGTCGCGCACCGACGCGCAGGGCCGCATGCGCTGCGATGTGTCGCTGGCGCAGGCAGGGCAGGTGGAGCTGATCGCCAATGCGCGCGATGCGGACGGGCGCGTCTCGCAGGCTTCCACCACGGTCTGGGTCACGCGCCAGGGCGAACTCTGGTTCGGCGGCGAGAACCACGACCGCATGGACGTGCTGCCGGAGAAGCGCGCCTACGCGCCCGGCGACACCGCCGTGTTCCAGGTGCGCATGCCGTTCCGCCATGCCACGGCGCTGGTCGCCATCGAACGGGAAGGCATCCTCGAAACGCAGGTGGTGGAGCTGAACGGCACCGATCCCACGGTGCGGCTCAAGGTAAAGCCGGAATGGGGGCCGAACGTCTACGTGTCCGTGCTGAGCGTGCGCGGGCGGCTGCGCGACGTGCCCTGGTACTCGTTCTTCACCTGGGGCTGGCGCCAGCCGGTGGACTGGTGGCGCGCCTTCCGCAGCGAGGGGCGTGACTACGTGGCGCCATCGCCGCTGGTGGACCTGTCCAAGCCGGCGTTCCGGCTCGGGCTGGCCGAGATCCGCGTCGGCAATGAAGCGCACCGGCTCGACGTGACCGTGACGCCGGACAAGGCCACCTACCCGGTGCGCGGCAAGGCACGCGTGACGGTGCAGGTGAAACTGCCGGACGGCAAGCCGGCCGCCAACGGCGAGGTGGCGCTGGCCGCCGTGGACCAGGCGCTGCTCGAACTGATGCCGAACACGAGCTGGAACCTGCTCGACGCGATGCTGCAACGGCGCAGCTATGGCGTGGAGACCTCGACCGCGCAGATGGAAATCATCGGCAGGCGCCACTATGGCCGCAAGGCCGTGCCGGCCGGCGGGGGCGGGGGCAAGAGCCCGACGCGCGAACTGTTCGACACCCTGCTGCTGTGGAACCCGCGCGTGCAACTCGACGCCGAAGGGCGGGCTACGCTCGACGTACCGCTCAATGACTCGCTGGCGAGCTTCCGCATTGTCGCCGTGGCCGACCTCGGCGTGGGCCGCTTCGGCACCGGCAGCGCCACCGTTGCCGCCACGCAGGACCTGCAGATGATCTCGGGCCTGCCGCTGCTGGTGCGCGAGGACGACAAGTATCGCGCCATGTTCACGCTGCGCAACACCACGCAACGGGCGATGACCGTGGAGGCCACGGCGCGCGCCACGCTGGTCGATGCCCAGACGCTGCCGGCGCAGACCGTGGAATTGCCGGCCGGCGCCTCGCGCGAGATTGGCTGGGACGTGACCGCGCCGGCGCTGCTGGCCTACAGCCGCAGCGGCACGGTGATGTGGGAGGTGGCGGCGACCGAGAAGGGCGGTACGAATCCGGCCCAGGCGGCCGCCGACCGCCTCAAGCTCTCGCAGCAGATCGTGCCGGCGGTGCCCGTCACCGCGCAGCAGGCGATGCTGGCGCAGATGGCGCCGACCGTCTCGGTGCCGGTGCAGGCCCCGGCCGGCGCGCTGACCGATCCATCCGGCAAGCTGCGCGGCGGCATGCAGGTGACCATGCAGTCGTCGCTGGCGGGCGGCATGCCCGGGGTGCGCGAGTGGTTTCGCCACTATCCCTATAGCTGCCTGGAGCAGCGCACGTCGAAGTCGCTCGGGCTGGGCGATACGGCGGCGTGGGACGCGCTGATGGCACAACTGCCGTCCTACCTTGACAGCAACGGCCTGGCGGCCTACTTCCCGTTGCAGAGCGACGCGAGCGCGGGCAGCGAGGTGCTGACGGCCTACCTGCTGTCCGTGGCCGACGAAGCCGCGCGGGCCGGCCTGCCGCTGCGCCTCCCCGAGGCGCAGCGCGCGCAGATGGAGCGTGGGCTGACGGCGTTCGTCGACGGCCGTATCACGCTGCCGCGCTGGGCGCCGGCGTCCGCGTCGATGGACCTCGACGTGCGCAAGCTGGCCGCGCTTGAAGCACTCTCCCGTACTGGCCACGCCCAGGCGCGCATGCTCGGCAGCATCCAGATCCTGCCCGCGCAGTGGCCCACCTCGGCGTTGATCGACTGGCTGGCGCTGCTCTCGCGCGTGACTGACATCCCCGAGCACGACAAGCGCCTCGCCGAAGCCCAGCAACTGCTGCGCAGCCGCCTCACGGTGCAGGGCACGCGGCTGGTGTTCTCGACCGAGCGCAGCGACGACTGGTGGTGGCTGATGGCCAACGGCGACGTCAACGCTGCGAAGCTGCTGGCATTGGCCACGCAACTGCCGGGTTGGAAGGACGACGTGCCGCAACTGGTGACCGGCCTGCTGGGCCGCCAGACGCGCGGCGCGTGGGGCACGACCACGGCCAACGCCTGGGGCGTGCTGGCGGTGCAGCGCTACGCGCAGGTGTTCGAGAAGACACCGGTGGCGGGCGGCGCGCGCGTGACGCTGGGCGATGCCTCGCGCACGTTCGACTGGTCGGGCGCGACGAAGAAGGATGGCGTGGCGAGCGGCGCGGTGGACCTGCCGTGGCCCGCTGCCGGCACGACCGGCGCCCTGCAGGTCGAGCAGCAGGGCGCGGGCCGTCCCTGGGCCACGGTGCGCGCAATGGCCGCCGTGCCGCTGCGCGATCCGGTGGCGGCGGGCTATCGCATCAAGCGTACCGTCACACCGGTGGAGCAGGCCGTGGCGGGCAAGTGGTCGCGCGGCGACAGCTACCGCGTGCGGCTTGAGATCGACGCGCAGGCGGACATGACCTGGGTGGTGGTGAATGATCCGGTGCCCACTGGCGCCACCATCCTCGGCAGCGGGCTGGGGCGTGATTCACAGATCGCCACAAGCGGTGAAAAGAAGTCGTGGGCCACTTTCACCGAGCGCACGCCCGAGTCGTACCGCGAGTACTTCGGCTACCTGCCCAAGGGCAACGTGGCGGTGGAGTACACGGTGCGCCTCAACAACGCCGGCGAGTTCGCGCTGCCGCCCACGCGCGTGGAGGCGCTCTACGCACCCGACGTGTTCGGCGCCGCGCCCAACGCCAAGGTGACAGTGGGAGCCCGCCCATGAGCTGGATCGCGATGCGCATGCTGCCGCGCGTGCGCGAGTGGTGGATCGCGGGCACGCTGGCCGGCGTGGTCTATGGCGTGCTGCTGATGCAGGCGTCGATGGAGTTGCCGGCCGGCACGCCGCTGACCGGCCAGATTGCCTACCAGCCGGCCTGGAAGACCGCGATGGCGATCATGCTGGCACGCGCCGCATGGTTCCATCGTCCACTTGGCGAGCGCCGCTGGCTGGTGGTGGCGCTCGTCTTCTCGGCGATCGGCGATTTCCTGCTCGCGCTGCCGGGCTTGAAGATCTCGTTCCTCGGCGGGCTAGGGGCCTTCCTGCTGGCGCACCTGGCCTACCTGCGCCTGTTCGTGCCCATGGCCAGCGATCTCCGCCCGCAGCGGCTGCTGGGCTGCGGGCTCGTGATCGGGGCAGCGGGCGCGCTGCTCGGCCGCTTCTGGCCCAATCTTGGCGAGATGGCGCTGCCGGTCACGGTCTACATCGGCGCCCTGGCGGCCATGGCCTGCGCGGCGCTGCTGGCGCAGCTGCCAACGCCGCTCGCCGCGCTGGGCGCGCTGTGTTTCGTTGCCTCGGACGCCATGATCGGCATGGCCAGGTTCCTGTCGCCGTTCGATACCTACCAACTCGGCATCTGGTGGACCTACGCGCTGGCGCAGGTGCTGCTGGTGGCGGGGGTGGTGTCGGCGCGCGGGGAAGCTGGGGAGCGATGACGATGATGTCGCGCCGCCGCTTGTTTGCCCCAATCGCCCCCCTCGTCCTGCTCGGGCTGGCGACCGCCGCGTCCTCGGCGGCGGCGGTGCCCGCCTTCCGCGACGTGCGCGACAACTGGCGCAGCGCCGACATCGTCGTGGTGGATCGCCATGGCGAGCCGGTGGCGCGCGTGCGCGACGACTTCCGCGTGCGGCGTGGCGACTGGGTGACGCTGGCCGACACCTCGCCGGCCCTGCGCACGGCCATCGTGCTGTCCGAGGACCGGCGCTTCTACGCACACAGCGGCGTGGACTGGCAGGGCGTGGCCGCCGCCGCGTGGGCCAATATGTGGAACACGCGCACGCGCGGCGCGTCCACGCTGACCATGCAGCTGGCCGGACTGCTCGACGAAGACCTGCGTGCCGCGCGCGGACGCAGCTTCGGCCAGAAGGTGGGGCAGGCGGTCAGCGCCGCCTCGCTCGAACATGGCTGGAGCAAGGACCAGATCCTTGAGGCATACCTGAACCTCGTGCCGTTCCGGGGCGAGCTGGTGGGGCTTTCGGCGATGTCCCAGACGCTGTTCGGCAAGGTGCCGAGCGGCCTGAACGCGCGCGAGGCGGCGCTGGCGGTGGCACTGGTGCGCAGCCCTAACGCCGCGCCGGGGCAGGTGTCGGCGCGGGCGTGCCGCATCCTGCGCGAGATGAAGCAGCCGCGCGAATGCGACGGGCTGGACGGCTTCACGGCGCTGGCCCTGGCGAAGTCGGCCAGCGTGCCGGACGCCAGCTTCCGGGCCAACCTGGCGCCGCACCTCGCGCGCGCGATCATCGCCCGCACGCGCGAGGCGCTGCCAGCGGGGCGGCCGGTGCCGGCGCGCATCGCCTCCACGCTCGATGCAGAGGTGCAGCGCGTGGCCGTGGACAGCCTGTCGCGCCATCTGCGCGAGCTGGCCGGGCGCAATGCCGAGGACGGCGCCGTGGTGGTCATCGACAATGCCAGCGGCGACGTGCTGGCCTATGTGGGCTCCTCGGGCGCGCTGTCGTCGGCGGCGCAGGTCGATCACGCCGCCGCGCCGCGTCAGGCCGGCTCGACGCTGAAGCCGTTCCTGTACGCGCAGGCCATCGAGGAACGGCGGCTGACCGCCGCGTCGCTGCTCGATGACCGTCCGGTCAACCTGCCCACCGGCGGCGGGCTCTATATTCCGCAGAATTACGATCATCGCTACGCCGGCTGGGTCAGCCTGCGCGCCGCGCTCGGTTCGTCACTGAACGTGCCGGCCGTGCGCACGCTGGTGATGGTCACGCCACACCGCTTTCACCGGCGGCTGGTGGCGCTGGGCCTGCCGCTCACCGAATCGGGCGACTACTACGGCTACAGCCTCGCGCTGGGCAGCGCCGATGTGTCGCTGCTGTCGTTGACCAATGCGTATCGCAGTTTTGCGAACCAGGGCGCCTATGGCCCGGTACGGATGACCGTGGACGGCGCACCCGTGACCCGCCAGCCTGTGATGAGCCCGGCGGCGAGCTATGTGATTGGCGATGTGCTGGCCGACCGTCACGCCCGCGCGCGGACCTTCGGCCTAGACAGCCCGCTGACCACGCGCTTCTGGACCGCCGTGAAGACCGGCACCAGCAAGGACATGCGCGACAACTGGTGCATCGGCTGGTCGCAGCGCTACACGGTGGGCGTGTGGATCGGCAATGCCAGTGGCGCGAGCATGCACGATGTGTCGGGGGTGTCCGGCGCGGCGCCAGTGTGGCATGACGTGATGGCGGCGCTCCATCGCCAGACGTCCAGCCGCGCCCCCGCGATGCCGGCTGGCGTGGAGCGCGTGCCGCTGACCTTCGCCGACAACCTCGAACCGGCGCGCGAGGAAGTGTTCCTGGCGGGTACCGCCATGACCCGCATCCGCGTGGGCGCGGCGTCGCCATCGAATGGCGCGCCGGCCATCGCCAGCCCTGCGGACGGCACGATCTTCGCGCTCGATCCCGATATTCCGCCCGATGCGCAGCGCGTCTGGTTCCATGCCGACGGGCTGACCGGGCAGACGGCGCGCGCGGTGAGCTGGCGCATCGACGGCAAGCCGCTCGGCAAGGGCGGGCAGCTGGCGTGGCTGCCGTGGCCGGGCCGGCATCGCGTGGAACTGGTCGATGCGTCGGGCAAGGTCGTTGATGACATCGGCATCGAGGTGCGCGGCGCCAGCGTGCGCGAGGCCGGGCCGCAGCGCACGTCGATGCGACGCTAGGCCGTGGCCGGCAGGGCGCGCGCCTTGAGGAAATCCACGAACACCCGCAGCTTGGGCGGCATCAGCGCGCGGCTCGGATAGTAGAGATAGAAGCCCGAGAACGGCGGCGTCCAGTCTTCCAGCACCGTGACCAGCTGGCCCGCTGCCAGCGCGGCCTGGATGTGGTGCGGGAACTCGTAGATCAGGCCGAGCCCGGCCAGCGCGGCCTGATGCAGCATGGTCTTGTCATTGGCGATCAGCGCGGCGCGGGTATCGACCGTGAACGGCCGCCCGCCGCGCGCGAACTCCCAGCGGTACACCGAGCCCATCGGCCCGAAGCGGTATTGCAGGCAGGCGTGCTGATGCAGGTCGTGCGGCGTCTGCGGCGTGCCGTGGCGGGCGAGGTAATCGGGCGAGGCCGCCACGAACATCCGCAGCGGGCCGGTCACGGGAATCGCCACCATGTCCTGGTGGAGCGCCTCGCCGAGGCGCAGGCCGGCGTCGAAGCCTTCGGCGATCAGGTCAATGAAGCGGTCGTCGGTGACCAGATCCACGCAGATCGACGGATAGGCGCGCATGAAGTCGGTCAGGATCGGCCGCAGCGCGATGACCACCGCCGAATGCGAACTGGTCAGCCGCAGCGTGCCCACCGGGGTGTCGCGCTGGGCGCGGGCGTCCTCGGTGGCCGCCTGGATCTCGGCGAGCGCCGGCGCCACGCGGGCCAGCAGCGCCGCACCGGCCTCGGTCAGGCCGACATGGCGCGTGGTCCGCTGCAGCAGCCGCACGCCCAGCCGGTCTTCCAGGTGCCGAATGGTCTGGGAGACCGCCGAGGGGCTCACGCCCAGTGCGCCGGCGGCAGCCGTAAAGCTGCCGAGCCGCGCCACACAGGCGAAGGCGGCCAGCGAGGGCAGGGAATCAGGATCGATTGTGAAGTCAGGCTTCATGATGCTTGCAGCGTAGCACGCTGTTTCCCATCGCGGGGGATGGCGATACTGGGCGCCAGTTCCAATCCCACACAAGGAGTCTCACATGACCGCAATGCGCAAACTGGGCCGGATTGGCCCCGACGTCTTTCCGCTGGGCCTCGGCTGCATGGGCATGAGCGATTTCTACGGCGCGCACGACGACGCCGAGTCGATCCGCACGATCCACCATGCCATCGAGCGCGGCGTGAACCTGCTCGACACGGCCGACATCTACGGCCCGCACACCAATGAGGAACTGCTGGGCCGTGCGCTGGCCGGCGGGCGGCGCGACAAGGTGGTGCTGGCCACCAAGTTCGGCATGGTGCGCGATCCGGCCAATCCGGCTGCGCGTGGCGTGAACGGGCGGCCCGAGTACGTGCGTGCCGCCTGCGATGCCAGCCTGAAGCGGCTGGGCCTCGATGTCATCGACCTTTATTACCTGCATCGCGTGGACCCGACGGTGCCGATCGAGGAGACCGTCGGCGCGATGGCCGGGCTGGTCCAGGCGGGCAAGGTGCGCTGGATCGGGCTGTCGGAGGCAGGCGTGGACACCATCGAACGTGCCCACGCGGTGCATCCGCTGACCGCGTTGCAGACCGAGTACTCGCTGTGGACGCGCGACGTGGACGAGAACGGCATTTTCGCCACGTGCGAGCGGCTTGGCATCGGCTTCGTGCCGTACAGCCCGCTCGGGCGCGGCTTCCTGACCGGGGCCATCCGCACGCCGGATGATTTCGATGCGGACGACTATCGCAAGACCAATCCGCGCTTTATCGGCGAGAACTTCGCCCGCAACCTGACGCTGGTAGACAAGGTGCGGGAGCTGGCCGATGCCCGAGGCTGCACGCCGGCGCAACTGGCGCTGGCCTGGGTGCTGGCGCGCGGCGAGCATGTGGTGCCGATTCCGGGCACGCGGCGCATTGCCAATCTCGACGACAACCTCGGTGCGCTTGATGTGCAGCTTGGCGCGCAGGACCTTGCGGACATCGAGGCCGTGTTCCCGGCCGGCGCAGCGGCGGGTACGCGCTATGCGGCGGCGGTGATGGGCATGCTGTCGCGCTGATCCCGGGGGCGCGGCATGGGGGACAATGGCGGATTCCTTGCAGCCAATGTCACCCATCCGTCGCCCGATGCCCAACGCCTTCGTCCCGCTCGACGCCGCCGCCACGGCGGCCCGCCTGCCGTATCCCGAACTGGCCCAGGCCATCGCGGCCATGCTCGCTGAACTGCGAGACGGCAGCGCGATGGCGCCGCCGCGCATCGCCCTGCCCGTGGGCGACGCCGCGAACGGGGCCGGGACGCTGCTGGTCATGCCCGCGCGCAACCGCGACCTGGTGATGACCAAGAACATCACCGTCCATCCCGACAATCCCCGGCGTGGCCTGCCGACCATCCTCGGCGAAGTGCTGGTCGCCAGCGCGCACACGGGCGAGCGGATCGCCATGCTCGATGGCCCCACGGTCACCGGGCGGCGCACGGCCGCAGTTACGCTGCTGGCCGCGCAGTCGTTTGCGCCCGAGCCGGATGGCGAACTGCTGATCGTCGGCGCCGGCGTGCAGGCGCAGACCCACCTTGAGGCCTTCGTGGCCGGGCTGCCGGTACGGCGGGTCTGGCTGCAATCGCGCACGCGCGACAAGGCCGAGGCGCTGGCCACCCAGGCGCGCGCCCTCGGCGTGGAGGCGAAGGTGATCGACGATGTGGCCGAGGCGCTGCCGCACGTATCGATGGTCGTCACGGTGACGTCGAGCCGCACGGCGGTACTGCCTGACCTCGACAGTGGCTTGTGGACAACTCGACACTTTGTCGCTGGCGTCGGCGCGTTCCGCCCTGATATGTGCGAACTGCCGCCCGTGCTTTGCCAGACCGCCTCCGCCCAGGGCCGGCTGCTGGCCGACACCCTGTTCGGTATCGAGGACGAGGCGGGCGACCTGCTCCAGGCCGGCATCGACTGGGCCACGGTCCAGCCGTTCCAGACCGCCATTCTCGACGCCGACGCCCTGCGCGCCCGCGCCGGCTGCCCGCTGGTCTTCAAGAGCGTGGGCTACGCGCTCTGGGACCTCGCCGCCTGCGTGCTGGCCAGCCGGGGTGACGCCGGCTGACCTTCGTCCTCAGCGGAAAAACCACGCCGACTGAATGGATTATCGTTTTGTGTACATAACCGTTGCGCGAAAGCCGCGTTTTGGGGCGAATTCGACCTCGATTTGTGCAAGGTTTTTGGGTTAACCCTGCCTTTAGGGCAATTCTTCTACCTCCCGGTATCACGTTTGAAACAGCATGCCGTCCGTGAGACGGATAATGCGTGCCAGCAGTGAGTTGAGACAGAACGAGGATGAGGAGTAAGAGGAATCATGAAGAACACCAATAAGAAGATGCTCGTGGCCGCCGCCGCAATGACGCTGGCTGGCGTGGCACAGGCACAATCCGCGGGCAGCAATATCGTCAGCCTGGGCTGGTTCCGGGTGATGCCGCAGGGCCACTCGGAATTCCTGACGATCGACTCGGTCGCAGGCCGTCCCACCGGCGGACTGCAGCGCCAGAACACGGGCGCAACGATCGACTCGGCCGACACGGTCGGCCTGGCGTTCAGCCACTTCTTTACGGACAACATCTCCACGGAATTCGTGGCCGGCATTCCGCCGGAGCACGACGTGAGCGGTGACCGTGGCTACGAGAAGTACGGCAAGCTCGGCAAGGTGCGCCAGTGGAGCCCGGCCATCGTCGCCAAGTGGCACTTCTTCGACGCCAAGACGAAATTCCGTCCGTACGTGGGCATTGGCGTGAACTACACGTGGTTCACGGGCGAAACGGTCACCAACCAGACCTTCGTGCAGAGCGAATTCGGCCCGGGCTCGACTATGACCGCTTCGGCCAAGCCGTCGTGGAACCCGGTGTTCAACGTCGGCGCCAACTACGCCGTGACCGACAACTGGTTCGTCGGCCTGTCGGTGTCCTACGTGCCGATCTCGACCACCGCCAACTTCACCACCACGCTGGCCAACGGCGCACAGGTGCAGTCACACACCAAGATCAAGATCGACCCGATCGTCACGTTCCTGAACGTGGGGTATCGGTTCTGAACGACCGCGATCCGGACTGGATGTGACAAGAAGGGCACCCTAGGGTGCCCTTTCTTATTGCGCCGCCTTCACCGGATACCCCGCCCCCTCGATTGCCCGCTGGAGCGCCTGGCGATCGGCGCCGGATTCCACGCTGACCGCTTGCGTCGGCACATCGGCCGTGACGCGGGCGGCGGGGTCTACGGACTGGACGGCCTGGGTGATGGCGCGGACGCAATGGTTGCAGGACATGCCTTCGACTTGGAACTGGATCATCTGGGAACTCCGGGATCAATGACATCCATGACGGATAGCTTGTAGTGTGAACCTTCCCACCATGGGAAGCGCAAGCGCTATTCGCATCGCACAAAGACCTTGACCTTCCAATGATGGTAGGGTTCACAGTGCAGTCATCGCTATCGATGGCTCCCGTGGAGTTTTCCTGTCATGTCCAGTACACCCGCCCTGATCGCCGCCGAAGGGCCGCGCGACACCATCGACCTGAACATCGCCGACATGACCTGCGCGTCATGCGTGGGCCGGGTGGAGCGTGCGCTGCGCGCGGTGCCCGGCGTCGAGGATGCCCAGGTCAATCTCGCCACCGAGCGCGCCGCCGTGACGGTGCAGCGTGGCGCCGTGGATGCGGCCGCGCTGGCCGATGCCGTCTCGCGCGCCGGCTATGCGGCCACGCTGGTCCCGGCGGACGAGGCGGCGGCACCGGCGGGGGAGGAGCGTGCCGATTTCTGGTCCGGCCCGTGGCCCGTGGCGATTTCCGCCGCGCTGTCCGTGCCGCTGGTGGCGCCGATGGTGCTCGGGTGGTTCGGCATCCACACGATGCTGCCGGGCTGGGTGCAGTGGCTGCTGGCCACGCCGGTGCAGTTCGTGTTCGGCTGGCGTTTCTACAAGGCCGGCTGGAAGGCCGTGCGCGCCGGGGCCGGCAATATGGACCTGCTGGTGGCGCTCGGCACGTCTGCGGCGTACGGGCTGTCGCTGTGGCAGATGTGGCAGACGTGGCAGACGTGGCAGATGGCGATGTCGACGGGGCACGACGCCATGCCGCACCTCTATTTCGAGAGCGCCGCCGTGGTCATCACACTGGTGCGGCTCGGCAAGTGGCTGGAGACGCGCGCCAAGCGCCAGACCACCGCCGCCATCCGCGCGCTGGCCGCGCTGCGGCCGGACACCGCGCAGGTGCGTCGCCACGGCGTGGAAGCTACCGTGCCGCTGGCTGCCGTGCGCGTGGGCGACGAGGTCATCGTGCGTCCCGGCGAACGCATTCCTGTGGATGCCGAGGTGATCGAAGGCAGCAGCCATGTCGATGAATCGATGCTGACCGGCGAGTCCGTGCCGGTGCCGAAGCGCGCCGGGGACCGTCTCACCGGCGGGGCGATCAATGCCGAAGGGCCGCTGGTGGCGCGCACCGTGGCGGTGGGCGCGGAGACCGTGCTGGCGCGCATCATCCGCATGGTGGAGCACGCGCAGGCCGCCAAGGCACCGATCCAGCGGCTGGTGGATCAGGTCAGCGCGGTGTTCGTGCCGGTGGTGCTGGCGCTGGCAGCGGCCACGCTGCTTGGCTGGGGGCTGGTGGGCGGCGACTGGACCGCCGCGATGCTCAACGCGGTGGCCGTGCTCGTCATTGCCTGCCCGTGCGCGCTGGGGCTGGCCACGCCCACCGCGATCATGGCCGGCACGGGCGCCGGCGCGCGCGCGGGCATCCTGATCAAGGACGCGGAGGCGCTGGAGGTGGCGCATCGCGTGTCGGTGGTTGCCTTCGACAAGACCGGCACGCTCACCGTCGGCAAGCCCGACGTGGTGGCGCTGATCGCCGCCGATGGGGACGAGGCCGCGCTGCTGGCGCGCCTGGCGGCGCTGCAATCCGGCAGCGAGCATCCGCTGGCCCGCGCCGTGCTGGCCGCAGCCGCCGCGCGCGGTATCGCGCCCCTGCCGGCGAGCGAGGTTCGCGCGCTGCCGGGGCGCGGCATCGCCGGGGTAGTGGATGGCCAGCCGCTGCAACTGGGCAGCGACGTGTTGCGTGCAGCGCTGCACGCCGACGCTGGGCCGCTCCAGGCGGAAGCCGAGCGCCTGCGTGGCGAGGGCCGCACGGTGTCCTGGCTGATGGCGGACGGGCGCGTGACCGGCCTCGTCGCGTTCGGCGATGCCCTGAAGCCGGGCGCCGCGCAGGCCATCGCGCGGCTCCGCGCGGCGGGCATCCGCACTGTCATGCTGACCGGCGACAACCCCGGCGCCGCCGCACAGGTCGCCCGCGCGCTCGGTCTCGACGAGTTCCAGGCCGAGGTGTTGCCCGAGGCCAAGGCCGCGCGCGTGACCGCACTCAAGCGCGATGGCGCAGCCGTGGTGGCGATGGTGGGCGACGGCATCAACGACGCCCCCGCGCTGGCCGCCGCCGATGTGGGCATCGCCATGTCTACCGGCACCGACGTGGCGATGCACGCCGCCGGCATCACGCTGATGCGCGGCGACCCCGCGCTGGTGGCCGATGCGCTCGCCGTGTCGCATCGCACCGTGCGCAAGATTCGGCAGAATCTGTTCTGGGCGTTTATCTACAACGTGATCGGCATTCCGCTGGCCGCCGCCGGGTTGCTGAACCCGGTGGTGGCGGGCGCCGCCATGGCGTTCTCGAGCGTAAGCGTGGTCGGCAACGCGCTGCTGCTGCGCCGCTGGCATCCGGCGGGGGCAGGGGTGGCGCGTGTAGCGGCTGGCCGATCCACTGATGAGGGTTCGCGATGAATATCGGAGAAGCGGCGGCGGCCTCTGGCGTGACGGCCAAGATGATCCGCCACTATGAATCGATCGGCCTGGTGGAAGCGCCGCCGCGTTCCGAGGGCGGCTACCGGCGCTACGACGACCGCGCGGTGCACACCTTGCGCTTCGTGCGGCGGGCCCGTAATCTGGGATTCTCGCTCGACGAGATTCGCGGGCTGCTGTCGCTCTGGCACGACCGCGCGCGGGCCAGCGCGGACGTCAAGGCGCTGACCCTGAAGCACGTGGCGGATCTCGAAGTGCGGATTGCCGAACTGGCTGCCATGCGAGACACGCTGCGTGCGCTGGCCGAATCCTGCAGCGGCGATGATCGCCCCGACTGCCCCATCCTGGCGGACATGGCGAGCGCCGCCGGCGAGGATTTCAAGGATTGTGCGAGCTGTCACCGCTGACCGCGCGCCGCAAGCATTCCCACAAGAAGAAGCAGGCGTACCAATCAGGAGACAAGCGATGGACGAACCTCTCATGAGCACGGACGATGTGGACGGCGTGGACGAGCGGCCCGGCACCGAAGCTGCGCAGCGCCCCGGCATCGCCCCGGCCGAGACCCGCCAGCGCATGCGAGACGGCACCGAGCTGCTGGTGCGTACCTGGCTGCCCGACCCGAACCGCTACCCCGAGCCGCTCGGCACGCTGCTGCTGGTACACGGCCTGGCCGAGCACAGCGGCCGCTACGCGCACGTGGTGGCGTTGCTGTGCGGGCTCGGCCTGCGGGTGCGCGCCTATGATCATCGCGGCCATGGCGCCAGCGGCGGTCCGCGCATGGTCGTGCCGCACGCCGACATCTATGTAGATGACCTTGCAGAGATCCACGACGCCGCCGTGCGCCAATGGAACGAAATGCCGATCGTGCTGGGCCACAGCATGGGTGGGCTGGTGGCGGCGCGGCTGGCCACGGCGCGGGTGCGGCCGATCCGCGCGCTGATCCTGTCCTCGCCGGCGCTGGCGCTGCGCATCTCCAGCGGCATGATGACCTCGCACCGGCTGCTGCTGGCGCTGGCGCCCCGGCTGCGCGTGCCGAATCCGATCGACGCGCGGCTGCTGTCGCACGACCCGGAGGTGGCGCGCGCCTATCGCACCGATCCATTGGTGCAGGGCACCATCAGCGCTGGCGTGCTGGAGACGATGCTCCACGGCATCGCCCAGGCACAGGCCGACGCGCCCCGGCTCGAGGCGCCCACGCTGATGCTGGTGGGCGGCGCGGACCGGATCGTCGATCCCGCCGGCAGCCGCACCTTCCACGACAACGCGCCCGAGGACCTGCGCGAGATGGTCTGGTTCGACAACGGCTATCACGAGATCTTCAACGAGGCCGAGCCGTTGCGCAGCGAGGTGTTCGCGGCGCTGTCCGGCTGGCTGCGGCGGCATCTGGAGGAAGCTGCCGTGGCGGGGGCGGGCGCGGGGACTCAGGCAAAGCCCTGACGCCGGCAGGGTCCGAGTCGTGCGATGATCCGTGGCATTCCGATAATAAAACCGATATGCCGGGGCGCATTGAAGGACTAGCCAGGGACTATGGAGACGTACGACTACATCATCGTGGGCGCCGGTTCAGCCGGCTGCGTGCTGGCCAACCGCCTGACGCAGGACGCCGACGTCAACGTGCTGCTGCTGGAGGCAGGCGGCAAGGACGACTATCACTGGATTCATATTCCGGTGGGCTACCTGTACTGCATCGGCAACCCGCGCACGGACTGGATGTACCGCACCGTGGCGGAGCCGGGGCTCAACGGCCGCTCGTTGGGCTACCCGCGTGGACGCGTGCTGGGCGGCAGCTCGTCCATCAACGGCATGATCTATATGCGCGGCCAGCGCGAGGACTATGACGACTGGGCGCGCATTGCCGGAGACGACGGCTGGCGCTGGGACAACGTGCTGCCGCTCTTCCGGCGCAGCGAAGACCACTATCGCGGCGCCAACGCCTTCCACGGCGCCGGCGGCGAATGGCGCGTGGAGGCCCAGCGGCTGCGCTGGGACATCCTCGAACGATTTATCGACGCGGCCGAGCAGGCCGGCATCCCCCGTACCGACGACTTCAACCGTGGCGACAACTTCGGCGTGGGCTATTTCGAAGTCAACCAGCGGCGCGGCATTCGCTGGAACACGGCCAAGGCCTTCCTGCGGCGTGCCTCGGACCGGCCCAACCTGACCATCGTCACCGGGGCGCAGGTCAGCGCGCTGACCTTCGACGGCCCCGACGGCCGCCGCTGCACTGGCGTGCAGTTCGTCGGCGGCGGGCAGAACCGCGAGGCGCGCGTCACGGAGGAGGTGATCCTGGCCTCGGGCGCGATCAATTCGCCCCAGCTGCTCGAGCTGTCCGGCATCGGCCAGCCGGAGCGGCTGCAATCGCTCGGCATCCGCGTGCGGCAGGCGCTGCCGGGCGTGGGCGAGAACCTGCAAGATCACCTGCAACTGCGCGCGGTAATGAAGGTGGACGGCGTGCGCACGCTGAACACGCGCGTGGCGCGCTGGTGGGGGAAGCTCGGCATCGGCCTCCAGTACGCGTTCAACCAGAGCGGGCCGATGAGCATGGCGCCGTCGCAGCTCGGCGCGTTTGCGCGCAGCGACCCCAGCTACACGCGGCCGAACCTCGAATACCACGTGCAGCCGCTGTCACTCGACAAATTCGGCGATCCGCTCCACGCGTTCAACGCCTTCACGGCCAGCGTGTGCAACCTGCGGCCCAGCTCGCGCGGGAGCGTACATATAGAAGACGCCGATTTCCGGCGCGCCCCGGCGATCGCCCCCAACTACCTCTCCACGGAGGAAGACCGCAAGGTGGCCGCCGACTCGCTGCGCCTGACGCGGCGCATCGTCGCCTCTCCGGCGCTGGCGCCGTACAAGCCCCAGGAATGGCTGCCCGGCGCCGCGTTCGAGACGGACGAGCAGCTGGCCGAGGCCGCCGGCGCCATCGGCACCACCATCTTCCATCCGGTGGGCACCTGCCGCATGGGCACCGCCAATGATCCGGACGCCGTGGTGGACAACCGCCTGCGCGTGCGCGGCATCGCCGGGCTGCGCGTGGTGGATGCGTCCGTCATGCCGCTGATCACGTCGGGCAATACCAACTCGCCGACGATCATGATCGCCGAGCGCGCCAGCGACATGATCCGCGAGGATCGCAAGCTGCGCGCCAGCGGTGCCGCCGTGGTGCAGGCGCTTGCGGACACCGCTTCGGGTATTCCCGTGGCGTGATGTGCAGGGGGGCGGCAAGCTGCTGCCCCCCTGCCGCCAATCCGCCGCCAACCCGTATCAGCATTGGCCAGACATGGCCAGACATGACGATTCCTGCATGTCTTATGCCTAGTGCAAACCCCGATGTTTTGCGACGCAGCAGACGCACACAATAGTCGCCGATATACGGTGCTCCCGCCTGCACTTCAGGGCGGTTGAGCCACCCGGATATTGCGGCAGCCGCGCCGCTTCCAGACACCTATAACGCGGCAAACATGGCGACAAAGCGCCGGAGTTCGAACCATTGTCAGTGCCGGGCACAACCCGGTATCGCAGCAAGAGGGCGGGCAGGAGACTATGAATCAGGAAATCATCCTGGAAACGAAGAACCTCACGAAGGAATTCAAGGGGTTCACGGCGGTTAGCGACGTCAACCTGCAGGTGCGGCGCGGCTCGATCCACGCATTGATCGGCCCCAACGGCGCAGGCAAGACGACCTGCTTCAACCTGCTTACCAAGTTCCTGGAGCCGACCACCGGCACCATCCTTTTCAACGGCATCGACATCACCCGCGAGAGGCCG